>NZ_CAXTNP010000335.1:0-7262 GCF_964245575.1 uncultured Nostoc sp. | reverse complement strand
GAGGCATAACGCACCCTACGTGTATTTCACGCAATCAAATATGAATCCTATATATATAAATAATATTACTAATAGATGATGATTATATTGATTTTTGGAAAAAATACTAAATTAGTAATTAAATTTCATGAGAGTGAGCTACAGGTATCCTAATTACAAATTCTGCACCTTTTCCTGAAACAGAAAAACAGCTAATTTGTCCGTAATGTTTTTCAACTATAATCTGATAGCTTATAGATAGTCCGAGTCCAGTACCTTTGCCCACAGGTTTAGTGGTGAAAAATGGATCAAAGAGCTTTGAGTGAACTTGTTCATTTATCCCCAAACCATTATCAGCAATACTAACCGTTATCCATTTTTCATCGATTACCTCAGTTTTAATTTCAATTTGGGGATTATTCTTTGTAAGTGTTTGATTGTCAGTATTTTGTGGATTGACTTTTGACCACTGAGCATTGACCGCCGATACCTCCAGCGCATCGATCGCATTTACAATAATATTCATAAACACTTGGTTAAGTTGACCAGGGTAGCAAGTTACATTAGGTAGTTGACTATATTTTTTGATGACTTTGATTTCTGGGTACTCATGCCTAGCTTGCAAGCGATGCTCCAAAATCATTAAAGTACTATCAATTCCTTCGTGGATATTGACTTCCTTAAGTTCTGCTTCATCAAGTCTGGAAAAATTACGTAGTGATTTAACAATTTCCTTAATGCGCTCTGTTCCTACTTTCATTGACTGGAAGAGTTTAGTTATATCTCGAATCAGAAAATCTAAGTCTATTTCTTCTATTTGCTCTTGAATTTCTGGAGGAGTATTTGGACAAATTTGTTGATAAATTTGCACCAATTTTAGTAAATCGTGAGTGTATTCGTGGGCGTAGTGAAGGTTACCATAAATAAAACTAACGGGGTTATTAATTTCATGGGCAATACCAGCGACCATCTGCCCTAAACTAGACATTTTCTCAGCTTGGATAAGCTGAGTTTGGGTAAGTTTTAGTTCATTTAGTGTTTCTTGTAAAGCAGTTGTACGTTTCTCAACCCGAATTTCTAGCTCTTGATTCGCTTTCTTGAGCGCTTCCTCCGCCTGTTTACGTCTCTGAACTTCTTTCGCTAACTCATCGATTTTATCGTTCAAGAGAACAAATTTACTGCTGGCTAAAGTTCTATTTTCCAAACGTAAGAGAATTAAAGCTGAAGATTCAGGCGACCAAGGTTGAATAACTGCTCCTTGACTACGACATATTAGCGTTTGTCCATCATTCTTTCGTAAAGTCAAAGAGCCAATAACCATTGCCCTGCTACTTGAACAAGCTTGGAGGTACTTTACAACATCATTAGCAGACTCATTTACAAGTTCAAAGAGCGTTCTTCCCCGCAGTTCCTGACGCCGTAACCCCAGCATATCTGCTACTGGTTGATTGGTAGCTAACAACTGACCATCACTACTCACCAGAAGTAAAGGTTCTGGTAAAACTCTAGCAAATTCAAGAAATTGTTCAGGAGTCATGGAGCTTTCAATTTCACGGTTCGGCTCTACTTTACATATCTGCACTCAAGCTTGTATTTTGGGGTTAGTTTAGTGGTAAAGGGTTTAGACAGATTCTAGTCCCCTAAAGTATTCTCGACCTTCTGCATCTTCTGCCTCTTCTGTAAGTTTTAAGTAAATAATAACTCTACATCCAGAAGCCCCCTGTGCTATGGTTTCTTGCAATTCTACTTTCGCATATCCTAGATTATTAGCTGCGATCGTTCCAAAAACGTTTGAAGTCATCATACACATGGCAGGGCGATTAACCACTTTTTCGGCAAATGGGCAAACGCGGTTGCCAAAGATGATTTTTTCATCATCCTGCTCAATGACATAAAAATCGCCTTGGATTCGTTTTTTTAAATCAATCAAGACATCAGCTACCTGCCTACGCGAAAGATTTGAGACTTCCAGGGCAGATTTGTAATCTTGGTTGATCTGCCTAGCCATCCTTTCACCAACTACACTAATAAATCCAGAAGCTTCTTCTAAACCAACTACGTCCTGCAAAGTACCAGATAATTCTCTGATTAATGTACGTAAAAATATATCGCGTTCTAAAGAAAGATTAAGCGTAGCCATTGAGTGGTTAAGTTGATTGGTCATAAATTTTGAGGACACAATTTTGAAACTACAGTTCTAGAGTTCCCCAAAATACATCTAAAGTAACTGCTTAACATCTTTCTTCAGAGGATTTGATGCTTGCTTTTATTTCTAAGAAATGGGAATGGTTATCATACAGCAGTTTTCTTTTGCATGAACAGGACTTACGCAAACAATAGCTGCAACCCTTATTTTATTCTTAGGGCAATTCATGTAGACGCAAAGCGGTGAGGGGGTCGCAGTCTTCTCCCTTGGCGCTGATTTTATCAAAACTCAGTTCAGAGTTAGACTCTTCTAAAGGATCAATAGGATTTGCCAATAAATTCATAAATACCTGATTCAGTTGTCCTGGAAAACATTTTATTGGAGGAAATTCGCCGTAATCTTGAACTACTTGAATATCAGGACGAATCTTATTAGCTTTTAAACGGTGCTTGAGAATGATAAGAGTGCTATATATGGAGAATTATTTTTGCTGTGATTTTCAAACGGGAAGCTTAATGATAAACTCTGAACCTTGTCCTGGTGCTGAATTTACTTCCAGAGTTCCTCCATGTTTCTCGACAACAATTTGACGAGCAATTGATAACCCTAATCCTGTGCCTTGGCCTACAGGCTTGGTGGTGAATAAATGGTCAAAGATTTTTTGCTGGACATCAGGTGACATTCCCACGCCATTATCTTTAATCCGAATCAAAATATGTTTTTTGTTTTCAGTGAGGCTAGTTTGAATCAAAACTTGATTGGGATTTGCTTCAATTTCAATATAGGTGCGCCCTACATTAGACTCCTCTAAAGCATCAATAGCATTAGCTAATAAATTCATAAATACCTGATTTAGTTGTCCGATAAAGCATTCTATTTCTGGGAAATTACCGTAATCTCTAATTACCTGAATATCAGGATGATCCTCGGATGCTTTTAAGCGATGTTTGAGAATCATGATTGTGCTGTCAATGCCATCATGAATGTTGCAAGAAACTTTGCGATCGCTATCTGCTCGAGAAAAGGTTCTCAGACTGGTGCTAATGTTACGAATGCGCTGAACACCCTCTTTCATTGAGGAAATTAAATTAGGTAGATCGGCAAGCATATACTTCAAATCTATCGCTGCAATTTCCTTTTGAATTTCTGGAACCGGATTAGGATAGTGCTGCTGATAGAGGTTAATGATGTTGCTCATGTCTTGGAAATATGCTGAAGCGTGTCCGAGATTGCCATGAATGAAACTAACTGGATTATTAATTTCATGAGCAACTCCTGCTACTAATTGACCCAGGGCAGACATTTTTTCTGTCTGTACAAGTTGAACTTGAGACTCTTGTAAGTCTTTTAATACCTTAGACAACGCTGCTGTCCTTTCTGCAACTCGTTTCTCTAAACTTTTTGTGAGATTTCGTAATTGAATATGGGTTTTAATTCTAGCTAATAATTCTTCTTCATGAAATGGCTTAGTGATGTAATCAACTGCCCCGATATTTAGACCTTTTACCTTACTATCAGTATCAGAATCTGCCGTCATAAAAATTACTGGAATATCACAAGTAGCTGAGTTTTTTTTCAGCCTTTTACAGGTTTCAAACCCATCTATTCCAGGCATAATTACATCTAATAATATCAAATCAGGTTGTCTAGATTCAACTTGCTTAATTGCACTTTCTCCATTATTTTCTGTAATAACGTTAAAACCTATGTTAGTTAATATGTTCAATACAATTTCTAAATTTGTAGTAGTATCATCTACCACTAAAATTAAACTAGATTCTGGTAAATCAAACGTTTTTATATCAGTTTTGTAATTCATGTATTTAAATTAATTTAACTTCTTGTTACTTATTCACTATTGGCTCGGCGATCGCAGCTAAGTCACCTTTGTTTTATTGGCGGACTGACTGACAAATTTCTAGCCTAATAATCCTATAGTTCCCAAAAACTCTGAGAACAGCAACATTCTCAGACTAAATTTCTCTATGCGACCACTACAGTATTTTGGTGCGTTACACAACGATTTTACCCCCTAAATATACTTAGATTTGTTCAAACATCAAATCGGATTGCTGTAGCTATCTGACTGTTGCATCGGGATCTCAATCACGAACTCAATCCCTTTTCCTAATGTGGAATCACAGGTTAAACTGCCCTTGTGTTTGTCCACAATAATCTGATAGCTAATCGACAAACCCAATTCTGTACCACTTCCTACCGACTTGGTGGTAAAAAATGGGTCAAATATTTTCTGCTGCACCGCTTTTGTCATAGCAGAACCGTTATCAGCAATCCGAATTATCGCCGTATTAGAATCTGTTAGTTCAGTAAAGATATGAATTTGTCCTACCCGATAATAATCCACTGAAGTGTCTATGTCTTTACTTATTTGTTCTTTGTTATTTACCAATGATGGATGAACAATGATAAATGACTCTTCTAAACCATCGATAGCATTACTGAGGATTATTCATAAATACCTAATTAAGTTGACCAGGATAACAAATAATTTCCGGTAGTTTTCCGTATTCTTTGATAACTTCAATTTCAGGAATATCGCTCTTTTCTTTAAGAGGTTGTTTGAAAAGTGTTTCGCTGTGACTTTAGGCACTTTTTGATCCCCCCTAGCTTAAAAAGGGGAGAGCCGCAGTCAAAGTCCCCTAATTTATCGGGGGATTTTGAGGTAACTAAAACTTTTTATACCGACAAGAATACTTTTCAAAGAACCTCTAAGGTTGCCAAGGACATGATTACCAAATTTATTTGATAAATAATTGTTATAGGATTTACGAATTTAAAATAAATACTAAATATGAATAAGTTTAAAAACTACATTTTTTGTAAGGGCACAGCAATGCTATGCCCTTAGAGTATGGTCTATTGATGATTGCAGGAGCAGGATAATTAAGAAAAAAGCCTACCGTTCTCCTTCGATTAAGAGCAAACTGCGGCAGGTTTAGTGGGTATTGGGCTGCTTTGCTAGACTCTCAACTTTTTCTTTTGCGAAGACGCTGTGTTTCGACTCCGCTCAACATAAAGAAAGCGTTCGGGGAATTCAAAATTCAAAATTTATAGAGGTGCAGATAATTGCTAGTTATTTTTTCCTGCTTTTGAATTTTGTGGTCAACGATGATTTGTCAACATAAGTATTTTTGTACTAACTATTTTTACCCGCTTTTAATCGGACACCCGTTATTATAAACGGGGTATTTTTGGCTGCGATAATAATAATGAGTACAAATACTACTTGACTTTTTGTTTAATAAAGGTCACAACCTGAGTTAGCTGTTTCTTCAAACCATCGATTTCAGCTTGCATTTTGACAATTTTCTCATTCAATGCATTAATTTCTGCGTTGGAGGCTTCCCCGATACTAGGAGTTGCGATCGCAGTATTTACAGCACTAGGAGTTGCTACCGAAGTAGTGGCTACACTAGAAGTTGCAACTGTGCCATTTTTAACAGCAACTGCTGCTCCTACGGGCACTAGTTCTGGGCGTGGCAGTTTCGCCTTGGTCATAGCTAACTTAATTGCGTTAATTAGTTGCTTCTGATCAAAAGGCTTACCCAGAAATTCAAAGTATTCAAAGGGTTCTGTGATTTTCTCAGTCACCTCTTCCTTGCGACCAGACATGATCACCAAAGGAATTTTCCTTAATTCCGGATCGGCTTGAACTTTCTGGAAAACCTCCCAGCCACTCATTTTAGGCAACAGGAAATCCAGCATAATCAGGCTGAGTTTTTCCTGAAGAATGAAATTTAGTCCTTCTAAACCGTCTTTTGCTTCCAGTACCTCAAAATTGCCCGGAGGCAACATTTCTCGTACTTTTACCCTGACAACTGTAGTGTCATCGATAACTAAAATTTTGTTGCTTGCCACGACTGTTTGCTCTAACAGAAACTTTAAGTGTAAATAGCGGCTTTGCCGATTGTCATTGAGAATTCCCCCACTATATACAAAATTTTTAGCAATTGGGGGATAGTATATTTCGGTATAAATGACATTGCTAGAGGTGTTTTGTAAAACTTTAGCTTGTGCTATTTTCAATTTGTGTCATCGTTATATTTAAGGCTTTAGCTCTGTTCTAGGGCATAAGGGACATGGTGATACCGAGACATGGTGACTTCATTAAGAGCATCCCCGCGTTTATTCTTAATTAACAGACCATTACTCTATACCCGTATCTTGCTTAGATGTCTATGATTTCGTCACAACGAGCCGAACTAAAGTCTGAAATTACGGCAATGCCTAGCTGGTTACGTCGTCCTATTGGCAAAGCCAGTGAAATCTCTACCGTACAACGCATTATTAAGCAGCGCCAAATTCACACAATTTGCGAAGAAGGGCGCTGTCCCAACCGGGGGGAGTGCTATGCCCAAAAAACTGCAACTTTCTTACTAATGGGGCCTACGTGTACACGCTCTTGTGCTTTCTGTCAAGTAGATAAAGGTCATGCACCAATGCCTGTTGATTTAGAGGAACCCCAAAAGGTAGCCCAGGCGGTGCAGCTTTTGGGATTGCGTTACGTGGTGCTGACTTCTGTAGCCCGTGATGACTTGCCCGATCAGGGCGCAGGGCACTTTGTGGAGACGATCGCAACTATCCGCCAGTTGAACCCAGAGACTCAAATTGAAGTGCTGACCCCTGATTTTTGGGGTGGTGCTGGTGTTGGGGAATCAGGTCAACGCCAGCGAATAGTTATGATTGTAAAAGCCAGACCAGCTTGTTTCAATCACAATATTGAGACAGTGAAACGGTTAACTGGGCCAGTGCGCCGGGGAGCCAAGTACGATCGCTCCCTCTCAGTACTAGCTATGGTCAAAGAAATCGATCCGACAATTCCCACCAAATCAGGTTTGATGCTGGGACACGGAGAAACACTTGATGAAGTCGTTGAAGCAATGGCTGATCTAAGGGCTGTGGGGTGCGATCGCTTGACTATCGGGCAGTATATGCGTCCAACTCTTGAACATCTGCCAGTCCAAAAATATTGGACTCCAGAGGAATTTGATCAACTCGGCAGATTAGCATGGGAAATGGGATTCAACCATGTTCGTTCTGGACCTCTGGTTCGCAGTTCCTATCATGCTGGAGAGGAGGGAGTGGGGAGTGAGGAGTAGGGTGTAGGGGATGAGGG
>NZ_CAXTNP010000334.1:0-7325 GCF_964245575.1 uncultured Nostoc sp. | reverse complement strand
GACTTTGTTCATCCTCCCACATTTTGTATTTCACTCAAGCGAGAACCGCTATATGCTCCAATGCAGAGGTCGGTTCTGATGGGGAGCAGCCATCAGACGCAAGGGGGAAAGTCCGGTGTAAATCCGGCGCTGTCCCGCAACTGTAAAGAGGCTTTAGTCTCTGAGTCAGGATGCCCGCCGATGGTTAACTTACTGTTCACACCATCTGCGAGGTACGGATGATGGCTATAGTTGCGCGGCTTTTTCGCGATGCCTTCGGCGGGCGCTTCCGCCATCGAAAGCTGGTTTTTGATATTGCTGTAGGCGCGAGTCAATTCTTATTAATTACCACTTTAATCATTGCTTGCCATAGTACAGCAATCAACATATCTACAAATACTAATAATAACAGTTGTATTCAAGGATACGATAAAAATACTGATTACTTTCCCAATAAAGTTAAAATTACTCATGCCACAGGCTTGGCAGTAGAATATCACAAACACTACAAAGTAGTCACCATTAAGAATCCTTGGCAAAATGCTAAGACAGGTTTTCAATATATTTTAGTCCAATGTGGAACTCCTACACCGAAAGGATTTAATCAAGCACAGGTAATTACAGTACCGATAAACTCAATAGTTTCTCTATCTACTACTCATTTACCTCACTTAGCCAAGTTAGGTGTAGTTGATAAGCTTATTGGTATTAGTAATAGTAAGCAAGTCAATACTCCTGATGTAGTCGAGAAAATCAAAGCCGGAAAGTTAGCACAAGTAGGTGATAATTTAAATGTGGATATAGAGAAAGTACTAGAATTAAATCCTGACTTGGTAACAACTTTTGGTACTGGAAATTCTCAAACTGATAGTTATGCCAAACTCACAGAGGCGGGTTTGAAAGTGGGGATAAATTCTGAATATATGGAAGACACGCCACTGGGAAGAAGCAAATGGTTAAAATTTACTGCTCTGTTTTTTAATAAAGACGAACAAGCAGAAAAGATATTTAGTGAAATTGCTAATAAATATGAACAAGTAGCTCAAAAAGCTAAATCTGTAAAAAATCGTCCGACTGTATTTGTTGGGTTCAATTTTCAAGAAACTTGGTATATGCCTGGAGGCAAAAGTTATGTAGCTAAATATCTGGCTGATGCGGGTGCAAACTATCTCTGGAGTGATGATAAATTTTCTGGTAGTCTACCTTTATCTTTTGAAGTTGTTTTGGAACGTGCAGCAAACGCTGACTACTGGTTGAATTTTAGCCAATCTTGGCAAAGTTTAAAAGATTTAGTCACAGAAGATAATCGCTATGCTGATTTTAAAGCTGTGAAAACAGGCAATCTATACAATAATAATGCTCGTGTTAATGAAAGTGGAGGTAATGATTACTGGGAAGGTGGAATCAGTAATCCAGATATAGTTTTATCTGACTTGATTAAAATATTGCATCCAGAGATATTACCTAATCATCAGTTATTTTATTACCGCAAAATTATTTAATAATGTTAAACAAAAAATGTAAATTTAAACCCCTGTTATTAAATCAAAAAACTCCGGCTCTAAAAATTATTATTTTTTCAAGTTTACTTACAGGTTTAATATTTGCCTTTTTATTAGACTTGGCTTTAGGTTCAGTTGATATTCCCCTGAATGAAGTAATAAAAATTTTGCTAGGACTTGAACCAGAAAAAGTTACTTGGACTCATATTCTTCTCAAATTTCGCTTACCTAAAGCTTTAACTGCAACTTTAGCGGGTGCAGCTTTAGGTGTGAGTGGCTTACAAATGCAAACCCTATTTAAAAATCCCTTAGCAGGGCCTTTTGTGTTGGGTATTAGTTCTGGTGCAAGTTTAGGTGTAGCGTTAGTTGTGCTGACAGCAAGTGCTACGACACCAACATTATTAGCAGATTTGGGAATCATTAGTGATTTTGGTTTAGTCATAGCAGCAAGTCTTGGTGCTGCATCAGTTTTAGGGATGATGTTAGTTGTTTCTCGCCGAGTGCAAGATACGATGACGCTACTAATTTTAGGTTTACTGTTTGGTTATGCTACTAGTGCAATTGTTAGTATTTTGTTGCAATTTAGTTCAAAGGAACGTATTCAAAGTTATATAATGTGGACTTTTGGTAGTTTTGCTGGGGTGACTTGGAGACAGTTAGTTGTTTTAATTCCTGTGATATTTTTGAGTTTATTGGGAGCAGTCTTGCAATCGAAATCTTTGAATGCACTTTTACTTGGTGAATCTTATGCACGTAGTCTAGGTTTAACGGTGCAGAAAACTAGATTTTCAATTATTACTAGTGCATCTATATTAGCAGGCGCAATTACTGCTTTTTGTGGGCCAATCGCATTTCTAGGTGTAGCAATTCCTCATCTCTGTCGTAGTCTTTTTAATACTTCCGACCATCGGATATTAATTCCTAGTGTAACAATGATAGGTGCAATCTTAGCATTGTTTGCAGATTTGTTTTCTCAACTTGCGGTAAGTCAGATGGTTTTACCTTTAAATGCTGTTACCGCTTTGATAGGAACTCCTGTTGTTACTTGGGTGATTCTGCGGCGTAATTCTCGGAAGTCTTTTCCGTCGTAATTAGGTTTTTTTAAACGCAGAGGTACGCAAAGTAAGCGCAAAGTAACGCAGAGTGTTTCTAAAGTTAATTCTCTAATGAGTAACTCGATTTTAACAACTCACAATTTGACTATTGGTTATAAAACATCCCGAAAAACTGTTCGGTGTGTTGCGTCGGATATTTCGGTATCTCTCTTAGCTGGGGAACTGGTTTGCTTACTTGGCCCTAATGGTGCGGGGAAATCTACATTACTGCGATCGCTCGCCGGAATGCAACCCCCAATAGCAGGTGAAGTCCGACTCTTAGGAGAAAATATTTACAAGTTAGCACCACAAGAATTAGCTAAACGTCTGAGTTTGGTACTTACTGAGAAAGTTGATGTCGGAATGCTATCAGCCTACACCTTGGTGAGTTTGGGGCGATATCCTTACACTGACTGGTGGGGAAATTTGACACCCGAAGATGAAGCTATAATAACTTGGGCAATAAAATCTGTAGGAGCAGTACACTTAGCACAATGCCAAGTTAGTGAATTAAGTGATGGTGAACGCCAAAAAATCATGATTGCGCGCGCTTTGGCTCAGTCGCCTATTGTTATGTTACTTGATGAGCCAACAGTATTTTTAGATTTACCGCGACGGGTAGAAATTATGCAGTTGTTACGCCAGTTAGCACGAGAAACTAATCAGGCGATTCTCCTTTCTACCCACGATTTAGATTTAGCTTTGCGCCTTGCTGATAAAGTTTGGCTATTATCAACTAATGGTATTTTATCCGTTGGCGCACCGGAAGATTTGGTGTTGAGTGGTGCATTTGCTGATACTTTTGAGAGTGAAGGTGTAGAGTTCGATGTTGCTTCTGGGGAATTTCATCTCCACCTACCTTACAAAGGAGAAATTAATGTGATAGGTGAGGGTATTGCTGTAACATGGACTATTCGTGCTTTAAAACGTGCAGGCTTCCAAGTTAATCAAATTCAAAATAAATTACCAATCTCAGTAGAAGTGATATCAAACTCTAAACAAGTTTTGTGGAAAATCACAAACAGCAAGACTGTATATACTTATCATTCATTGTATGAAATGATTAAATTTTTGGATTGTTTATAAAAGCATTGTCCCTAATTTATTAAGATTCTCTAACTGGATAATCAGAAAAAATTCCGAAATAGCTCTAATATCTTCTGTCGCACTCGTTCTATAACTACTTCTTACTCAGCAGATAGCCCATCAAATAGCATCTAATATATGAACCTATCCCACTATTCTAAAAATTCCTACTTCTTTTCGTCGTAAAATGTGCTTGAAAACCTTGATTTTTCGTTTTAAGTTCTCAATAAGCCTAAGCTTTGTAGCACAGATATTATTAGTGGGATAAGTTCATGTATCGCGCTTCTCGATTATTACTGACGGTCGCAAGGGAATTGAAACTTTGGTAAGAGCCGTTGCCAAGTCTACAGTACTGCCGCTCCATCTTTGACAAAAAGTGGACATGATTGCACTTGTGATTTACAAGGGTTGCAGAGTTCCTGGAGCAACTAATTCCTCACAAGTGCAGCACAAGTTAACTGCGGTTGTATATTTGCGGGAGATTGCGCTGCAATTAATTCAACTTTGCCATTAGCGTTGCGATGCCAGGAAGTAGCTTGGACAAGTATCTCTGGAGAGGGGGGAATTTGGGCTGTCACCTCACGAGTTTTGCGGTATGCTGAGATGTCGCGGGTGTCAGACCAAGTGCGATCGTTCATTACTTGTTGATTTGGATTTTGCGGCACACCACCCCGACCCGTTGCGACAAAGGGGTTGCGTTGATTGCCCGTGCAGCCTGTGACAATTTGCTGAGATGGATCAGTGACATTTGCTGGTAGTTCGACTAAACCCGAATTTGGATCAACGCCGATGGTATTGACTTGAACCGTGCCGCTAACCCCAAATTGGGAACTGGCAGTGATATCATTCTCTGGTGTGAGTTGGGAACGAAACTTTAGTCCGAAAAGCCCTTGTGTAGTGATTTGGATATTGCCCCCCCGACCTTTGACGGCATTAGCAATAATGTCGCTATTTTCTAAACCCACAATGCTCGGAGCGTTGAGCGTGATATTACCACCATCACCTGCTTCCTTAGCTTCAACAGAAATTTTGCTATTACCCCGCATTAATAATAGTTGTTGAGCATTGAGAACCAAGTTTCCTCCGTTTCCAGATTGTGTAGTTGCGGAAATTGTCCCGTGATTAGTCAGGAAAATCGAGTCAGCATAAACCTCGAAATTACCTGCATTGCCTGTACCCTCATTTCTCACCCCGATGTCAGCTCGATCCATAACACGCAATTGAGGCGTTATCAGGATTACCCCTCCCGCATTCCCACTGGGAACTTCCGGTAGCCGATAAGTTGCACGGGTGACAGGATCAAGGCGTAGTGCATTAGATCCAATGCTGCTACTGAACATATTCCCGATACTTTACTGCTATTTCAACGCATCTAAATTTACATCAACTTTGTGTAAGTACTTACTAAATCTTAGAAAGAATAGCTTGGGCAGCAGCTTCATCAGTAATCAGTCCTGTAATTAACTTGCCATGCAGAGCAGCCAAAATCGCCTCCGACTTTCTCACAGCGCCTGCCACACCAATAATGAGTCGATGAGCCGATTGTTCGAGGACTACGCTGGCAACCCGACTGTTTGTCCCCTTTTGCAGTAGTACTCCACGATCGCTGTAAGCCCAACCTGCAATTTCTCCTACTGCTCCCAGTTCAATCAATTCAGCCACCTCATCGTCATTGATGAAGCCGTCTTGATGTAACGGAGCATTCCAGTCAATGTGACTAATTCCGACAAAGGTTGCTTTGGCTTGCTCTGCAAGAGTTTTGACGGCAAGAAACGATCGCTGAGTCTGCAAGAGTTCTCGTTCTTCGATACTAGTGGCGACAACGGGAGTCGGCACTGGGTAAGCTTGGGAACCGACGCGATCGGATAAATGCATAACCACTTCGTGACGACCTGCACGCCCAGAATGAGACATATTCCCAATAATTGAAACAATTTTATGTTGGGGTTGGTTCATTGAGGGTATCTGCTCCACCATTGCTCGCAATGTGCGACCTGACGAAAACGCCAGTATACTTGGGGTTTTAGCCATTAGATAAGCCTCTAGGTGGGTGGCAGCACATACACCAATTCCGTATAATGTATCACCATTCCCTGCGTCAGTTGGTACTACTTCACAAAGTGACAGATCAAAGCGATCGCGTAACGATTCAGCCAGAGCAATGCATTCACTCAGGGGATGATCAAGTCGAAATTTAATCAATTTTTCACTAACTGCCAGTGCTACTAAGCGTTGTGCAGCTTGCCGGGACACATTGAGCTTGGCGGCAATTTCTTCTTGCGTATTGCCGGCGATGTAATAGAGCCAAGCAGCATGAGCAGCCAGGTCTAATTTGCGATCGCGCCGCTCCAAAAAAGGTTGTCCCATATACTACCTGCAAAAACTATGTATCTATCAAAGGTATGATTACATTGTTTAGGGTATATGCCCAAAGATATAATCTTTGCTCAATTATTTTTAAATTTCTATTATCCCCCAGTCACCTCCAAGTTAAAGCCAGTAATGTAGCTTGCCTCTTCGCTCATCAAAAACGCTACTCCATTCGCCACCTCCTCCAAACTTCCCAAACGCCGCATTGGCACGGAATTGATCATCTGTTGCTCAACCACCTTGGGATCGGCATCAAAGTATTGTGACCCTACTGCTGCTTGTAATTCGGTTTGCCGCGTCCACATAAAACCAGGGCCAATCAACGCAGGGGAGAGTGCATTGACTCGGATGCCGTAAGGAGCTAAGTCTTTTGCTGCCGTTTGAGTAATTCCAATGACAGCAAACTTTGAAGCGGCATAAGCCAACATATTTGGCGGCCCAACTACCCCTGCATAACTTGCCATATTAACGATCGCGCCTCCACCTGTATCGCGTAATTGCTGTGCAGCCGCCTTGAGAATGTGAAAAACGCCGACAACGTTAATGTCGATCACCTTTTGAAAGTCGTCTTCAGGATATTCGTCAGTCTTGGCAAACACTCCTTGATAACCTGCATTATTAAATACATAGTCGATCCGCCCAAACTGCTTTACAGTGCCAGTAAAAGCTTTGGCAACATCATCACTAGCTGTAACATCACAGCGAAACGTGCTAACTGGAACGTTGTACTCTTTTATTTCCCCAGCCACATCTGCCATCTTCGGTTCATTTAAATCTAGCAGGGCTATTCCTGCACCATTAGCAGCAAAACGGTGTGCAGTTGCCTTGCCAATATCTCCCGCACCGCCAGTAATTAGGATCGTCTTACCTGCAAACTGATAAGTTGCTTTTGCCGTCATAGATTCAACCTCTTATTGAAGAATTGTTGCAAATGGTCGTGATGAAAATCAGATTGGTATGATTTCTATTATTGAGCTTTTGCCCAAAATTAGAGCATAAAATCAAAAATTTGTTTTGTTCGGTTTTTTACTTTAAAGGAGTTATGCGATGCGTATTCGCCGCTTCGCTAAAGTGCTAGCTGCATTTCTGGCTGGAGTGATGCTGGCGCAATTAGTATACGCTTGCTCGCCAAGTTCCCAAGCCGCCCAGAAAACTAAACTAACGATCGCCACAGTTAATAATGGCGACATGGTGGTGATGCAAGGGCTTTCTCGGAAATTTGAGTCAGCTAATCCTGATATTCACTCTAGTGATTTGAGAGCTTAAAAACTTGAGTGCATATTTTCAGATGCCC
>NZ_CAXTNP010000333.1:0-7326 GCF_964245575.1 uncultured Nostoc sp. | reverse complement strand
AGTAAACTCAGCGAGTTCCTCACGAAACTCGCTGGTCTTCAAAACCGTGCTTAATAGTTTCCCATTACACGGCTCCTCAATGAATCGGCACATTGTCATGTGTACTTCACAACTGAACCATCCTCAGTTGTCTTTTCATCGTGGCAGTGTCTGTGTAATATCTGGAGATTTTTATATTCGTCTTTGCCTCCCAAACTTTTGGGGATTTTGTGGTCAATTTCCAGTACATCTGACTCTCGAAAGTACATTCCGCAGTGGGTACATTTCCCTTGTTGTGATTTTAGGAGTGTTGCCACTCTCATAGTCGTTTCGGGGTGTTTCCCCATTCTTGAACTCCAGTAAATTAGGTTGCCATCGTAAGGACTGGCATCGCCTTTGACTTTCACATGACGAACTATTGGCGTTTCGGAATGTGACCGTAACCGCATCGGGTTTTTACCCTCCTGCCTGGTTGCGAATACCCAATTATCACCACCAATGGTTTGCCAATATTTCTTTGACACCCATCCCCCAGATTTTTTGGGGTGGCGGCGTTGCGCCCAAGCCTTCAGCTTTGGATACATGAGATTATCTAAATCAGAAAAGATAACCTTACTTACCACTGTTGAGTAGTAGTTAGACCATCCTGTTATTACCGGATTCAGTCGGCTGATTAACGCCACTTGTGGTGCTGCTTTATGGTCACCGATGATACTTGCTACTCGGTCGTAATGTATCTTTTGCTTTTCCTTGCTTGGGGTGATGATTGTTTTGAAACCTTGTTTTGAGTGGTATTTACCCACTTTCCACTGCCTTATGTTAAAACCGAGAAAGTTAAACCCAGGCTTTTCTGACTCATACTCATTCCGAGTATGGGTTAAACGTGTTTTGGCAGGTTTCAATTCCAAGCCCATGTCTTTTAACCACTCAGAGATTATATCCCTGCATCTTTGGACAACGGTTATGTCTTTATGGAGAATCACAAAGTCATCGGCGTATCGGATAAGTTGAGGGCTTCTGAACTTTGTACCTTTTTTGTGATACCAAGTTTCCCTTCCATTTTTTGAAATTTCTGGGAAAGCCTTATTTATCCATTCTTCCATGCCGTGGAGGGCAATATTAGCTAATAGCGGAGAAATTACCCCACCCTGTGGTGTGCCCTCAGATGTCGGAAACAACTGCCTTCCATCCATCACCCCCGCTTTTAACCATGCTCGAATTTGTCGGCGGATGGTGGGAGATGTATTTAATTTTCTTAGCAGTGCTTCATGGTCGATTCGGTCGAAGCATTTCGCAATGTCGGCATCAAGCAAATATTTGCTTTCTTGCACTATTGCTTTGAATATGGCTTCAATTGCATCATGACATGAGCGCCCTGGTCTGAACCCGTATGAGTTAGGTTCAAATTGCGCTTCCCATTCTGGCTCTAATGCCAGCTTGACAAGTGCTTGTAAGGCTCGGTCGTTTATTACGGGAATTCCCAAAGGTCGTTTCTCATCCGTTCCTGGTTTAGGAATCCAAACCCGTCGTGTCGGTTTCACCTTTGAGTTAAGTTTTAATTTGGCAACCAGCTTTAAACGTGCTTCTGGGGATAATGATTTTTCACCGTCCACTCCTGCCGTCTTTTTACCTTGGTTGTCTTGTGTAACCCGTCGCACAGCGAGACACTTTGTACTCCAGGACTTCATCAACGTCTTTTGGAGTCTGCGAAGCGTTTTGACATCACCACGAAGAGATGCTTTGTAAATTCGTTTTTGCAACTTAAAAACACGTCGTTCTAGTTTACGCCAGTTGATGTGTTTCCATTCCCCCATCGATTCATTACTCAATACCTTCCTTTTTGGATTCTTCAAGGGAAGAAAACCGTTTTTGGTTGGTTTAAGAGCAATTTGTCGTGTATTAGACTTTTGCATTGCTACTCATAACTTTACATTCCAACTCACCGTAAGTCCGTCAGCATATCCTTGTCATTACAACAGGGCGTTCGCTTCTGACTCAATCTCTCCTATTCTTTGCATACAGTTAGCACTTGCTTGGTATCGACCTGACCAAGAGCAAAGATAGGTTACTTCGTTCCAAATAACCATTGTTAGAACCTTTAGAATGATGCTCTCCACCGGGTTTTATCGGGAGTGCAACTGGTCAACACGAGATTTGCCAGTCCCGTTATCCTTTGCCTTTTTGGCTCCAGCGCAATAAGCCTTATTTCGCTGGTTCTAAATTACGATGGTTCGGCGCATCTTTGCTTTCGCTATTCATGGGTTCATGCTCGAAGGGAACCAGCTTAGGCTACCAGTTTTACCTCCTTTTCATCCCGCTTTACGGATTGATGGCTAGTCGCTACCGTAGGGATGATGCTGTTACCGTTGCACCTACGGAGAGGGACTTTTCCTTAGTTTCCTTTGGAATCACCCTCATGGTTATTCAGTTATCATCTGAGAGAGATTAAAGTGCGAACTCCACCCATTAAGGGTTATCTCTCAAATGTCACTCATCCCTGAATATTTCTATTCATTTCGAGTGAACGAATCGCACCTAATGGCTTTAGACATGGGGGAAATCGAAGTCATTAGTCATTAGTAGTTTTTCACAGTCTTTCATGCTTTTTCATACTAATGACTAATTAGAAACCTGACTTACCAAGTGAGTGAGTTCGGGTAAAATCAACTTTTCCATGGCCAGTAGCACAGCATTACTGGAACCAGGAAGCGAGAAGATTAATTTATCTTGATAAATACCAGCAACAGCGCGAGAAGCGATCGCCCGCGAACCAATTTCTTGATAACTTAAAAAACGGAATAACTCACCAAATCCGGGTAAGGTTTTCTCTAGTAACTTTTCAATGGCATCATAGGTAGTATCTCTTGGTGCAATGCCTGTACCACCAGTGAAAATTACAGCATTCAAATTTGAGCTTTTACCTAGATTTTCTATCTGCTCTTGAATTTGTGTTGGTTCATCTTTGATAATTGTGTAGGCTCCTATAGTATGGTTAGCACTAAGGAGTAACTGCTGAATTAGCTGGCCACTTTTGTCTGTTTCAAAAGTGCGTGTATCGCTGACAGTAACCACAGCACAAGTTACCGTAATTCTAGGCGAGTCTGGGTGGGGTTGTGGCATTATAGCTCAGTCATGAACTTTTGATCGTGGATAATTGGGCATGGCGAATGGCACATGGGCATGACAATAATTACCGATGGCCCCATGCCCAATGCTCTATGACGCCAGTTGCTTCAACGGATAGCGCAGCGTTAGCGAGTCCTCAAGCGTCGGGAACCTCCGCAACGCACTGGCTCCCCTATGCCTCCTTTTTGCTCAGTCCCAGATCGTTTTCTTCAGCATATCGCTCCATGAAGCGCATAAAGCGATCCCATTCTTGGGCAGATTTCATCACGTAAAGTGCTTCTAATGCTTCCGGTTTCCCGTTGATAAATTTAGCTTTAACTTCACGGGTAATTATCTCTCCTTCTTGGTCAATCAGGTACATCCCGGTAATATCCTCGGTGCTACCTTGATCTAAAATCTTTGGATTAGTAAAAATAAACGTCGCTGTGCCACTTTCACCAGTGCGCGATCGCGTCAAGCGCACCTCTGGAATTACCTCTTCGTCAAGACCTCTAGAAAACTGGATTTTCGTCATGATGAATGAATTTAAACTTTTGTGATGGTTAATTTAATATTCTCTCATCAATTAGAACACCAAGGTACAGAGGCTACTGTTCTTCATTTTTTTGGTATATATACTTAAATTGCTTCTTTTTCAAGTAACAAAGTTACTGGGCCATCGTTTTCTATTGTAACTTGCATCATTGCACCAAATTGACCTGTTTCCACTTGCAAACCGCTAGTTTTTAACTTGGTAACAAAACGATTATAGAAATCTGCTGCTGATTGAGGAGCGGCTGAACGGTCAAAAGAAGGACGGCGACCTTTGCGACAGTCACCATAAAGGGTAAACTGACTGACTACTAATAAATCGCCGCCAATTTCTTGTACAGATTTTTGCCAGCGATCGTCTCCTTCCTCGCCAGGAAACAGCCGTAATTCCAAACACTTACGCGCCATCCAGTCGATTTCAGCATCAGTGTCGGTATTGGCTATGCCTACGAGCAAATTTAGCCCCCGCCCAATTTTGCCGACAATTTCACCATTAACTGTAACTTGAGATGATTTGACTCGCTGGATAACAACGCGCATTTTAACTAATTCGTAATTCGTAATTATTGGTGAAACACTCGCGCGTAAATGCAGGGGAGTGAGGAAGCGATCGCTATTATCTCATTTTCATTGTTCAAAATTGATGGTGGAATCATTGGAAATGCATTCCCAGGTTCTACCTGGGAACGAATATTTAACTCCTAACTCCTGTACAGACAGACGCGATTAATCGCGTCTCTACTCCTAACTTTTACTTGCCAAACCCTTTAGCGCGAGACTTTGAAGGTAGACAAATGCAGTTTTCGAGTTGACTAATTAAAGCCTCACGATCCAAATTTTGACCAATCAGCACTAGCTGGTTTTTCAATTGACCTTGCCATTCATCATCATCCAAGGTGAAGCGTTTACCGCAAAGGTGGAAAATATGACGCTTCGGACTTTCATCAAACCACATAATCCCCTTCGCTCGGAAGATATTTGAGGGTAGCTGGTTATCTAAGAAATACTGAAACTTCCTAATAGAAAAAGGCTTGTCACTTTGGAAAGATATGGAAGTAAAACCATCATTTTCTAAATGGTCAGAATGATGGTGATGCTCGTGATGGTCATGGTCATGGTCGTGAT
This sequence comes from uncultured Nostoc sp., assembly GCF_964245575.1. Lineage (GTDB taxonomy): Bacteria > Cyanobacteriota > Cyanobacteriia > Cyanobacteriales > Nostocaceae > Nostoc. The sequence continues at coordinate 2,565 of NZ_CAXTNP010000333.1, read as the reverse complement.
GATCGTGACCGCATGTTGAGTGATCATGATCATCATGATCGTGATGTTCATGATCGTGATGGTCGTGTTGATCCACCACTGTGTCAAAATATTTATCAGATTCAAACAGACCAACACTGAGAATTAACGGAAGTGGCACTTGCGATCGCGTGGTGCGGAGAATTCTCGCTCCTTCCTTAACTTCGTTAATTTTTGTTTCTAACTCATTCAAAGTGGCTTCATCAACCAAATCAGTCTTGTTCAGTACAATTACATCACCATAAGCAATCTGGCTGTATGCCGCCTGAGAGTTAAATAAATCTAGGCTGTAATTTGCCGCGTCTACTACGGTAATAATCGAATCCAAGCGAGTTAAATCTCGCAATTCTGTGCCCAAAAATGTTAGAGCTACTGGTAGCGGATCTGCCAATCCAGTTGTTTCCACTACTAGATAATCTAGATTTTCTTGGCGTTCTAAAACTTTGTAAACTGCATCTACTAAATCATTATTAATAGTGCAGCAAATACAACCATTATTTAGTTCCACCATGTTCTCACCAGTGGAAACAATTAGCTCGTTGTCGATGCCAATTTCGCCAAATTCATTCACGAGAACGGCGGTTTTCAAACCCTGTTGGTTGTTGAGGATATGATTGAGTAAAGTCGTCTTGCCACTACCGAGGAAACCCGTAATAATTGTTACTGGCATTCCTTGTTTGGGCGTATCCATTGCCGAAGATTCGGGTGTAACTGCTGATTGCATAGCGCTGTTATCAAATAGTCAAAAAATAGTAATGTAGCGCAGATAGTCCAGAAAACACTAGCGCCGCTACGCAAAAGTCACGCATTCAAAAGTCAAAAGTCAAAAACCCTTGATTTCTGGGCTTTCGAGATTTTGTCCAATAGTATGCTGATTTTTGCCGTGACGTACTAGCATAGGGATGCTGGACTGTCATCCCAGCTGCTTTACCCTATTATTACGTATCTTCTTATTTCAGCATTACTCTGTTATGACCCTAACCCTTTACAATACCCTCACCCGTCGTCAAGAACCGTTTGAAACAGTCGAACCAGGCAAGGTTAAGATGTATTACTGCGGCGTGACGGTATACGACTACTGCCATTTGGGTCATGCTAGAGCTTGCATCGTTTGGGACGTAGTGCGCCGATACCTCCAGTTTATCGGCTATGAAGTGCGATATATCCAAAATTTTACTGATATTGATGACAAGATTCTCAATCGAGCCTGTGTTGAACATTCATCAATGGAAGCTGTAGCCGATCGCTTTATCAAAGCATATTTTGAGGATATGGCGCGGTTGGGAATCAAAGAAGCTGATGAATATCCCCGTGCTACCCATACGATGAATGGCATTCAACGGTTAATTCATGAGTTGGAAAATAAAGGTTTTGCCTACCCTGCTGACGGCGATGTGTATTATGCAGTACGGCAGTTTGCTGAGTATGGCAAGCTTTCGGGACGCAAATTAGAAGATATGCAAGCCGGGAAAAGCGATCGCGTCAATGTAGAAGATCCAGAATATCAGAAAAAGAAAGACCCCTTTGATTTTGCTTTATGGAAGGCAGCAAAACCGGGAGAACCTGCTTGGGAATCACCTTGGGGCGCAGGTCGTCCAGGGTGGCATATAGAATGCTCGGCAATGGTGCGCGATCGCTTGGGTGATACCATAGATATTCATGCTGGTGGTGCTGACTTAATTTTTCCTCACCACGAAAACGAAATTGCCCAATCAGAGGCTGTAACAGGAAAACCCCTAGCACGTTACTGGTTACATAACGGCATGGTGAAGGTAGATGGTGAAAAAATGTCTAAATCTTTGGGCAACTTTATCACTATTCGAGAATTGCTGGATCGAGGAGTTGACCCGATGGCAGTGCGGTTGTTCGTACTGACCGCACAATATCGCACACCCATAGATTTTACCGATGAAGCGATCGCCGCAGCAACCAACGGTTGGCACACCATTAAAGAAGGTTTACTTTTTGGGCATCAATACGGGAAAAAACTAGGTTGGGATTTAGGGACTGGGGACTGGGGACTAGGGACTGGGAATATCCCAATACCCAATACCCAATACCCAGTACCCAATCCCGATATTAAACGTTTCCAAGAAGTTGTAAATAACGACTTTAATTTTCCTGGTGGGTTAACAGTGCTGTTTGAATTAGCCAAAGAACTGCGCCGTGAAGGAAATATTATTGTGCATGAAGGGAAAACCGAAACTTCCCCTGATGAGTTAAAGCGTCAATGGCAAACTCTCGTCACATTAGCTGGAGTTTTAGGTTTAGAAGCCAAGATAGAAGCGGAACCTGACAAGAGTAGTGGTTTAAGCGATGCGGAAATTGAAGCAAAAATTCAGCAAAGGCAAGAAGCACGTAAAGCCAAAAATTTTGCCGAAAGCGATCGCATTCGTGACGAACTCCAAGCAGAAGGTATTACGCTAATTGATAGCCGTGATGGTACACGCTGGCATCGGAATTAGGGAGTAGGGAGTAGGGAGTAGGGAGTAGGGAGTGGGGAGTAGGGGGAAAATTCCCCATTCCTCATTCCCCATTCCCCATTCC
>NZ_CAXTNP010000332.1:0-7342 GCF_964245575.1 uncultured Nostoc sp. | reverse complement strand
ACAATTGTCAGTGGGGGTGAAGATGGCACAGTGCGATTGTGGGATATTCAATTCGAGTATTGGTTGAAAGTTGCTTGTAAGCGACTCCAGTATCATCCTGTTTTTAGTCACCCTAAAACTTTTGACCAGAGAGAAGCGAAGGCAACTTGTGAGCCATACTTCCGTTAAGGGGTCACTATAATTACAGCAATTTTCAGGTAAATAGACCACAATGATTGAATCTTCTCGTAGGCATCATCTTCGGTAATATAATTTACAGCTTGAGCCGTTGCTTAATTGAGTGATTCAGTGGTACGTGCCTGCAAGGCAGCATCATCAAACAAATGGGTTCTCCCCTAGAACTGTACCATCATCCTCGCAATCTATTTGTCGCCGGATTTATTGGTTCACCAAAAATGAACTTTATCTCAGTGACAGTTTCAGCCGTCAATGACTCTGGTGCAACAGTCAGACTCCCTGGTGACGCAACCGTAATGATTCCGGTGCAGCCCAAAATGTCAGTTGGGGATAGAGCAACATTAGGAATTCGTCCCGAACATCTGCGGCTTGATCGCAATGACTCAAGCGTGAATGGTGAAGTATTAGTTGTAGAACGATTAGGCGGAGAAACCTTTCTCTACATCAAAATTACGGGTGGCGAAACCATAGTTGTGCAAACAGACGGAGATAATCCGGCTAAAATGCACGATTACGTTCCTATTTACATTAACGGTGAGCTTTGCCATTTGTTCGCTCGCAACGGTGAAGCCATTCCCAAAGTTCATCGTCACCACCTAACCCAAAATGAATCCCATGAACAGCAATATCAGCACAGACTCAGCAATCAAGCTGAATGAAACATCTCTGTCTCATTTAGGAAATAACGTTCGCGTACCCAATTACGATCGCCATCAAATTACTAAGGGTATTGTCCATATCGGTGTGGGTGGGTTCCATCGCGCACATCAGGCTTTATACCTGGATAATTACTTTCATCAAAATCCCGGTAGTGAATGGGGAATCTGTGGGGTTGGGCTACTAGAATTCGATAAACGGATGCGGGATGCACTGAAATCGCAAGATTGTTTATATACCTTAGTTGAAAGATCCACAGAAGGCGATCGCGCTCGTGTGATTGGAGCAATTACAGAATATCTATTTGCTCCAGATAACCGCCAAGCTGTGATTGACACCTTAGCAGATCCCAAATGCCGCATCGTCACCCTCACCATTACCGAAGGAGGCTACTACTATATTGAAGGTAGCGGTGAATTTGATGCGAATCACCAGACTATCCAATACGATTTGCAGCATCTTGATCAGCCAATTGGAGTATATGGCTTTTTGACAGCAGCCCTCGATCGGCGTCGTCAACAAGGAATAGCACCGTTTACCGTATTGTCTTGTGACAATCTGCAAGGTAACGGCAACATTGCCCGCAAAATGTTAACTGCATTTGCCGAAATGCAGAATCCGGAATTGGGGCATTGGGTTGCCGAACAGGTAGCCTTTCCTAACTGCATGGTCGATCGCATTACCCCCGCTACAACCCCAGCAGATATCAAAATGGTGGCGGAACAGTTTAACATCAATGATGCCTTTCCAGTTGTTGCCGAACCGTTTCTTCAGTGGGTAGTCGAAGACAATTTCAGCGCAGGTAGACCTAATTGGGAATCAGTTGGCGTTCAGATGACCAGTGATGTTCATCCCTACGAGATGATGAAAATTCGACTGCTAAACGCCAGTCACTTGTTAATTGGCTATCTCGGCTCCTTGGCAGGTTACACCTATGTTCATGAGGTCATGGCAGATCCATTAATCCGACAAGCTGTTGATCGTTTGATGGCAGAAGTTACGCCCACACTTCAACCTGTACCTGGGATTGATTTAGATAATTATAAAAAGACCTTAATTGAACGCTTTGCCAATCCCAAAATTCGAGATCAGCTCCCGCGTCTTTGCCTCAATAGCTCCGCAAAAATGCCAAAATTTGTTCTCGGCTCAGTCCGTGATGCACTACGCGAAGGAGGAGCTATTGATTACATGAGCCTAACGGTTGCAGCTTGGTTCCGTTACCTCAACGGACAGGATGACCAAGGTAACACCATTCCCATTGATGACCCAATAGCAGGTACTCTGACTCAACTAGCTCATTCAAGTGGCAGTGATGCCAAAGCATTGCTCAACCTGACTGAGATTTTTGGCGATTTATCGCAGTCATCACATTTTGTTGAGTCAGTTACGAATCATTTACATGGATTATATAAGTTTGGAGCTAAAGAAACATTAGTAAAAACTTAACCGGAGAGTGAAAGCCGCGACCTTTTAAGGCGGAAGTTTCATTTCCGCCTTTTGAATCTTAAGAATTTGGAGGGGCAATTGACTTTTTTAAAATTAAAAATTATTATTCTTACTTTTTAATTATTTTTGTGTAGAAGCCCCCACCCTTTGGGAATTAAAAATGTACAATTAAGATTTGTTTATTCAATTTTTAATTAATAATTAATAATTTTTAATTGGAGCGAAGCGACTTGACTGACATCGTAGTTGGCTTAGACTTGGGTACAGGAGGAGTACGGGCGATCGCAGTCGATCTGCAAGGGCAAATTATCGCTCAAGCAACCAGAAGCTATCCCTTGTTAACTCCACAACCCGGTTGGACGGAACAAAACTCATCGGATTGGGTGGAAGCGAGTTTGGATGCTCTCTTCGATGTTACTCAACAGCTAGACGGATACCAAGCGATTGCCCTCGGTTTGTCTGGACAGATGCATGGTATGGTTCCTCTCGACGCGGAGGGCAAAGCGATTAGACCGGCAATTTTGTGGAATGACCAGCGCACGGGTAAAGCTGTTGCTGAAATTGAAGCCACAATTCCCCGCCATGAATTAATCCAACGCACTGGAAATCCGGCAATTACTGGCTTTCAACTACCGAAGCTTCTATGGTTGCGGACTGAAGATCCACTTGCATACACTCGGTTGTGGCGGATTCTTTTGCCTAAAGATTATCTGGGATATGTGCTAACTGGCGAAATATTTACAGAACCATCAGATGCTTCTGGTGTTGGCTGTCTGAATCTGGCAAATCGGCAATGGGATACAGATATTCTCCATGCTCTTGATATCAACCGCGCGTTATTCCCCCCAGTCATCGAATCTACCGCGATCGCTGGACGGCTAAAATCAGAAATAGCCGCCCGTGTGGGATTACCTGTGGGATTACCTGTGGTCGCAGGTGGAGGTGATAATGCCGCAGCAGCTATCGGTTTGGGCATCTCATCAAGCAACCTGAGCCGGGGTAGTTTGAGTATTGGCACATCAGGAGTGATCTTTGCACCGTGCGATCGCCCAATTCCCGATCCCGAAGGTCGGGTGCATTTATTCTGTCATGTGGATGGTGGCTATCATCTGCTAGGAGTAACGCTAGCAGCAGGTGGTTCTCTGCGTTGGTATCGAGATACATTTGCCCCGCATATATCCTACACCGATTTGATGAATATGGCAGAGCGATCGCAGGCTGGTGCGTGTGGTGTTCTATTTCTACCCCACCTAGCAGGAGAACGCAGTCCCCACCTCGATCCAGAGACTCGTGGTGCTTTCGTGAATCTGTCATTAGCTCATACCCAAGCAGATATAACTCGTGCTGTGCTGGAGGGTGTTGCATTTAGCTTGCGGTCATCATTGGAGGTAATTAGTGCGATCGCTCCCCTCGATCAACTCTTAGCAACGGGTGGAGGCGCACGCTCTCACATTTGGTTACGAATTTTGGTAGATGTTTTGCAAACAAAACTTATAGCTCCCAAAGCCAAAGAAGGAGCTGCTTACGGAGCAGCTATTTTGGCAATGGTGGGGATTGGTGTTTACCCCAATTTAGAAACTGCATTCAAGATTTTACCGCAGGATAGTAATGTAGTACAGCCGCAGGCAAATCCTTTGTATGAAACAGGGTTTGAGCGCTACAAACTACTTTACGATACTTTGAAAGCTGTTCGTTGATCTCAATGCTTTCATTTGCGGTTTGTGGAAAATCCCCATTTTGGTCAGTAAGCTTTGTACAATTTCCATATGACTATCAGATCCGGTGTTTTTTGTTCTAATCAGCACCTTAATGGTTCGATAGCTTTCTTGTCGATTCCCTCAACTCAAAATTGTCCGGAGTATTGTTACTTGAAGTGGAAGGAAAAAGAATTACAACGTTGGATTGGAACATCTGTAACAGAGAAACCAGTTTTAACCGAGTATGGAGGTTTAATTCACCAAGTTTCCACACTAACTCATCCAGTATTTACGGAGATAAATCTGCACGTGCCCATTTCTGTGCATCCAGCTTCCGATGTTCTTACCTTGCGGTTTTGCTCATGCAAGCAAGTAGTCGTGGCAGGTTTCATGAACGGCTAAAAGGTTATTTTTCTTCCAATTCTTATAGTTCTCATCAATGTGATGGAGATGTACCTTCTCGTCACTGAGCATTTTTAATCCACAGTGCCCGCATATATGGTTTTGCCGTTTAAGGGCAAAAGAGGTTTCGCTATCATAGAGCTTGCTATTGCGTTCGCTCCACTAGGTTATGTCTCCATCATAGGGTGATTTCTCTCTCTTGACCTTTTTTTAATTAAAAATTAAAAAAAGGTCAAAGCCATCTTCCATTGACGTAATTAGCGTCTTCTCAGAACTGAGTTCAAGACCTCGTTCTGACAGCCATGCTTTAATCAAGTTTTGGGTGATTTTGAGGCTTTCTTTGTCTCTAGCCGTGACGATGAAATCGTCGGCGTAGCGAATAATGCCAAGTTTGGGATTGGTGGCTTTAATGTAATTTTCTAAGCCATGCAAACCTATGTTAGCCAGGAGGGGTGAAATTACCCCGCCTTGTGGAGTGCCTTGTTCCGTTGGGTTAAGGTTCCCTTGGAATACAAAACCTGCTTTTAACCATTCTTTGATTAGTATTCGATTAGGAAAATTACCAATCATGCTCAGAATGGATTCATGGGCTATGTTGTCGAAAAGACCCCACACCCCTACTCCCTTACACCCTTACACCCAAAAGCCTTATGACTTATGGATTTACCGAAAACAAGCGTGCCATTTGTCTAAATACCTTTATCTATTGTCTCTCACTGAGATTTCTCAGTATACATTGGCACGACCAATACTTTATCTACTCTGTTTCCATCCATACTAACTACTTCAAAGCGTAATCCCGCCCACTCAAAATGTTCAGCGACCAAGGGAATATGCCCTAGCTGGTTAACGACAAATCCCCCTAAAGTTTGATAGTTGACCCCTGCCCCTGGTAACAACTTTCTGATGTCTAAAATTTCTTTCAACTCGTCAATTGGTAACAGTCCATCTAATAACCAAGACCCATCTTCACGTTGCACCACATCGGGATCAGCTAGTTCTTCACTGCTTGGGATATCACCTACTATCGCTTCCACAATATCAGTGATTGTCACCAAGCCTTGTGTCACACCATATTCATCTACGATTAAAGCTAGGTGAGTCCCAGATTTCTTAAATAACTCTAAAAGGTTCAAAGCCTTCATGCTTTCCGGTACATATAAAAGTGGCTTTAGTAAAGCTTGCAATTCAATGGCTTGGGTTGGATTTTGAGCTAAAAATTCTTTGGTTTGCACAATACCTAATAAGTTATCAATGCTCTGTTGACCAACTGGGAAGAATGAATGAATACTTTCAATGACTTGGCTGCGGATTTTTGACAATGGTTCATCAATATCAAGCCAAACCATCTCTGTGCGTGGTGTCATAAATGCACTGACTTGTCTGTTGCCAATGCTAAACACTCGCTCTACTACGTCTTGTTCGGCTTCTCCCAACAGACCCGCTTCATGGCTAGCTGCCACTAAAAGTTTCAATTCTTCAGTTGAATGAAGCAATTCTTCGCTACTTCCTGGTTCCAAGCCTATAAGCTTAAGAACGAAATTTCCTAAACTATTCAAAGCTTGGACAGCAGGGCGAAATATCACTAAGTATAGTTCTAAGAGATTTATAACCGCGAAGGCTGTTCTTTCCGTGCGCTGAAGCGCTAAACTTTTCGGAGCCAATTCTCCTAAGACGATGTGGAGAGACGTGATGATTGTAAAGGCAATCACTACTGATAATGTATGGGCGCTAGTTTGCGATAAAGATTTTGGCAGCCAGTGGAAAGCAGGTTCGACCAGTACAGCAATCGCTGGTTCTCCAAGCCAACCTAAGCCCAAAGAGGATATGGTAACACCAAGTTGGGTCGCTGCTAGATAAGCATCCAAGTTATTTACTGCCCGTTGTAAAGCTTTTGCACGGGGATGAGCTTGGAGAACCAACTGCTCGACACGACTACGGCGAAGCGCAACCAAGGCAAATTCAGCTGCGACAAAGAATCCGTTGGCTAGCACCAAAAAAATCACCGATAGCAATTTGCCCGCAGTAAGCCAAGTCAATGGACTGTTCATGACTATCTATTGTAGCCTTTGATCCTAATTACTACCGCGATTATTTTGTCAACGCTTGAGATGCTTTAGAGCTCCGTACCTTATGTTCAAAAAAGAAACTTTAAATTTCAGATGGTATAACTGGCTGCGACTGGCAGTATAGTTGATTTATTAAGTGTTGAAGCGAGTGCGCTCGGTAGATTTCAAGACTTACGCCACTTTGCTGTAGATCGCTTAGTAGTTGCTCTGATAGTCCGAACCCACTTATAGAGACAACATAAATTATCCGTCTTTCAAGTCCTCTGGTGACTAGCGTAGGCGTAGCCCGCCGTAGGCATCGCACATTTTTTACTACTGCATTTATTGTTTAATTTGTCAATGCGTAAGTTCTGAAGTAAAATAGCCGCCGCTCATGGTCTGATAAGAAATGATGCACTCGATTGGTCTTCCCAACCATGGCTTCTTGCCGATCTCCCCATTGAGGGGAAATCAGAGACGGTGATCCAAGGCTTGTAGTTCTCCCCACTACCTTGACCGCAACCAACTTTTATGTAGCGTTCAAACTTGGCCTCAGTCCACTCCTGCCTACCTCTCGCCATAAAGCTTGCCTTTCTGGATCTGCCTAGACCATGCATATCCAGAAATTGTAGAACTTTTTTATTTATTGTTGGACTTTATTATTTATTGTTGAACTTTTTTATTTTTCTACAAGTATACAAATTTTGATCATTATCATTAAAATGAATCGCAAACTGTATAATTTGCAATGCGGCTCATGATAATCATCGAAAGAGATCACAATGATTGCCCTAGCTGGAGTTGCATTCCATTGCAAAATCTATGAAAGTTCGGCATCTCTGGTGTATCGGGGGATCAGAGTGGAATGGCACTAAGAAAAGCTCTAAGCTATACGAAATAAGGGCTACAGCTTTG
>NZ_CAXTNP010000331.1:0-7369 GCF_964245575.1 uncultured Nostoc sp. | reverse complement strand
TATAAAACTTTTATATAAAGTGATAGTGATGGCTCTATATACATTTGAGAAAACATTGATGTTATTGCCTTAGTGAGATGATTTTAAGGGCTAAAAATTTTTTCAAATATCTGTATTCTGCAACCAATGCTCACTTTTTTTCAGGACAATAGTATTAAGCCATGTACCATCATAACGGACTGTAAATAATAACCTGGAAATTGAGAGGGTATCTCACATGACATCTTTTGAATCAAATGACAGTAACAGCATTGAATCTCAGGGTATAAGTCTACAAATCTGGCGTACAGAATTTCTAGTATTACCCATTCCAAAAAGAGAGCTTAATGCTAATACCCCTGTCAAGCTTGATATTACTATTAGCAACAAAATGCTAACTCACTTTCGCTTCAACCGCTCTGGCAGTTTAATTCCCCAGATTGTCGGGTCAAATGGTCAAGTTTTACAAATGCAAGAACCGAAAAATTGGAGAAAAATTAATAAATATGATGATTATTTAGTTCAGCCAGGAGAGTCTACTTTTACATTATTATATGCAAAACTATCTTGGAAAAATAAAAAATTACAATTCCAAATTGCTGATTTGCCTACTGAAACTGGTAATTATTGGACTGTAAATGATATCCAATTAGGAACTTATCAACTACGGTTCATATATCGCACCAATATAAAGTCAGCAGTAGGGATAGAGACAGTTCGGTTAAATACTCAATACATAACTTTGCGTTTAATTGAACCTGTTGCAACTAATAATAATTCAGTTGAAGTCGATAGCATCCGTTTTGAAACCCTAGTACCGAAACAGGTATTTACTATTCCCAAAAAACAACCTGATGCCAAGATGTGGGGAAGAGATAACTGACAATCCAGGTATAGGAGGTGTTGGATCTGTAATGTCAATGACATACAATCGAGTGGGCAATGACCCTAAAGCTCCATTGTTTCCTGAAGATCCAAAACTTTACTGGATTCAGCGGGTTAAAAATAATCATCCTGGTTTAAGTGTAGATCATGGTGAGATTGAAGATACGCTCGATGTCAGCTTTGATAATATAGAAACTCCGTACTTTTTAAATGCTAGAAGTTATGGTGCTTCGGATGCACCCTTTAGAAATGATTTTGTTTTTAGCCATTTTTGGGATGCTGAACTCTACCTTGCCCAAGAAACAAGAGAAGGAGATTTAAGGAAAGTTACTATATACAACGGTGTAGAATGGGGTTGGAGAAACGAAACATTTGGACGTGAGAAGGCTGATATCTGTAAAACGCCAGATATTTCAGATTGTATAAATAATCCTCCTAATACTCCGATTGACCTTGCCTTCGTGTTTGATACTACTGGCAGTATGGGTGGTTACCTCGACGGAATGAAAACTGCTTTTAAAAATCTGGCTCAAAGTTTATTTGAGCAAGTACCAGGTACTCGGATTGCGGTTGTGGATTATAAGGATTTTCCATTACCTCCATTTGGTCAATTTGGAGACTATCCCTACAGAGCCGATTTAGCTTTTTCCTCAGACATAACAAGTATCGATAATGCTATTAACCAATTGACTGTAGGAGGAGGAGGTGATACTCCGGAGTCTTTGTGGTCTGGTTTGACCAGAACAATCAACACTGAAAACCTAAATGGATGGAGAGATGGGGTCAAAAAAGGAGTGATTTACTTAACTGATGCATTTGCTCATGATCCTGAACCTTTTACAGGTTACACAGTTAGTTCAATTATTGATGAATCATTCCATGTAGATCCAGTAAGAATTTATGGCATTGTACCTAGCTATTTTGCTAATACTGAGCTTACAACGCTTACAAGATTATCAGAATGGACTGGTGGCAAGCTATTTATTGCTAATAGCTCTGATGATATAGCTAAAAGTCTTGCTGAAGCGCTCACAGATATTAATGGAAGCGCAATAACTCCTACACCAAACTCTGATCCTGAAACTCCTACACCAAAGTCTGTTCCTGAAACAATGCCAACATACGGACTACTAGCACTAGCTGTAGGTAGTATAATTCAAAAACTAAAAACAAATAGACTGAGAAGTAAAAACGTCTAATACTCACTATCAAGCTTTTTTTATTATATAAAACGATTTAACTCAACAGGTTAGCTCGTTTTAACATTAACACCTAATTTTCTCAAAGTCCTGTCTGATGAAGATTTTAAGAATTTCATCTCGAACGTAAATCTTCAATATTCCACAACATCACAACTAGACCACAAGCAAACCCAGCCCCGCCTGTCAACGCCAAAGCCGTCAGCGGCGTAAACCATTGAAACACCTATATCCAAATGGCCTTCTCTTGAAACTTTTCTACCTGCCGCTTAGTTAGACGCGAAATTTTGCGTTTCTACAATCCTTTAGAACTAATGGCACAGATCACTAAAAGGTATTGAACGTAGTTTTAAGGTTCAGACAATCTTTTTGGTTCTAAAACCCAAAAAATTAGTCTAATCTGAAAAACCTACCTATAAGAGGCTCCCCTGCTTAATCAGAAGGTAATTCTGGAAAACCTTAATTTGTGAGAGCAAGAGGCTTTTGCCAGAAGGAACTAGAATTAGGAAACACCTAGCTGGGTTCTTCTGACTTTTGAAATTAGGAGTGCATGTGTGCCAAAATCCCCTAAATATTTGCTGATTGGATCAACCGAGACTTACAGCGGTAAATCTGCAACTGTTCTGGGTTTGTCTCATCAGCTACAGCAAAAAGGACTGGATATTACCTACGGTAAACCGCTTGGTACATGTTTGAATTCGTCCAGTGGAACCGTAATTGAGGAAGATGTCCAATTCATCGCTCTTAGCCTCAATTTGCCGGAAAACCGTGTTGCACCTACAATGCTGGCTTTGGATGAACTAAATGTGCAAAAACGCTTGCGAGGGGAAGACAAAACCGATTATCAGCAGTCCCTAATACAGCAATATTTACATAAATTCCAAGGAGATTTAGTGTTACTGGAGGGGCCTGGTGATTTGTCCGAAGGCAATTTGTTTGACTTGTCTTTGCTACAAATGGCTGAACTATTGGATGCTGGCGTGCTGTTAGTAGCCCGCTATAAATCGTTGCTTTCAGTTGAGGCGCTATTGGCTGCTAAAGGGCGTGTGGGCGATCGCTTGATTGGAGTTGTGATCAATGATATCCCTGTCACTCAACTAGAAGCAGTTGACACTCTCTTGCGTCCGTTTTTGGAACAGCAGGGTATTCCAGTGCTAGCAATGCTGCCTAATAGTGATTTGCTCCGCAGTGTCAGTGTTGGCGAACTAGTCAAACAGTTAAAGGCTGATGTTCTCTGTCGCAACGATCGCATGGATTTGTTGGTGGAAAGTCTGGCAATTGGAGCGATGAATGTCAACTCTGCTGTGAAGTATTTCCGCAAACGCCGGAATATGGCAGTGGTAACAGGAGGCGATCGCGTGGAAATTCAGCAAGCGGCTTTGGAAACTTCTACCCAATGTTTAATTCTCACCGGGCAACTACCACCCCCACCGTTCATTCTCAGTCGCGCTGAAGACCTAGAAATCCCCATTTTGTCTGTTGACTTAGATACCCTAACGACTGTAGAAATTGTTGACCGCACTTTTGGTCAAGTCCGTGTCCACGAGCCAATTAAGGTTCAGTATATTCGCAAGTTGATGTCCGAGCATTTTGACATTGACCGCTTGTTATCCAAACTAGGTTTAACTCCCGCAGGGGCATTGTCTTAGATTCATTGCTCAGTTATCAGTTAAAAGGCTGTATTGCTGGTGAGGGTACAACTGGCTCACCGTCACCTCCCAGGCGACGGCGAGCTGTTTCTTTCCGTCCCATAGCTGGGATGTGCTTAGTTGCAGCAGCTAATCCAAAGACAGGCATATTCCCGTAAACCGCCTCATATCTTCCTGGTTCACTCTACCGGACATGATATTACTACTTGGCTCATCTTTTTAGCGCTCTTCCATGACTCTCTCCAGAGTAAAAAACAATAATCCTTGCTACATAAGACTTTCAGGCAAAACTGATGATTCTAGCCATAATATTAGAAAATAAAGCTCGAAACCCAGTTTCTGTCTCTTGTTTAAAGGTTGGTTGAGATTTTTCTTTAACCAGAGTGATGGAAGCTGTTTACGGACGCGCTCGCTTCCGTTATGGATGGAAGAAACAAGTCAAATCCTCTTCCCTTCTGCCTTCTGCCTCCTGCCTCCTGCCTTGTTTCTTAGGAGAGCGTTAGGGAACTCCAAAAAATAAATTATCCAATTTCTGGACTTTACTACGACTTTCCCTCCCCCTGCTCCCTGCTCCCTACCCCTAAAGCGATGGGATATTTTTTTATTTGGAAGTCCCTTACCCCGCATGACACAGGTGGCATGAAATCGCTTCTTCAAGTCATTCGTGATTAGTATGCATTTCTTTACATTCGGCACTCATGTACGTAATTCTTACACAAACCTACAAATGTAAAAACGGCGATTCCGAAAAAATACTAAGTAAGTCAGCACAATAAAACCAATGTATGTTTAGTTTTGTAAAAACTATTAATAGCAATATCTAACTCTAGTTTTCCTCGCATCTACACGCTGTTTGGTAGAATATCTGGGTCGTTTAATCTGATTATCTTCATCTTTGAGCCAATCAACAGACCTTATTAACCTAGATACATTAGCGCAAGAACTAGCGACAATCCAGCAAACGGGTTCTAAAAGAATCGCCTTGCTGGGTTCTCGGCATGTACCGATTACGCATCAGAATCTTATTGAAATGATGACTTATGCCCTAGTTTTATCGGGTAATCGAATCATTACTTCTGGTGCTACAGGTACAAATTCAGCGGCCATCAAGGGAGCAACCCGGGCTGATGCAAATTTGTTGACGGTGATTCTACCCCAAAGCCTGGAACGCCAGCCTTTGGAATCACGCCAGCAACTAGAACAGGTAATGCATCTAGTCGAAAATCCCAGTAATGATAATCTGTCTCTTGCTGAAGCTAGTTACTTGTGCAACAAGGAGATTGTCTCCCGTTGCCAGCAACTAATCTGCTTTGCGTTTCACGACAGTCGCACCCTGTTACAAACTTGTCAGGATGCAGAAGAACAAAGAAAAGTGGTGACGCTTTTCTACTTTGATTAGTCATTTGTCATTTGTCTTTCGTCATTTGTCCTTTGTATTTGACTAATGACCGATGACTGATGACTAATAAACAATAACTAATAAGTAATGATAATTTTTTTGTACTCGATCGCTGCTGCTGCCGTTCTAATTTATCTGCCATTTTTGGTAGTAGCTTATGCCCGTGCGCGTATTGGTTCTGAAATGTTTTCTACTCCTCGCGCTCTGTTTGATAAATTGCCACCTTATGCCCAACGAGCTACTTGGGCACATCAGAATACCTTTGAAGCGTTTATGGTGTTTGCGGCAGCAGCATTGATGGCTTATGTAACTGGTGTAAATTCAACTAAGGCACAAGTGGCTGCGATCGCCTTTGTCGTAGCCCGTTTGCTATACTCAATTTTTTATATTTTGAATATACCCCTTTTGCGATCGCTCATGTTTGCCATTGGCATCTTTAGCTCTGGCACTCTCATCTTATTGAGCATTATCCAAACTAGTAGTTAATTGGGGAGTGGGGAGTGGAGAGATGAGGGAGCAGGGGGAGCAGGAGGAGAACTTGCAACAAGTCTTTCCCCTTGTCCCCAATTCCCAATTCGCAATCCAAAATCCAAAATCCAAAATCTAAAATCCAAAATGTTTTATGGCTTCTACTTTTTCCTTTGACATTGTGAGCGACTTTGACCGACAAGAGTTGGTTAACGCTGTCGATCAAGTTATACGAGACATCAAAGGTCGTTACGACCTCAAAGATACTGAAACTACTGTCGAGTTAGTCGAAGAAAGCATTAACGTTAGTACTGACAGCGAGTTTACCTTAGATTCTGTACACACCATTCTGCGGGAAAAAGCCGCCAAGCGTAACCTATCCCAGAAAATCTTTGATTTTGGCAAAGTTGAATCAGCCAGTGGTAATCGCGTGCGTCAAGAAATCAAACTCAAAAAAGGGATTAGTCAAGAAATCGCCAAACAAATTTCCAAATTGATTCGAGACGAATTCAAAAAGGTACAAGCTTCAATTCAAGGTGATGCTGTGCGGGTTTCTGCCAAATCTAAAGATGATTTACAAGTAGTCATGCAGCGCCTGAAACAAGAAGACTATCCGGTGGCTTTGCAATTTACAAACTATCGTTAACAAATTTGTAATTTGTAGTTAATAATTCAATTACGAATTATTAACTACGAATTATTTTAAGCCTGTGCGCCAATACTTTTTTGAAATGCTGGACGCTCAGATAAATGCTTTATATAGTTCAACACCTCTGGGTAGGAACTGAGGTCTAATTTCAGCATGACGGGAATGTAACTCAGAATAGACCCAACTGCCACATCAGCAACAGTGAACTCATTGCCAAGCAAAAAAGGTTGCTTACTGAAAATTTCATTTAACGGAGTCAACAAGCGGGGCATTTCCCGTTCCCGACTTGCTTCTACAAAAATCCCTGGACCAAGAGTAGCATTAGCAAACAAAACCCATTGGTAAAATACGGCACGTTCCTCTGATGAAAGTGAACTTTTACTGTACTTATCGGCAAGATACAGCAAAATTGCTCCAGATTCCCAAAGTTTAAAATCCCCATCAACAATTGCTGGAACTTTACCAACTGGGTTAATTCCCAAATATTCAGGTTTGAGATGTTCACCAGCCTGCATATCGAGCTTGACGAATTCGTAGGGAATTCCTAATTCCTCTAAATACCAGTGAACAATTGAGGCTCGACTACGAGCGCCACCGTAAAGTTTGAGCATAATTACTTAAAGAACTTTGTGAGTGTGAGAATGTTGTTTAACGTTGTCTTCTTTGGTGACAACTCTAGCGGCGTTTAATACCCGCTTACGCTCAATAGAATACTTAAATTCGCTGTAGTTTGTACCTAAGGGAATTAAAGATTTTGCAGATTCACGACGCTTGTAAGTACGAGCTGCTGCAAATGCCCGTGGGACAAATTCTTCTCCAAACTGAGCCGACTCTGGGAAGCCATCTGGCAACAGTTGTGAATCGCCATCCAGCACAGATCCCAAAGTTGTTGCATGAGCCAGCTTATAGGACGTAGGAATGCCCTTTAAGAGCGCTTCCAAAGCCGCAGAGGGAATCGGTTCTATAACTTCGATTTGATAAACTTCTCCATCTTCTTTGACGAAGCAGGTTGCCAAGCCGATAACAATGTAATCATCGGTTGCTAAATCAGGGGCATTGGGATAGGAAATTGCGGTTGTCATCGGAAAATTTCTCAAAATTTAAAAATTGGATTTAGGGAATGGGGTATGGGGCATGGGGG
>NZ_CAXTNP010000330.1:0-7370 GCF_964245575.1 uncultured Nostoc sp. | reverse complement strand
TGCAATTTTTAATTTTATATTTTTAATTTTTAATTTCGAGAAGCGACTTGACACGCTCGACGCTCCCATCCGCCGACTTTGGCACAGAAGTTAAGACAAGAGACTGATTATTGTAGAGACGACGATTTATTGCGTCTTTGCGATCGCTGTCCTCAATTAGCTCCTGATCAGATCCCGATCAGATTTTTGCACTTTATGAGCGGTTTGGTTGACTAAAAGAGTCGAGCGCAAAAGGAAATTTCAGACAATAAAAGATAGATTGACTCAGCAAGCCAACTTAGCTGATAAAGTATATGTCAGCACCACCGTATTGAGTGGACTACTGCTTGTCTTGAGGGAATGGATAAAGTTCCTCAAGGGAGAACAACTGGCTTGACAAAAGTTGCTGTGGTGATGATGGACAAGACCAGAAAAATGTCCCAAGACGCAAACCGGATGTTGGAAGAAGCTTTGAAAAACACCAAGAGACCGCCAAATTGACCTTTGGACTAGTTTTCGACTGATTGTAACTTCTGGTGTTTGATGGTGATAGTGGGTGAAAGCGATCGCTTAACCCACCCTACAAGCAACTAAGGCTGTTGGCGTATTCTTTGCCAGATAGTAAAGCCCAAAAGAAGGATAATGCTACTGGCGGTAGTCAGCATCACAGCCAAACTCATGCCTTGTATTCTCATAGCCAGCAAGTTGAAAACTAAGGTAATTGACCAAAGTGTGAACGCAGCATGGCGCTGGGAGAGTCCCCAAGCAAGTAAGCGGTGGTGCAGGTGGTCTTTGCCAGGAGTACTAAGGGGGTTATTTCCTGCTAGTAGCCGTCGCACAAATACTTGAGTAGTGTCTAGCACTGGTAACAACAGAAATAAAACCGTGGGAATTAGCGCATAAACTGTGTTTTGTTGCAGCCTACCTAAAATACTGGTTGCCGCCAAGACATAGCCGAAAAAATATGCTCCGGCATCACCCATAATGATCCGCGAGGGGTGAAAGTTGTGGCGTAAAAAGCCCAGTGCAGCACCTGCCAAGGCTGCTAATACCAAGATTGCTGCTGCACGATTGTTAAACTGGGCTGCAACGCCCAACAAGCTCATGGCGGTAATAAAGCTGATTCCTCCCGCTAAACCATCCATACCATCCATCAAGTTGATGGCGTTGGTAATTCCTACTACCCAAAGTACTGTTAACGACATAGACAGGAGCGAGTCTATGGGAGTACCAAACATGACATGAATACTGATGCCATTAGCTACCAGCAACAGTGCCGTGAGAATTTGCGCCCACAAACGAACAGAGGGCGGTAAGCCGAACTGATCGTCGATAAAGCCCACAAGGACTAATATCGAACCCCCTAACAGAATAGTAAGTACCTGAGCCAATACGTTTTGGAGTTCGATAGGTCGTAAAAGGCTAGCTAATATCAGTGCGGCAATCACACCCGCGTAGATAGCTAGCCCCCCTGCATTGGGCAAAGGTTCTCGATTGAGCCGCCGTGCGTTGGGTTGGTCAGCCCAACCTACCCGCAAGGCGAATTTGCGTACTGTCGGAATTAAACGCCACGTTACAAGCCAAGCCAAGAGAAACGTAAATACTACCGCCAACCAGCCGGTGCCGCTAGGGTCGGCAATACCGAGGGACTTAAGGGAGTTGTCTAGATTCATCTCCCAATTCAAGCATTACTGCCTGTATCTAATATGAGCATCACCTGTATATTAATCAATTTTTTTATTTCCATTTGTAACTTGAGCCGCTGGGGAGATTAGCACTCTGGCGCTGTGAGTGCTAAATTGTCTAATGGAAGCGCTAGAGAAATAAAACATGGCGAAAATTATTGCATTTGACGAGGAATCTCGGCGATCTCTAGAAAGGGGTGTTAACGCCCTTGCCGATGCCGTAAAAATCACCTTGGGGCCCAAAGGTCGCAATGTCCTTTTAGAGAAAAAATTTGGCGCACCCCAAATTGTCAACGATGGTATCACTGTTGCCAAGGAAATTGAATTAGAAGATCCTTTGGAAAATACTGGTGCAAGACTCATTCAGGAAGTAGCCTCAAAAACTAAAGATGTCGCTGGAGATGGTACAACCACCGCCACAGTTTTGGCACAAGCCTTGATTCGGGAAGGTTTGAAGAACGTCGCGGCGGGTAGTAACCCAGTTAGCTTGAAGCGCGGGATCGACAAAACTATTGAGGCACTTGTACAAGAAATTGCCAGAATAGCCAAGCCAGTAGAAGGAAGTGCGATCGCTCAAGTTGCCACTGTCTCTGCTGGTAACGATGAAGAAGTTGGCCAAATGCTAGCCCAAGCAATGGAAAAAGTCACCAAAGATGGTGTCATTACCGTTGAAGAATCTAAATCCCTAACCACCGAACTAGAAGTAGTTGAGGGGATGCAGATTGACAGGGGTTATATTTCTCCCTACTTCGTCACCAACAACGAGCGGCAAATAATCGAATTTGAAAACGCCCGGATCTTGGTTACTGACAAAAAAATCAGCAGCATCCAGGATTTAGTACCGATTTTGGAAAAAGTCGCCCGTTCTGGTCAGCCCTTGCTGATCATCGCTGAAGATGTTGAAGGTGATGCTTTGGCAACTTTGGTAGTGAACAAAGCACGGGGTGTACTAGCCGTGGCTGCAATTAAAGCACCTGGGTTTGGCGATCGCCGCAAAGCTTTGTTAGAAGATATTGCTATTCTCACCGATGGACAGTTGATTTCGGAAGAAATCGGCTTAAGTTTGGATACCGCTTCTTTAGAAGCGCTGGGAACTGCCCGCAAAATCACCATTGACAAAGAAAGCACCACAATTGTAGCTGGCAGTGTCACTAAGCCAGAGGTACAAAAGCGGATTGGTCAAATTCGCAGACAGTTGGAAGAAACCGATTCTGAATACGATCAAGAAAAACTGCAAGAACGCATCGCCAAGCTCGCTGGCGGTGTGGCAGTGATTAAAGTGGGTGCGGCAACCGAAACCGAACTCAAAGACCGTAAACTGCGGATTGAAGACGCGCTGAATGCTACTAAAGCTGCTGTGGAAGAAGGTATTGTTCCTGGTGGTGGGACAACTTTAATTCACTTAGCTAAGAAGGTACAAGAGATTAAAAACAGCCTACAAAATGACGAAGAAAAAATTGGGGCTGATATTGTCGAACGAGCGCTAGAAGCCCCCTTGCGCCAAATAGCAGATAACGCTGGTGCTGAAGGTTCTGTGATCGTCTCGAAAGTCCGGGATAGCGACTTCAACATTGGCTACAACGCTGCTACCGGCGAATTTGAAGACTTGATCGCTGCTGGCATTATCGACCCTGCCAAAGTCGTGCGTTCAGCTTTGCAAAACGCTGGTTCCATTGCTGGTTTGGTCTTAACCACCGAAGCGATCGTTGTTGAAAAGCCAGAGAAGAAATCTGCTGCTGCCCCTGATATGGGCGGTATGGGCGGTATGGGCGGTATGGGCGGTATGGGCGGTATGGGTGGCATGGGCGGCATGGGCGGCATGTTCTAACTTCTGCTCACCCAGATAAATATTTTTTAAGCAGTTTGTCTTACCAAGGCAAACTGTTTTTTTATAGCATTGCTGATTCAGAAGCAATATGTTATCTGTATTGCTGGTAACTCACTGAACGTAAATAAACTTACATCAGTTTTCATCTATTTAAACCACATGTATTGTAGGGACACAGCATTGCTGTGCCTTTAGGAGGCTTTTCAGTGCTTACTTTTGAGTACAACTGACTACCAACAAAATGTTGATTGACCAAATTAGCAACCTAAATAATTGCTTAATCTAAAAATTGCCGTCTTTGTATTAATTTTTGTAAAATTAAGTGTAAGTTGTCAGTTGCCACGAGTCAATTATTTTTACTAATCACAAATGACTAATAACTATTAGGTAATATTGTATGGCACGAAAACTGCATCGCCTTCCCAAAATAGTAAATAAGCCACATGAAGATGAGTTCTATCACCAGCCAGGGACTATACCTGGAACCATTTTTATTGATGCAGATGCTCCAGCACCGATAATTTTCTTGATTGACTATAGCCAAACCAATTTCATCCGTGAGCAAATAGCAACCCCAGAGGAGTGTGTCCCATATCTAGAAATGGAATCTATTTCTTGGGTAGACGTACAAGGTTTAGGCAGTCAAGATATATTACAAAGATTGGGTAAGGTTTTTAAGTTACCTCCTCTAGTTTTAGAAGATATAGTTAATGTACCAGAGCGTCCCAAAACAGAGGATTATGAAGACCAATTGCTATTCATTGCCCGGATGGTAGTAGCAAAGGAAAAAACATGTGGTTTTTACAGCGAGCAAGTGAGTTTGATATTAGGGAAAAATTATTTGCTGACAGTACAAGAAGAACCAGAACATGATTGTTTTGAAGGAGTGCGATCGCGAATTGAAAAAAACAAAGGTACTATTCGCAAACAGGGAGCCGATTATTTAGCTTACGCCGTGTTAGATGCGATTATTGATGGTTTTTTCCCAGTGCTAGAGCTTTATGGTGAGCGAATCGAAGAGTTAGAAGAGGAGGTGATAGTCAGGCCTACCCCACAAACACTACAACATATTTATCAAATTAGGCGAGAATTACTGCAACTGCGTCGTGCTATCTGGCCCCAGCGAGATGCAATTAATTCTTTGATTCGAGATGGCAGTGATTTGATTGGTGAAGAGGTGCGAATCTACTTGCGAGACTGTTATGACCATACAGTGCAAGTGATGGATATGGTGGAAACTTATCGAGAACTAGCATCTGGATTAATGGATGTGTACCTTTCAGCAGTGAGTAATAAAATGAATGAAATCATGAAGGTACTAACGATAGTTTCAACAATTTTTATTCCACTGACTTTTATTGCCGGAGTATATGGGATGAATTTCAATACTGAAAAATCACCATATAATATGCCTGAATTGAATTGGTATTGGGGCTATCCACTTTGCTGGGCAGTGATGTTAGCGATCGCATTTGGTTTGTTATTCTTTTTTTGGCGACGAGGCTGGCTGCAAAATTCTGTAGTAATCAAGCGTAATTAAAAATTGTAGATGGACGATGAGTCAAATATACATTTATTAGCACCGAGAGTTGAGATTTTTGAGTTATGAGGAGTAGCGACCAAAATTTAGTAGTTTTGACGATTTATATTATCGGTGTTTCCTATGTCTTTAACCGCATGGTTGAATCCATAGACGACCAAATTAAGTTTGAGTTTAAAAAAGGAATCGTTGACGAGCAACTCAAAGAACAAAATCTCGACGATAAAATTGGAATTTCCTTTAAACTCAAATCCTCATACCCAATTGACGATTTGAAAGATTTAGGAATTAGCATTGAAAATAAATCTGATAATGTTGCTGTATACGTTGACTGGGACAACAGTTCTTTAGTAGTTGAACATAGCAAGCAATCACGCCGCGTAATTCGGAAATCACCAGATTTAACCCGCGACTTAGCAGTACCCCAAAGTCCTAGCCTGATTGCCCCCAATAAAACACTTTCTGAAACAGTGACAGCAGAAGATGTTTTCCAGCGCGATCAAGTAACTGGAACCTATTCAGCAAAAAAACCACTAATTGATATCAAGGGGCTGCAAAAAAAGTTGTACAACGACTTTATTAACAGAAGAAAGGAGTTGGACTTTTCCCTGCAACTGGTGATCAGGATATCTGAGGTGCGTTTAGGTCTAGCTCCAGGTCGTGATTTTCCTGCCATTAGCATTATCAATTGTCCTTTCACAGTCAGGAAACTGCCTTGGACTTACGCTCTACCTTGGAATAAAAAAAAGTAATGCCATGTCAACATACTAGCGACTTCCAAAGATTACACTGGATCTAAGGAGAGAGTAGGCGCAGGCGGTTGCAGATCAGTCATAGTTACTGGTTTGAGGAAAGTCCGGACTCCCGAAAGACCAAACTTGCTGGATAACGTCCAGTGCGAGCGATCGTGAGGATAGTGCCACAGAAAGATACCGCCAGGACAATTAAAAATTAAAAATTAAAAATGTAAAATGAGTAGTTTTTAATTTTTAATTTTACATTTTTAATTGATCTGGTAAGGGTGCAAAGGTGCGGTAAGAGCGCACCAGCAGTATCGAGAGGTGCTGGCTCGGTAAACCCCGGTTGGGAGCAAGGCGATAGGAACTACGGTTGGTCTTTTACCAGTTCCGCTCAATGAGAGCCGCTAGAGGCGTTTGGTAACAAGCGTCCCAGATAGATAACTGCCCTCGCAAGAGAACAGAACCCGGCTTATGTCCTGCTCTCTCCCCTGCAATGGAGTATGAACCTTTGACGGTTTGTACTCTATTATTTTTTGTACGGATTTTGTGCGATCGCTAATTCATCATTTAAAGCATTCCCAGGATCTCTAATGCTGTATCCAGATGCCATTTAACCCGATAGAGTCCAAATTTCTCTTGACCTTTTTTTAATTAAAAATTAAAAGTTAAAAATTAAAAATTAATCAGAATAATAATTTTTAATTAATTTTGGGTACGAGCAACCACTGAAATCAAAGATTTCAGTGGTCTACAATCAGTGGTGGGTTCAGCAGCCCACAATGATTGCAATTTTTAATTTTATATTTTTAATTTTTAATTTCGAGAAGCGACTTGACTGTACCGTGCTGGGTACTCTAGTTTCCTTCCCTCCATCGTCACCTTGAGTAATGCTGACTCCTCTGGTGTCGGTGTTCCCATAGCTTCTAGTGTCGCTTCTAGCGCTTCTACTTGAGAGAATATGGGAGACTTTAATCCTTTATTTTCTGATACTTGCTTGCAAGCTACAACAGGAAAAGTCAGGAGTGGGTTAATGTAGGATGCTTTATCAGCAGGGTTTCCTATTGCTTGGATGCCGTACTGTATCAAACATAAATCGCGTAACGCTCTCAAGCTTTTAACTTCTAATTCTGTGCGTGTAAACATAAAATAGAGTTACCTCTTGTAAAAGTGGGAATCGGTGGGCAACAAGTTTCTCAGGCTAAGATGCCCATCGATTTAACATTCTCTACTGATATACACGTGGAGAATAACTTTATTTGTATTCCTATACAATGTCTAAAAATAAAGGTAATCCAGATAACTTAAAGCCATTCACCACAGACAGAGAGCGACCACTAACTGAATATCTACATTTGCGTATCACCAAGGAAATGAAGGAAGAGGTAAAAGCTAAGAACGATCCTCCTGAATTTTGTCGTCAAGCTATCCAAGAGAAGCTAGATAGAGAGAAGTAGCGAAAAGTTGCTAGATTAATAGTCCAAGAACTTTAGGGATATAAGATAGATAACTAGTTGCCTTCCCCTGCTCCCCTGCCCCCCTCCCCATATAATGTAAATCCCCACGCGTTTACACCCCCTCAACGGCAACTAGAAACTTTT
>NZ_CAXTNP010000329.1:0-7386 GCF_964245575.1 uncultured Nostoc sp. | reverse complement strand
CCGAGTAAAAAGGTTCAACTGCCGAGTAAAAAGGCTCAACTGCCGAGTTCAATAGAGCAAGTGCGCTACGAATTCACTAAACCCTTGTGCCTAGTTTTGAAAGTCAGAGACCTTAGTGGCGGTAAAGTTGTAATCAACTCCCCGAGCTGCACTATCTGAAAAGTTCCAAAGGTTGAGTTGTCCCCCTAGCCTCAACCCTTAACAGACTTAAGCCATCATCACAAGATTCCTACTGCATTCTATCAATTGTGCGATATTGGATTGCTTCTGCTACATGATTGGTTTTTAGCTCATCTTCTGCGGCTAAGTCTGCAATAGTCCGTGCTACTTTGAGAATGCGATCGCTTGCTCTTGCCGATAAACCTAATTTCCTAATTGCTACTTCTAATAAACTGCGGCTAGCATCATCTAGCTTGCACCATTTCTGGAGATGATGACTCTGCATGTGGGCATTACAACGCAGATTTGCTTCTCCTTGGAAGCGGGTAATTGCGCGATCGCTTGCTTGTTGAACTCGTTCTCGTACTGATGTAGATGTTTCTCCGGTAGGTTGTTGGGTAATCTCTTCTGGTTTCAAGCGATTCACCGCAACTTGTAAATCAATTCGATCCATTAACGGCCCAGAAAGTTTTGCCCAATATTGCTCGCGTTGACGAGGAGAACAAGTACATTGTTGGATGGTATCGCCATAATAACCGCAAGGACAGGGATTGGTACTCGCCACCAAAGTAAACTGTGCAGGAAACATTACCGATAGTTTGGTGCGGGAAATCGTCACGTAGCCATCCTCCAGAGGCTGACGCAGAAATTCTAAAACATCTCGTTTAAACTCAGTTAATTCGTCAAGAAACAGCACACCCCTGTGAGATAATGATATTTCTCCAGGACGAGGGAAGCTACCACCACCCACAAGAGAAGGCCCGGATGCTGAGTGGTGGGGGCTGCGAAAAGGGCGATCGCGTACCAATGAACCACGATTTTTCAATAAACCAGCCACCGAATGGATGCGAGTCACTTCTAAAGATTCGGCAAAACTCAAAGGCGGTAAAATTCCTGGTAAGCGTCGTGCTAACATAGTTTTCCCACTACCAGGCGGCCCAACAAAAATTAAATTATGCCCGCCAGCAGCAGCAATTTCTAAAGCACGACGCGCATGAGCTTGTCCTTTCACATCATGTAAATCTGTGCCAGGGTAGGATACTGCTGCTATCTCGGTTGTGCCATCAATCTGCACAGGTTTGTAACGTCCCGGATTATTTAAAAAATCCACCACATCAGACAGATGTTTGCAGCCGTAAACAGCCAAGTCTTGAACCACAGCCGCTTCTTGGGCATTATCAGCAGGGATAACTAAACCTGCAATTCCCATTTTTTGGGCTGCTGCTGCGATCGGCAAGACACCAGCCACCGGACGCAAACTGCCATCCAGAGAGACTTCGCCCAAAAATAGATAATCCCCCAACAAATCAGCGCTAACTTGCTCAGAAGCCGCCAAAATTCCCACACTAATAGGCAAATCGAAACAGGGGCCTTCTTTGCGTAAGTCTGCCGGAGTTAAATTGATCACAATTTTTCGCATGGGAAAGGCGAAACCTGCATTCTTCAGCGTTGCTTTGACTCTTTCTCTGGATTCTTGAATCGCTGAATCTGGCAGTCCCAAGACAACAATTCCCGGTAATCCCCCTGACACATCGACTTCCACGCCGACTTTGACGGCATCGATGCCTACAATTGATGCACTCCAGACTCTAGCAAGCATTTATTATATAACAGTAAACCTTTCAAATCTCTAGCAGATGAGTCGCTAGATTGGCATTAGTAAAATTACAGAGACGATTTTTCTATCAAAATTGGCTATTATTGTTGTTAAGAAAACATTTTGAGGAGAACCAGCCTAACTGGCTGCAACAACAGCACCGTCATTTACTAACTTGCCATCTTCCATGTAGACGATGCGATCGGCAATATCTAGAATGCGGTTGTCATGAGTAACCAAAAGAATCGTACAATCTTGTTCTTTAGCTAGTGTTTGCATCAGGTTGACCACATCTCGTCCCGATTTACTGTCAAGGGCGGCGGTGGGTTCATCCGCTAAGACAATTTTAGGACGACCAACTAGAGCACGAGCGATCGCTACCCGTTGTTTTTGTCCCCCAGATAAATCATCAGGATAATAATTCAGGCGATCTCCTAATCCTACCTCCTCTAACATTAGGGCTGACCGGGTTTTCATTTCTGGCGGCGAAATATTATTATGTACTTCTAAGCCCATTCTGACGTTCTGGAGTGCTGTCAGGCTACCGTGCAAGTTGTGCGCTTGGAAAATATAACCGTTACTGCGTCGCGCTTGGGTAAGTTGTCCTTTGTTAGCGCCACACAGTTCTTGTTCCAATATTTGCAAACTGCCAGATTGGGCAGAACGCAAGCCACCGACTAAGGTGAGAAGTGTAGTTTTACCAGAACCAGAAGGCCCAGTCATAATAATAATTTCGCCAGCGTTAATATCCAGGTTGATATCAAAGAGAACTTGCTTGCGGAGTTGACCATGACCAAAATAGTGGTCGAGATTTTTTACAGAGATTACAGGAGGCATATTTAGGGATTGGGGATTGGGGATTGGGGATTGGGTGTTGGGGATTGGGTATTAGGGTTGGTTATTCTCCCTTATCCCCCTAGTCCCCAGTCCCCAGTCCCTATTTCCTAGAACATATCTGCGGGGTCGGCAGACTGTAATTTCCGGGTGGCGATCGCACCAGAAATTATGCACATAATCATAGTCAGTGTTAATACCGTCAAGGCCCGTGCAACGGTCATGTAAACTGGCAAATTGGTGGCATTACGAGTTAAATGATAAAGTCCTAAAGGTGCGATCGCTCCTGGGATAAAGCCCAAAATCGCCAAAATTATCGCCTCTTCAAACACCACACCTAATAAGTAGAGATTGTTATATCCCATTGCTTTAAAAGTGGCGTATTCTTTCATGTGGGAATTCACATCTGTAGAAAGAACTTGATAGACGATAATCACGCCCACCAAAAACCCCATTGCTACACCCAGGCTGAAGATAAATCCGATCGCCGTATTTGTTTTCCAGTAATTTATTTCAAATTCGAGAAATTCTGCTTTGGTTAAAACTTTAACATCATTATCTAAATGAGATTCTAAAGCTGCTTTCATCTGTTTTGGATCATAGCCTGGTTGCAGCTGCACTAAACCGAGACTGACACTGCTGGCTTCTTGTCTGGGAAATAGCCGCAGAAAGTTCTGGTCGCTGGTGATCAAAGTACCATCGGCTATGAAAGAAGCCCCGACTGAAAATAAGCCGCTAACAGTAATTGTCCGCCGTTCTATTTCGGTTGTGACAGGTTTACCTTGTTCAATTTTGGCGATCGCTTCATTGTAATCTCCTCTAGAGGCGCGATCGAACAGAACGGTATCTGGTAGCTTAATAGCATCTATCTGGCGATTCACATCCGCTAAGTTCAACACTTGCCGATCGGGATTGAACCCCATAACTAATATTGTCGTTTTCTGATGTGTTTGGGGATTTTTCCAATCAACAATGTTGACATACATTCCTTCTGCCGACTTTACACCTGGTACATCCATTGCTTGATACAACCGCCGCCGCGTAAAGTTAGACATATATGCTAAGTTACGTGCTTGGGGGCTGATGACAAACATATCAGCCTGCATACTCCGATGCAGCATTGTGTTACTTTCAAACAGGGCATTCTGAAACCCTAGCTGCATGAACATCAGAACATCGGCAAAGGCAATACCTGACAATGCTACCAAAAGACGACCTTTTTCATGACTCAGTTGCAGCCATCCTAAAGGCGTTCGCCGCCGCAGTTGCTGGATAAATCCAATCACAGTTCAATTACCGCCTTGACTTGCAAATTAGTTAAGTTAGAAGCATTTTGGCTGGATAGTTTATTTAGTTGCACATGGACTTCCACTACTCTGGCATCAATATTGCTAGAGGGGTCAGCGTTGATCAGATTTTGCCGCTTTACCTGCATACCAATCCAATCGACTCTTCCCTCTAATTCATTGCGGAGGGAATCACTGCTTACCAGCACATCCTGTCCCGGACGCACTCTCTTGATATCACTTTGGTAGACTTCTACTACTGCATACATCTGGTCGGTTTGACCTAAAGCCACAATTCCTTCATTACCTACAGTTTCTCCGGCTCGTGTATTAATCTCCAAAATTCGACCGGCTTTAGGAGCTACAACGTATGCCTCTGCCAGTTCTGCTCTAATTTTCTCCACAGTGGCTTGAGCACTGTCTATCTCTGCTTGTGCATTTGCTATATCTGTGGGACGAACTTCAGTAGTTTGATTTAGGTTAGCTTTTGCTTCGTTAATCTGCTGTTGCAAGCTGGCGAGGGTTTGATCCTGGTTGGCTTTTGCTTCGTTAAGCTGCTGTTGTAGGGTCGCTACAGTTCTTGTCTGGGTGGCTTGGCTTTCAATTAAGGCTTGAGTAGAAGTTTCGGCGCTTAGGCGTCTTTTATCAACTTCCTGGCTAGAAATTGCTCCTGCTTTGTATAAAGTCTCGTAGCGCTGCACGTCAGCTTGAGCATTACCTTTTTCGGCTGCGACGCGAGCCACTGTTGCTTGCAAGCTGCGTTGTTGCCCAAGGAGTTCTGCTTCTAGACGATTAATTGTGGCTTGCTGAGTTTTAATGTTTCCTTGTAGTTCTACTTGTACACGATTCACCGTAGCTTGACGCGCTCCAATTTCTCCCTGTTTGGCTCCAGCTTTTACTTGGTTAAGGCGGGATTTGGCAACTTGAACTTGTTTTTGTGCTTCACCCAAAGTAGCTTGTAGGCGATTGCGGTTGTCCATAATCGCAACTACCTGCCCAGCTTTGACGCGATCGCCTTCTTTCACCAATAGTTGCTCTACGCGATTTCCTTCACCATTTGAAGAAGGCGCTGACAGTTTTATTACCTCTCCCTTTGGTTCCAACCGCCCTAATGCTGTTACTGTTTTTACCACAGGCTGAACTGCTACTGGTGCTTTTTGCTTTTCATTAGTTGCAGCCTGAAGCCTTAATACTGTATAAACACCGAATGCACCTGTCGCAAAAGCTGCAATTATTGCAAGTAGAAGAGGCGATCGCAAAAGATTCTGAGAAGACCTTAAACCCTCTGAATTCCTGTTTTGCTCCATACTATTTTCCCCTTACCACCAGTAGCAACTTGTACTAAACTGTCCAGTTCAATTTATGCTAAACTAAACGGACTAGTTTAGTCAACATGATACAACTAAACTTGTCAATCAATTTGCAAAGGCATTATGCAGCTGAATGCTATTCCCTATTGGCATTAATTGTCAACTACAAGAAAGTAGAAGAGAGGAAAGCTGACAATAGAGGCTTTTGAGCTTTATCGAAGGGTATGTTTATTTTCGCCATTTTGTACTGGGGCATTTTGCAGCATCTATTAATATGTTTAAGTAGGTCGGCGTAAATAATTATCGTTGAGATAAGGCAGTTGTTGCTGGGGGCTATTAGCTGGGGGAAAAAGAGTTTGAGCTTTGTTTACTTTTCTTCACACAGTTTGGTTTTATTGTGCCGACTTACTTATAAGAAAGGATGATTAAAAAATGGTACGCATCAAAGCTGGCGAAGTGGATCGAGACAATTCCGTTGATAAAGTGGAACAAATTCTGCAAGGAGCAATGCAAGAATTCCTTCAACATGGCTATGCTGGTACAAGCATGGATCGGGTAGCGGTAGCAGCAGGTGTTTCTAAAGCGACAGTCTACAGCCACTTTCAAGATAAAGAAGGACTTTTTAAAGTACTCTTAGAGCAACTGACAAGCAAAAAGAACAGCTCCATTTTTGGCACAGAACCTATTGAGGGAGAACCAGCCGTCATACTGCACCAGGTAACAACCAAAGCATTAGAGCAGATGATTAACGACAAAGAACATAGTGCATTTATGCGAGTAGTAATAGGGGAATCTGGGCGTTTTCCTGAGTTAGCTCAAATTTGTGTTCGGGCGATGATTAAGCCAGTAGCCCAAACTCTCACTCAATACTTGGCGGCTCCTGAATTAAACATACCTGACCCAGAGGCAACAGCGAGAATTCTCTTAGGAGCATTGGTGCATTTTCATATTACTCAAAATGTAATGCATGGAAAGGACATTGTACCGATGGAAAGCGATCGCCTGATTGATGCCTTGACACACCTAATCAATAAATGCGCCAATTAGATTGGCTATTTGCCGGCGCTTGTTCGGTCAGAAGGTCAAATATCACCTTGATTGAGAGCATGTCTGCCAAATATACCCGTAATAAAAGAACCCCTCCTCCAACCCCTCCCGAAGAGCGGGGAGGAGAGACAAAGCACAGCTTTGGCGGGGTGGCATATAAAAAGGAAAGAATACGTTTAATTAATACGGATTGCAAAAGTTTACTTGGCGTGAAAACCTTAAAAAGGTATTAGCTAATTATTAAAAAATTGCTGGCCAATATCTCTTCAAAATTGGCGAACCTCCCGTAGTTATCCTTATAAATCTTCAGATCCCATAGCTTAACAATATTAAAAATAGTTAATAAACAAGCTTTAAGAAAAATATGGCTACTCAAAACCTTCTGCTCGCCGCCCTGCCCCGCGAGGTGTACAAGCAGATAGAAAACAAAATGGAGTCGGTCGAGCTTTCATACAGTGAGATACTCAACCGACCCGGCGAAACCATCGAAGAAGTCTACTTCCCTCTCACCTGCTTAATCTCAGTCACCATCACAATGATGGACGGCAGCACGGTTGAAGCCGGAGTGGTCGGAAGCCGCGAGATGGTAGGGATCAACGCCTTCATGGGCGGTCGAGAGACGACGCAGACCGAGTACATCGTTCAGGTTCCTGGCAAAGCGGTGAAAATGAAGGCATATCTGCTGCTGGATGAGTTTGACACCAATAAGTCGCTGCGGGACATGATGCTGAAATACACACAAGCTTATATCGCGCAAATCTCGCAGAATGTTGCCTGCAACCGCATTCATACTATAGAAAAACGCATGGCCCGTTGGTTGCTTGAGTCCAGTGACCGTCTCTACTCAGATGAACTGATCCTGTCCCATGAGTTCCTCTCCCACATGCTGGGCGTGCGCCGTTCTGGCATTACCGAAACTGCCCATCTCCTGGAAAAGAAAGGTCTTATCAAATGCGGCCGAAAGAAAATCAAAACCATTGATCGGCAGGGGCTAGAAGAGGCTTCTTGTGAGTGTTATGAGGTAATCAAAAAGGAGTACGATCGCCTCCTAAACTTTAAATTAGAGAGATAACAGGTAAAAAACAGGGGAGATAAGGGCACAAGGTGACAAGAGGTGAGAACTTGCAACAAGTCTTTCCCCTTGTCCCCCTGC
>NZ_CAXTNP010000328.1:0-7421 GCF_964245575.1 uncultured Nostoc sp. | reverse complement strand
ATGGGGAATGGGGAACTCGGGGCCCCCTCTGGGGATTAGGGGCAATGGGGAGTAGGGGAGTCAGGAGGAGAATGACTAATGACTAATGACTAATGACTAATGACTAATGACTAATGACTAATGACTAACATCATCCTTCACGTCTGACGGGTAAAGGAGCAGGTTGGACTCCTACTTGGACAGTTTGCCCATTGCGTTCCACTTCTATTGGTAATTTAGTACCAATTTTGCTATTTTCTACTAGCTTTTGTACTTCTTCAATTTTAGTAACAGGCTGGTTATTAATGCTTTTAATCACATCACCGACTCGGAGTCCAGCCGTAGATGCAGGCGATCGCGGGACAATATCAACCAGCAAAACGCCATCATCTGCTTGTAGATTTAAGCGATCGCCTGCTGTATTTTTTATTCTTTCTTTAATTTCTGGTGTCAGTGTTACCATTTGAACACCTAAATATGGATGATCCACCTTACCGTTAGCAATTAATTCCTGGGCAATTCTTTGCACAGTGTTAATGGGGATAGCAAAGCCCAAGCCTTGAGCGCCTCGGATAATAGCTGTGTTCATCGCAATTACTTGACCACGAGCATTAAGCAATGGCCCACCAGAATTACCAGGGTTAATCGCAGCATCCGTTTGGATGTAATCAACCCGCTTGTCGCTAGCACCGATATCAGTACTAGAACGACCTGTAGCACTAATAATCCCAGAAGTGACGGTATTATTCAAGCCTAACGGGTTGCCTATGGCGATTACTGCTTCTCCTGGTTGCAAAGCATCGGAGTTACCCACAGATAGAGTTGGCAGATTATTAGCATCAATTTTAATCGTAGCCACATCCGTAACCGGATCTTCACCCAACACTTTACCGTTAAAAGTCCGGCCATCTTTGAGTATAACAGTCACTCTATCAGCACCATCTACCACATGGGCATTGGTCACAATTTGACCAGAAGAATTAATGATAAATCCAGAGCCGCTACCCCGCTCTATCTGTTGTCTAGGCTGTGGCGCACCGTCTCCAAAAAACCGTCGGAAAAATGGATCGTTAAATTCGTCTGGTACGCGAGAAGTGATTGTTCGGGAAGAATCAATGCGAACTACCGCAGGCCCCACCTTTTGCACTACTTTTACCACAAAATTAGGATCTCCAGACGAAGAGATAATTGGTGGGGGGACAATTACCGGATTTGGTTCTATTGTGTTTTGGGCTTGAGTCTGGCTTTGTCGAGTCTCAAAGGTCTTAGCAGGTAGAACAGAGCAGCTCCCCAGGAACACCACTGCTACCGCATACGAGAGCATCCATAACCTGTGAGGTAAACTCCTGGGATTAATCTTTTTGGGCGCTAAATCATGGTTTGTTGTCTTCATGTGTCGTTGCTTCTCCATATCAATCGCTGGTGTTAGGATCTTGCCTACCGGGTATGTCCCAAAATGATTACAACTTAAAAGCTTATTCTAGGTCTAGCGTGCCTGGATGCTAAATTAGTGCTTTCTCTTCTATTGTGACGATTAGCAGCAAAGGTGGTGGATGATGGAACTTCCCATAGAAACTCTGTGGAGTCAGGTACTAGAGCGCCTACAGCTTGAACTATCCCGGCCCACCTTTGAAACTTGGATAAAAACTGCTAGTGCGGAGCGATTAGAAAATAATTGCTTGGTAATCCGTACTCCTAACCCATTTGCTCGTAATTGGTTACAGAAGTATTACATCAATACCATTGCTCATGTAGTACAAGATATTCTCGGTCATCCCGTAGGAATTTACATTACTGTTGCTCAAGGTGATGAAGTTTCTCATTTTAGTGAACGAGAGGTTTCTTGGGAATCACCAGATACCAGCAGTATTTCTAAATCCTTACCTAATCGCAATCAAAAAACTAGTGAATTAAACTCTAAATATGTCTTTTCGCGGTTTGTAGTTGGTGCTAACAATCGGATGGCTCACGCTGCTTCTTTGGCTGTTGCGGAATCTCCAGGTAAAGAGTTTAATCCTTTATTTTTATGCGGCGGCGTAGGTTTAGGTAAAACTCATCTTATGCAGGCGATTGGCCATTATCGCTGGGAAATTTCTCCTGATTGTAAAATATTTTATGTTTCGACTGAGCAGTTTACAAATGATTTAATTACAGCGATTCGTAAGGATAGTATGCAAAGTTTTCGAGAGCATTATCGAGCCGCAGATGTTTTATTAGTTGATGATATTCAGTTTCTTGAGGGCAAGGAATATACCCAAGAAGAATTCTTTTATACTTTTAATACTTTACATGAAGCTGGCAAACAAGTTGTCATTGCTTCCGATCGTCCTCCTAACCAGATTCCTAGCTTACAAGAACGGCTTTGTTCTCGGTTTTCTATGGGGTTAATCGCAGATATCCAAAAGCCGGATTTAGAAACGAGAATGGCAATTTTGCAGAAAAAAGCCGAGGATGAAAATATTAGTCTTCCCCGCAACGTGATTGAGTATATTGCTTCTAACTATACTTCTAATATTAGAGAATTAGAAGGAGCTTTAATTCGGGCGGTGGCTTATATTTCTATTTGGGGCTTACCGATGACGGTGGAAAATATCACACCAGTTTTAGAACCACCTAACGAAAAAATGGCAGCTACCCCAGAAGCAATTTTAAAGGTGGTGGCGGATAATTTTGATGTTTCAATAGACGATCTCAAAAGTAACTCACGACGCAGAGAGATTAGCTGGGCGCGTCAAATTGGAATGTATCTCATGCGCCAACACACGTCTCTGAGTTTGCCGAGAATTGGCGAGGAGTTTGGTGGTAAAGACCATACAACGGTAATCTATAGTTGCGATAAAATTACCCAACTCCACCAGAGCGATCGCACTTTAGCACAAACAATCCGCCAACTGAGCGATCGCATTAATATGACTAGTACATCACAGCGTAAATAAACATACCATTCAAAATGGCGCAAGACCTTGGAATACAATTCTCTTGACTTTTGACTTCCGACTTTTGACCAGAAATAAAAAGGTACAAGCCTCTAAATTTATTTATGGGGTTCCAAATTTTTGACTTTTGACTTTTGACTTCCCCAAAGGGGTTGACTTTTGCCTTGCGGTACTAGCCGTTCTCAAAAACCATCCTGAAGACGTATTGGAAGTTTTCCACAACCACCACTCTGATAATTAGCATTGACGGCTGAATAATGAGTCGATAATATTAAGTAATGTATATAAATTGATTAAATTTAACTTATATTGTGGAAAATTCTTAGTTTTTGTGGAAAATTCTGTGGAAAACTTGAAATTTTACTAGTAAAGCTCAATTAAGTATAATTACCTTGTGGAAAAGTACTTGACTTTTTCCACAAGTTTTCCACAAGGTAAACTTGTCTAATTATGATTTCAACAGAAATTGTGGAATTTTCTAGTAGTCTCTCAAGTTTGCTGAGTTTGTAGTGAGCGCTTTAGCGCTCAATTTAAGGACTTTAGTCCGGGATTTTTAAGCACGCTTTGTGCTTACTACAAACTCAGCAAAATTAATCGTTTGATTTTTGACTTCCGCCTTGCGGTACTAGTTAATGAACTGTCCCTCTCAATGATTCAGCATCAACGGGTTTAATTAGGTAAGTCAGCAATAGATGCCCAACAATGGAGCCGATCAAGGATAATTTTTGACAGAATTTTACAACTGGTGAGCGATTGCTGTTATTAATCTCTGCTAGTTTCAGATTAAGGTCAGAACACTTCTCCAACCGTCGGAAAAACTCTGGGTGATTTGTATTCAAAATCAAAGGAAATGCCCGTGCAGCAGTGTTATTTGTCTCTTGAATGACTCTGGTATTATATCCACGCGGATCTATCCCAATGGATTGATAAAATGTTGTGCGTTCAAATACGGTTAATGTGTGAGTAGCAAAAACACTCAGCAAAAAGAAACGCACCCACAATCTAGCTCTCCAATTGTTCCATAATTGAGGTTGCGATCGCAGCAGTGCTTTGAAAAAATCTCCATGTCGATTTTCATCCTGACACCAACTTTCAAACTTACGGAATAGCGGATAAATTTGGTGTTCTGGATGTTTTTCCATGTGGCGATACACCAAGATGTAGCGCCAGTAGCCAATTTTCTCAGACAGGTAGACTGCGTAAATAATCCACTCTGGCGGAAAGAAGGTATAAGTGCGATTTTTGGTTAAATAACTTAAGTCCAGAGAAAGATTAAAATCTGCCATTGACTTATTTAAAAATCCCGCATGGCGTGCTTCATCCCGCGCCATAAAATTAAAAGCATCCGCTAAAATCGGATTGCGGTTTTTCAGACGGCGCGATAACTCTTTAAACAGCAGAAACCCAGAAAACTCTGAAGTGCAGGAACGTTCCAGAAAGTCAATAAAGGCGACGCGCGTTTCTCCATCAATGTGATCCCAACACTGCTGAAATTCTTCATCACGGACAAAGTGATGACGGTTATAGTCAGCTCGTAACTCCTCTACAATTGCCAGTAACTCAGCCTCCTGGGACGAAATATCCAACTGCGCCGCAGCTTCAAAGTCAGTAGTATAAAACCGGGGTGTTAATAATGTTTCTTGGACAGGCACTTTTACACCTGGTTTTAGCAACTCAGGTTCATGGGTTTCCAGAGACTTAATCATAAGAATCCTTTTATTATTTCATGCCTCAAAAGTTATATAACCATAAATAGACTATTGAAGACATCAGTTAAATTATTGAAAGTAAATTGTGAGAAATAAACTTATTACCCGTTGTTTGAGGAGAGTTTAAATGCCTATTCCACAATCAGTTTTCTTACTACTCAACTGGGATATGCCTAAGCGTGAAAATCAGAAAAACATAAATAAATACTAATATCTTTATAGTTATATATAAATTAATAGTTAAATAATCTTAGGAGAAATAAAAATAGCTGGGATCTACATCGGCAGTGGTACTTGCTGGATAGAGTGATGCAGATCCTCTCTAAACCTAGAATAACAATCTTTTAATTGGCATTGGCAGGCATCCTGAATCGGTGACTGCCCAGAAACCTTGTGCTTGAAAAATAAGGAAGCAACAATGAGTAGCAATCTAGCCATCAAACTGCGCTCTGGAACTCAACAAGCCCACACCTCAGCAGAAAATGTGGGATTCATGAAATGTTTTCTCAAAGGAGTTGTGGATAGAGACTGCTTCGCCAAGTTCTTAAGCAACTTGTATTACGTCTACAGCGAACTAGAAGCGGCATTAGAGAGCCATGTAGAGCATCCTGTGATTAGTGCAGTTTACTTTCTTGAACTTAATCGCCAATCTTCGCTCGAAAAAGACATGGTGTTCTATTATGGGGATAATTGGAGAGAGCAAGTTACACCCTCACCCGCGACCCAAAAGTACATTGACCGCATTCAGGAAATTTCTGTTAATGAACCAGCCTTATTGCTAGGTCATGCCTATACTCGCTACATGGGCGATCTTTCTGGGGGTCAAATGCTACAAAAAGTTGCTCAGTCAGCCTTGAAGCTTTCTGGCTATGAAGGCACATCCTTTTACAATTTTGAGCAAATTCCTGACAAAAACGCATTTAAAGATAAGTATCGTCAGGCATTAAATGAATTACCCGTTGATGATATAACAGCAGAACGGATTGTTGCAGAAGCTAATAATGCCTTTGGATTGAATTTACAGATGGTTCAAGAGTTAGAAGGAAATTTAATTAAAGCACTCGGTCAAGTTGTGTTTAATAGCCTAACTCGTTCCCAAAATTCAGGTAGCACTGAAATAGCTGCGGCTAATTAATTTAGTCATTAGTCATAAATCATTGGTTATTTCCTCCCCTGCTCCCTCTGCCGCTCCTGCGGGCCCGGCCCCCCCCATACCGCCATCATTGGGAAGCAACTAAATGGGTTGTGTATTAACTGGTGTCAAGTTTGATCTGGAACTGATTCAAAAGTACGACACTCGCGCACCGAGATACACCAGTTACCCGCCTGCTACAGAGTTAAGCGAAACATTTACCGAAACTGATTTTAAGGCCGCGATCGCAGCATCGAATCAACGCAAAACTCCTATGAGTTTATATTTCCATATCCCCTTTTGCCAAAGTGCTTGCTACTTTTGCGGCTGTAATACGGTAATTTCCAACAACAAGAATATTGCCAAACCTTACGTGGAGTCTTTGGTTCAAGACATCAAAAACACCGCAGCTTTAATAGATCCAGACAGAAAGGTACTGCAAATCCACTGGGGAGGCGGTACTCCTAATTACTTGGATCGTCACCAAATAGAATTTTTATGGAAAAACATCAATCGCCATTTCAACATCGATCCACAAGCAGAAATCTCAATTGAGATTAATCCTCGTTATATCGATAAAAACTACATTTTATTTCTGAGGCAGATTGGGTTTAACCGGATCAGTTTTGGCATTCAAGATTTTAATCACCAAGTTCAAGTAGCTGTAAATCGTGTCCAGCCAGAAGAAATGCTATTTGATGTCATGAGTTGGGTTAAAGAAGCTAAGTTTGAAAGCGTGAATGTAGACCTAATTTATGGTTTACCCTATCAAACCCGCGAGACATTTCGGGAAACGTTGAAAAAAACTGTTGAGTTAGATCCTGACCGAATTGTTGTCTTTAACTTTGCATATATACCGTGGATAAAACCTACACAAAAAAATATTTCTCAACAGGCGCTACCCCCAGCAGAAGAAAAGTTAGAAATTCTGAAAATGACCATTGAAGAATTGACGAATAACCAATATCTATTTATTGGGATGGATCATTTTGCTAAAACTAATGATGAACTAGCGATCGCTCAACGCAATGGCACTCTCAAACGCAATTTCCAGGGCTACACTACCCACGCTGAGACAGAACTATTTGGTTTTGGTTCTACATCCATCAGTATGCTAGAAGATGCTTATGCTCAAAACCACAAAGAATTAAAGGATTATTATCAGGCAGTTGCAGCGAGTGCTTTACCTGTTAGTAAAGGTATTAAGCTTACTCAGAATGACATCATCAGACGCGATGTTATCATGGGCATTATGTCTCATTTTCAGTTGCATAAGCAAGACATGGAAAAGAAATATGATATCAATTTTGATGAATATTTCTCTGAGGAACTAGAGGCGTTAAAACCATTAGAAACTGATGGTCTAGTCAGTTTATCAAAAAATCAGATCCAGATTACAGATATCGGTAGATTACTAGTCAGAAATATTGCCATCATCTTTGATACTCACACAAGAACGCGAGAGAGAAAATTCTCACGCGCCATTTGATACCACTTTTGCAAATGTTGGCAAGATAGATATTATCCCCTCAATCTACCTTGAAAATAACGGTTGAGGGGATAATATCTAATATATAGCAATCCGATTTGATTCCTGAATTACTCGTAGAGACTCAATACTAGGAAGAAGGAATAAAGGTGTACTGAGTTTTTTTCACGCAATCA
>NZ_CAXTNP010000327.1:0-7487 GCF_964245575.1 uncultured Nostoc sp. | reverse complement strand
TAAAGATAAAGTAGGGGCTGCAAAAATACATTTAAATTGTTAGACATATTTACCCCTACGTATTTTTTCGTAATGGTTTTAAAAAATTAAACTTAATTCCTATATAAAATCTGCATTATCAATTACAGGCAAAAAATGGTCAGATAATTGCATCGCCTGTAAACAAGTATTAATACTAGAAGCTGCTGAATTATATGCTGCAATATTTTCTTCAACAACACCCAATAATCGGCGATTATTCGCAATTTTTTCTTCAGCTTCTTGTTCTAATGTTTTTTCTAAATAAGCACGCGCCTGTGGATATTGCTGCAAAATTTCATCTGCTTGCTGATCTGCCATTGGTATCAATTGAGTTTTGAGAGTTTGATTAATGGTTTGACGGAAAGATTTGCGAATAGTTTGAGAAACTTTTGGATCAAAATCTAACTTCAATAATTGCCTAATTGCTGGTTCTGCTTCTACAATACTTTCAGCGTCGTAACCTTGAGAAGTTTGTGATAAAGTCTGGCGAAATTGATATATAGAAAAAGTGCCTTCATCGTAAAATCTCGGACTTTCTCGCACAAAGCGATCGCACTCTACACTAGCTGCATTAAATAATGCTTGAGCAACTCCTTTTTCTAAAATTCTGATCTCTTGTTCAATACCACCATCATTATCTAATAAACGATACAACTGGCGATAATATTCTGACTTGCGAATCTTTTCAATCAATCGCTGGAAATAATTCGCCACTACTTGTTGAGAAGATTCAACTAAAATATCTTCTAATTGATTTGCTAAGTAATAAAATGCCTCTACTAAAATAGCAATTAAAGGTGCGGTAGCGTTGCGAGGATGGCTGATGGTTGCACGTTGATAAGCAGAAGCTACAGAAAAAGTATCTAGCAATTCATCTAGACGACGAATCATTCGTGATTGCAATTGCTTAAAATCTGCTTCAAAAGCATCACAGGAATTAGTAATTATTTGGTTAACTTCTTCTGTAATATGCTCACTAAAGTCTCTACCAATTTTCTGGAGTTGCTGATTTAGGCGTTGCAACTCTTGCGCCTTCATCGTTTCAATTTCTTGGGGCTGACTATCTAAATTGCGTTGGACACTCTGATAATGTTTTTTCAGGTTAATACAAACATCTTCCAAGTCATCAGCAAGATTTTTAAATAATTGTGGACGCTTTTCTTCTGTAAGATAGCGAGTAATTGCTGTGCGAAATTCCTCAGTCCCACTATCTTTAATTAGCTGTTCTATAATTTCATTTCCCCAATCTCCTAGAATCCGCACATAATTTTGATTTGGGGTTTCATAGCCATTAACAGAGACACGGAATTTAGTGGAAGACAGCTTTCCTGAATTTCCACAGTAGTTGTTAAACGCATAGACAAATTGTGGTGTTTCTTCTTTCCCATCAAAACCTTTAATACTTTCTGCAAAAACAGAATCTAAACCAAATCTATCTTGTTGGCTTCTCTGTTTAACCTGACTGCCATAAAATCCTAATAATCCACTTGTTTTATAAACCTTGGTTGTATTGTGAAATTGCCCACTAATTAAATCGTCTAATCGTTGCCGTAGCTGAGTATTAAACCAAGTTTCATCGATGCGGTTGAAGACATAGAAAACGCGATCGCGTACTCCCCCATTCTCCCGCATTAATTCTAAAAGTTCTGTCTCTTCTTTTGTCATCTCACCCGCCGCAGCAGTTTTTAGCACACACACCACCGCCGAAGTATCAGGATCTTGAATTTTGGCATAAGTTAGTTGTGCATCTTTCTCTACTGGCGCATCGATACCTGGTGTGTCAATAATTACATTGCCATCTTGTAGTAGAGGATGATTACAGTAATATTCTATTCGCTTCAATACTGCACTATTACTACCACGACGGGCATATCCAGCAGCTTGCTTGAGATTATAAAAGTTAAATTGCTCCATTGAATATGTAGCATTATTAACCGTGTTGATGCGATCGCGGTTTGCTATATATCCCTCTCCCAACAACATTAACGCTTTCGCCTGTTTTGCACGTTCTGATTTATTTTCACCACCCTCCTGCTGAATAATTGCTTCAGAATATTGACTTAGCAAGTTAATTACCTCAGCTTGATTGAAATTAGGTACTGTCTTAAATCCTAGTTGCTGACACAAAGAAACTGCTTGTTCCCGAATCTCTACTTCACTTAAAAACGTCAAAACAACACGTTCTTTATCTACTTCTGCATACTCGATTTTGCATTCTGTACCTGTAGCGTGTCCCTCTGCGCTGTAGAGTAACTCCCTTTCTAATAGTGCATTGATAAGCATTGATTTACCGGCACTAAACGCACCCGCAAACACAATCTCAAACTTGGGAGAAATCGCCTTACTTAGGGAAGTTTGTACAGGTGTAATATCTTGGCAACGTAGCGTTGGTTCTTGCTGTAAAAGTTGTAATATAGACTCAACCTGCTCTTTCAAATTTTTGCACTGAAGCGGTAAATCTGACATATTCAGCATCCTGATAACATTTATGTATATTTTATTAATATTGATTGTAGTGATGGCTCAGAAAAATTACTGATAAAGTTAATGTTGTTTAGCTGCTGAATATTAGATAAACGACTAATTAATGACTATTGACTAATGAAAATTTTTGCTATCAGATTAAAACCCCATGACGATTTAAGACAAAGCTTAAAGGATTTTGTCAAACAGGAAGATATCAAAGCAGGGTTTATATTAAGTGCCATTAATAGCCATTGTTTAGGCTGACGCAAAGATAAGTCTGATTACGACGTTGGTGAAAGTAATTCATGCGCCTCGCCGTAGTTGGTGAGTTGTCTATACTGCGTAGGTTTTGAAGATTTGTAGGTTGGATTGAACGGAACCAAACCCAACAAAGATAAAGAAAATGTTGGGTTACCCTGCGGGAAGCCCCTTCGGGTCTACGTTCCTCAAACGCCACTTGCTTCTCCTGTCGGGAACGCTAAGAGCGAACAAGCAGGTGTTCCCGTCCAACGCAGTGGCTCCCCAATCTACCCCGGAGTGCTTTTTTGGGCAAAACCTACGCAGTATTGGGTTGTTGCTCACTAATACTTAGAAAAAGCATCTACTCAATTTTTAAGTTGAAAGGCAAACGGGCGTAAACCCCTTGTGGATCGTTCATCTTTTGTATAATTCCGATTTCCTGTTGCAACTTTTGGAATTCATTGGTGAGGGGATTGGATTGTTTGAGTTGCGTCCCCTCAATTCCTAAAGCAGTCCGCACCTCTTCAGTTGCACGTCCAAAAAACCGTTCTCCAAAACTGTTAGTGCGAGGATATTCTTGCACTTCCCAGTCTTCTTCTAGTTTCGCCTGCTTGACAGCATACGCGATCGCACTATTCAAACCACCAATTTCATCCACCAAACCAATTTCTTTGGCCGCCACACCAGACCAAACCCGTCCTTGAGCAATTTCTGCTACTTTTTGTTCTGGGAGTTTCCGACCTTGAGAAACTTTATTCAGAAACATATCATAAATTCGGTTCACACTACGTTGATAAAGTGCCAACTCTTGAGGCGATTTCGGACGCGAAACTGTTTGACTATCAGCATAAGTTGCAGTTTTTACCGAATCCCAGGTGATGCCGTTATCACTCGCTAGCTTTGCACCATTGAACAGCAGCCCAAATACACCTATTGAACCTGTAATGGTATTCGGTTCGGCAAAAATGCGGTTAGAGTCGCTAGCAATCCAATAACCACCAGAGGCGGCTACATCACCCATTGACACTACAACCGGTTTCACTTGACGAGTTAATTTCACCTCTCGCTGCATGACTTCGGCTGCGGTAGCGCTACCACCAGGACTATTAATTCGTAATACAACAGCTTTTACATCCTTATCTTGTCGGATTTTCTTGAAGATTTTGGCAAAGCGATCGCCTCCTACTTGCCCATCTTCTCCTTTACCATCGACAATCTCGCCCTCAGCATAAACAACGGCAATTTCATTTTTTGAACTACGTTCTACACCAAAAGATTTGCCAGAAACTTCTGCATAGCTATTCAGGCTAATTTGTCGGAATGTTTTGTCGTCTTTATCGCTATCTGTCAACTTTTTGAGGTCAGTTACTACTTCATCGGGATATTGTATTTGATCAACTAAACCGCTAGTCTTAGCTTCTGTGGCTTCTAGTAGCGCCTGACTATCTGCGATCGCTTGCAACTGGTTAGGTTCAATTTTCCGACTTGCGCCCACAGTAGTGCGCCACTCTCCCCAAACATCATCCAACAATTTCTGAGTTTGTTCGCGGTTTTCTGGACTCAATTTTGTGAGGATAAACGGTTCTACAGCCCCCTTAAATTTCCCCACCCGCACGACTTGAACACCAATGCCATATTTCTGCAATGCACCCGCAAAGAACATCGGTTGTGAACTCAAGCCGTTGATTTCCATCATTCCCAGAGGATTAAGTACAATGGAATCTGCCACTGAACTAAGGTAATATTCCTTTTTACTCCAATCACTGCCATAAGCGACAATCTTTTTCCCCGCAGCGCGAAACTCCTCCAACGCTTTCCGAATTTCTTTCAGGGAGGCATAGCCGACGTTACTAACTTGGCTTGTGCTTGTTGCATCTAAATAGATCCCGACAATTCGCGGATCGCGCCGCGCCTTTTCCAAAGTTTGCACAACTTTGCGAAGTGCCATCCTATCGTCATCCACACCTGATAATGTGTTTTGAAACAGTTCGCCTGAACTAGGTTCGCTATCAGTAATTTTCAT
The DNA here is from genome assembly GCF_964245575.1 of uncultured Nostoc sp. Lineage (GTDB taxonomy): Bacteria > Cyanobacteriota > Cyanobacteriia > Cyanobacteriales > Nostocaceae > Nostoc. The sequence continues at coordinate 2,737 of NZ_CAXTNP010000327.1, read as the reverse complement.
TGACAAGTCAAAAACCAGCATTGACTTATTTTTCACATTTGGGCCAGTATCTTTAGAGGAGCTAGCAGCCAATATTAGTAAGAACAATCCAGTGGTTCCCAGACCACCGAAAATAATTAGTCCTAGTAAGGTGCCAATTAAACTAGCAAAAGTTTGTTTGATAAAATTACGCATTAGTTATTAGTTATTAGTTATTGGGCATTGGGCATGGGGCATGGGGCATTGGTTATAACCAAAGGGCTAATGACTAATGACCTATTTACTTATTCTATGCGCTGTAAACTCTCAGAGTGTTTTAACTGATACAAGGTGGCGTTGCCAGTGCAGAATAATACCGTGGTGATTTCGGCAATTAATACTTCAGCTAGTTCTGCAACTGCTGTCTCTGATGTTGCTGCTGCTTGCAAAAAAGGCATTGCTAAACCAGCTATATCTGCTCCCAAGGCGATCGCAGCTGCAATATCCAATCCATGACGCAAACCTCCCGAAGCAATTAAGGGCACATTTGGAGCGATCGCTCTAATAGTTGTAATACACTCTGCTGTGGGTAAACCCCAATCGGCAAACGTCCTCCCTAAGCGACGTTGTAAAGGATTTTCTGCCCGTTCACTTTCTACTTTTGCCCAAGAAGTACCTCCCGCACCAGCTACATCAATTGCTGCTACTCCAGAGGCGAGAAGTTTTTGTGCGATCGCTGCTGAAATGCCGTTACCAACTTCCTTCGCAATTACTGGCACTGGCAGTTTATCGCATAATTTAGATATTTTGTCAATTAAACCTCGAAAATTAGTATCCCCTTTGGGTTGAATGCACTCTTGTAGAGGGTTAATGTGTAAAATTAGGGCATCAGCTTCTAGGATATCAACTACCCGCAAACATTCATCTAAGCCGTACTTATAGTTAAGTTGCACAGCCCCCAAGTTCGCAAATAGCAGAACATCGGGGGCATACTTGCGGACAGCAAAAGTATCAGCCACTTGGGGTTTTTCTACCGCAACTCGCTGGGAACCGACACCCATTGCAATTTTGTAGTGTTGCGCGACTTGGGCCAAACGTTGGTTAATGATTGCGGCTTGTTCTGTTCCGCCAGTCATGGAAGAAATTAACAAGGGTGCGCCAAGGTGTTTCCCCAGGAAAGTTGTACTGATATCAATATCGTTGTGGTTGAGTTCGGGTAAGCAAGAATGGGTGAAGCGATAATGTTCCAGTCCATTGGTGATTTGGTGAGACTGAACATCTTCCTCTAAACAGATCCGAATGTGATCGGCTTTGCGATTCTGAGTGTGTGCAGAGATGTTGGTAGGGGCGTTCACTGGTGGGTATGGCTAAAAGTATTGGCTTGCGATCGCTATTGTTACATTGTCTGCAATCAGATTTTTACAACAAAAATATTTATTTTCCCTATCTTTAGGGTACGTTACGCTATTGATAACATACCCATTCTCTCATTTTATGAGTTAATTAATATGGTTTTACAAACAGAAAAGCGCTACTACACCCCAGAAGAATATTTGGAATTAGAAGAGAAAGCTGAATATAAAAATGAATACAGAGACGGAGAAATTATACCTATGACAGGGGGAACAACTAACCATAACAAAATTGCACTTAATTTTTGTCGCAAGTTTCCCCTGACAGTGCAAGGACAAGATTATGAGATTTACATAGGGGATGTTAAATTATCAATACCTCGTTATCACATTTATACTTATCCTGATGTTATAGTCATCAAAGGTAAGCCTATCTATGAGGGAACAGGTACAACAATTATTACTAATCCCTTGTTAATTGTTGAAGTATTATCAAATTCAACTAAAAATTATAACAGAACAGATAAGTTTAAATACTATCGTTCAATTCCTGGTTTTCAAGAATATATTATGATTGACCAGTATAGTTTTGCTGTGGAACAATTTGCCAAGCAAGCAGAAGGTCAATGGATTTTTAAGGAATATGAAAGTGAAGATGCAGTTTTAGTCTTAGATTCTATCGATTTTAAAATTGCCTTGCGTGATATTTACGAACGGGTGAATTTTGAGTTGATTGAGGAATAAAACCCAATACAGGGCTATTCCTACGCATTCTGTTTGCTGGGGAGGCATCATTCACCGTGAATAATGCCTACTTGTTGCTTGTTACGCCGTCTGTGTAAAAGCCGCTTTTGAGTCTGCGGTGGATTTTAACCGGGTGATGGTGGCTTTACGAATGCGATCGCTTTTGCGTACTCCACCTGTCATCTCGTATTCCCGGCTGTCTTTGCCATACTTCAACGCTACACCACTGACTAAGCGCTCTGAAGTTTCCCGAATGGTCTTTTCAAGGGTTTCTATTTTTACCTTTGCTGAGTCAATGGCAGTTAGCATCATATTATACTCGTCAATCTGGTTGCGGAGTTGCTCGGTTAACTCGGTTAAATGGTTTAAACTGATCGAATCACCAAAATCGAGGTTGGAATTAATCGATTTAAATCCGATTACTCTCTGTTCAATTTTTTCTAGCACGGTAGAGCTTTTTTTTTGGCGTGGCATCAATGGATACTTTTTACTAAACTTATCTTTCTAGAGTGCCTCAATGGGACAATGTAGCGGTTCAGTAAAGCTTACGAAAAAAAGTATTTTTTTAAACTATCTTTGATTGCTAGTTCAGGAATTACACTGAAATAGAGAATAAATAGTTGAAAACGGGCTTGTCTTGTTAACCAACAGCCTTGTCTTGTTAACCAACAGCCTTGTCTTGT
>NZ_CAXTNP010000326.1:0-7575 GCF_964245575.1 uncultured Nostoc sp. | reverse complement strand
TTTGCTTTCTCATTTTAGTGTTTTCCGCAAGCAAAATCAGCTTTGACTTACTCAAACCCCAGTTTGCTTTCTCATTTGAGTAATTCACGCATTCATTTTGGTATATCATTGAGCCGAAAGAAAAGCGTAGGCATAGCTCGTCGTAGACGACATCGCTTATCGCTCGATCAACATAGTCGCTCAAAATAAACCTTAATCGCCATGAAATCTCGCGTTGTATTACCAGTTTAATCTTACGTTGAATGATGGTGTTTCGCCGATGAAGCGTCTACGCTCTCTACTTTCAAGTGTAAATCGACAAGCGATCGCCTATGAGAGTTGAGAGATGAATATAATTGCGGATACTTACAAATAGCTTCATTGAGAGTATTAGTAGATAAAAATATTAGAGGTAGAGCAGATCAACTAGAACAACAAGGAATTAAACCTATTGATGCACTTCATGTAGCGTGTGCGGAGGCTTCCCAAACTAATTATTTTATTACTTTTGATCGGAGACTAATCAACCATTGTCAAGATTTATCACTCAAGGGAATCAACCCAATTGATTTTATTTTATAGGGATGAAATTAAAATTAAAGTTATTGACGAACAACAAAATTTACAAGAAGTGATGCAGGTTCTACTCACCCACTTAGAACCATCGAAGGTAATGAAGTTTTGGGCAGCTTGTAAACTAGGTAAAAGCGATTATTTGGAACTTAAAGAAAAACTGTTTGCTGAAGAAACAGTTGCCAGTTTATATGCCAAAGTCAAAGAATATCAAGATGAAGCCTAATGTTCCAAGCTAGAAGAGGCGATCGCCTTTATAACGCGATCGCGTCCTATTCTTTTTGCTTGTGAGTTAGTTCATCTAAGCTGGAGAGGACAAGCAACTGTTGATTTTATTGTTTCAACGGTTCAACACGAGTATTGTTAAAATCCTCACTTTTTTTCAGATATTGTCGGAAATATAAACGATATAATTCACACGCAGGAGTACTGCGATCGCCTTCTAAATTAATTAGCCCCATACTCTGTAATTTACATGCCAATGCTGGGTCTAATTTCACATAACTTGTAGCGTTAATTACCTCATAAAAAGCATCTTGTAATTCTGGCTCATCTCCTAGCGCTAAGACAAACTGCCTTAAATACTCGTGATAAATTCCTGCTTCTGTGGGTGCTTGTTGCAATAACTGTTCTAAATCCCCTTATAGTCCCCCTTTACCCACAAGGTGATATAAAGCCAATCGCAGCAAATAAGGATATCCTCCCACCACTGCCATCAAACTCTCAACGTTTTTACCATTTGTCCAATCCAAGCCGTGACGTAGTGCCAAATCCAGCACCTGCTCTTTTGTAAAGGGAGGTAAGTTAATCGGTAAACCAATATTAAATGGTGATTGAGTCAGTTTTCTCGGGACAAGAACTTCCGTTGAATAAACCAGAACTAGACGCAGTTTTTGCCAAATTTCTACCCCTTTAGCTCTTTCATGCCACAATCGCACCATTATTCTTTGGAACTCAATCTAGCCTGCCTTGTTTGGATAGCAGCCAGTCGTTTCCCAAAAAGTTACAAACAAGGCTTGACAATTTTTTTGTATCCTGAAATATTTCACGTGACTTCAGCAGAGAATTTTTTTTTACAAATTTTTTTGAGTTTTTAGGTAATTATATGTGATTTGAACTACTTTTTTTAGACATATCTTAGAATGTAGATGCACACAATGTAGTGGCTTTTTCTAAAAAATTGCTATTGCGATCGCATTACCTTTTTCTAAATTCCATCCAAATTGATGATATGGGCAGTTACAGCCTAATCAACCAAGTAGACGATTTGTCCATAACTAGATCGTCAGGATGCTAAAACAGCGAAGAGAGAGCCACAGGCTACAGGATATCTTCCTCATCGTACCAGCAGCTATGCATATAGAAGAACCCGCTACCCATGAACTGGAAGCTCCATCAGTAGAAGATTCCCAGAGTTTCCCTGAATCACAACCACTGCAAAAAGGACAAAAAAATTCATCTCCAGAAAATTTAGATCCTTCTCAATCCTCACAAGCCGCCTTACAAATGGCATTAATAGCCAGTGGCTTGGGGTTGTGGGATTGGAATCTAATAACCAATAAAACCTATTACGATCCTCAGTGGAAGGGCATTCTGGGGTATGGAGTAGACGAAATCGACAATGAGCATAAATCCTTTGAGCAACTTGTACATCCACAGGATTTACCAATAATTCACCAGGTATTGCACGATTACCTGCAAGGATGCACACCTGTGTTTGAAGTCGAATTGCGAATGTTGACTAAATCCGGTGAGTGGAAGTGGATTCTAGCTTGTGGGAAAATATTTCAGTGGGATGAATTCGGTAAGCCAGTGCGGATGGCGGGGACGCACAAGGATATTACTCAGGATAAAGCGATCGCTACTCAACAATACCAACTATTTGAACAACTCCAGTCTACCGAAGACCAAGTTAGGGAAAAATCACAGCAGCTAGAAACTACCCTCGAAGAACTCAAATATACCCAAAAGCAGTTATTGCAGAACCAGAAAATGGCTAATCTCGGTCAACTGGTGGCGGATATGGCTAACGAAATTAACAACCCCGTTAGCTTCATCTACGGCAATCTCCATCCTGCAAGTCAATATGCTGAAGACTTAATCAGAATTATTGAACTTTACCAACATCACTATCCCACACCTACTCCAGCTATTGCCTTACATCTGCAACGCCTCGACCTTGGTTTCGTGAAGACAGACTTTTTAAAATTGCTGTGGTCAATGCGAGCCGGATCTGAACGCGTTAAAGAAATTGTTTTCGCCCTGCGGAATTTTTCAACGTCTGACGAAACTCAAATGAAAAAGGTTGACCTGCATGAAGGACTTGATAGTGTTCTGAGGATTTTGCAGCATCGTTTAAAAGAAAAACCTGATAGAGCCAGGATTGAAGTAATTAGAAACTTTGGGGAATTGCCCTTAATCGAGTGTTATCCTGGTGATCTCAATCAGGTATTCATGAACATCTTAACTAATGCCATTGATGCCTTAGAAGAAAGGATGAAACATGATTATTCCTTTATTCCCAATATTTTTATTCATACAGAAATTATTAGCAGTCATTTATCATTAGTCAATAGTAATGAACTTTGGGTAAATGATAAACTACTAGGAAAAAAACACAAAGTTCTAATTCGTATTTATGACAATGGTAAAGGCATACTTCCCCATATTAAAAAACAGATATTTGAGCCATTTTTTACCACCAAACTAGTAGGTAAAGGTAAGGGGCTGGGACTATCAATTAGTCGGGAAATTATAGTAGAAAAACATCAAGGTAAACTTAAGTGTAATTCTCAATTAGGTCAAGGCACAGAGTTAGTCATTGAGATGAATACAACAGTAAGACACTATACAGCTATTAGAAAGCACGCCAGCTTTTGAGCAATATTTAAGCTAATGAGCATTTAAGTTGCATAAAAGCAGGGCTGTACTGCTTCGCAGAACCCGTAGGGTAGCCCTTACTACAAGCGAATCATTCTGGAAAACTAGAATGACGATTAGCTTAATAATCTCACAAGTTTTAAAAAATTTGACAGTAAGGAAATATTGGGGGTGGTTTTAAAAACCCCTCTTTTTTTGAGATAAAAATAGAATTTTGCTCAAAGGCTAAACGATTGTGTCAACTTAAGCTGAAAACCTATCTAGAAGAAGCTTTGAGAGATAGCCTCGTTCCCAAGCTGAGTTCACTAATGACATTTGTGCGCCTTTGCCATATGTTGCATCTTTTATTCCACGTTTCAAATGAATCGTAGAATGAGAAAATAAGGGTAAGTAATAATCCCCAAACTTGCTAGACTATTTACCCAAGACAAATATAGCTTTTCCTAATCAAATGAGGTACATCAGAGCAAGCTCCCCGTTTGCTCTTAGGGGGTTGGGGGTGGGGTTCTTGTATCTCACTTAACTAAAAACCGCTATAAACAACAAATTTTATGATTCAAAATCTATGACTTCGACCGTTCCCTCTCAAACTCGAAAGCCACCCACTCAAGCAATAGGAGCCAAAATTTTCCACTCCTGTAACATCATTAGTCTATTTATCATGCTCACCAGTGGATTACAAATTTACAACGCCAATCCTGTTTTTGGTGGACGTGCAGGTTTGCACATTCCTCCGATATTTACCTTAGGAGGTTGGCTTGCAGGAGGTAGACACTGGCATTTTGCAGCAATGTGGCTATTTTCGCTTAATCTCTTGTGGTATGGAATTTACATTTTAATTACTCGGCGTTGGCGACATCGGTTTGTAGGTGCTAATGACCTCAAAGCATTACAAAAAAGTCAAAATTCCAAACGTCTAATTTATGCTTGGCATCGGATTGTGTATACAGCAATTATTCCTATTTTACTACTGGCGTTATTTACAGGAATAGGAATGTATAAACCTGCTCAATTTCCCTGGATTGTGGATTTGTTTGGCGATTGGCAAGCATTGAGAATTGTTCACTTTGCCTCAGTGCCGATGGTTGTCTTATTTGTAGTAATTCACTCTCGATTAGGAGGGAAAGCTGGTGGTACTGAATTAACAGAATCAATGTTTTGGTAAACAATCTTTTTTTAAACTAAAAATATGAACTTTTTTGATAAATTGAATCGGAATATATTGCAAAATCAAAGCTTACTATTTGTAGGACTTGATCCAAATCCAGAGATGATGCCTGTGCGTTATGAATCTGAAGAACTCATCACTGGTTTGTGGAAGTGGTTGCAATTCATTATTGCTGAAACTTCTGATTTCGTTTGTGCTTATAAACCGACACTTGGCTTCTACGAAGCATTAGGTATTCCCGGTTTAGAATTGCTGTACAAAACTTTAGCAGCTATTCCAGCCCACATCCCTGTTATTTTAGATGCAAAACACAGTGACTTAAATACTAGTACCATTTTTGCCCGGACTGTGTTTACAGAATGGCAGGTAGATGCAATCACTCTTAGTCCCTATACAGGACAAGATCATGTAGCACCTTTTTTGGTCTATCCTGATAAAGCGGTGTTTATTTTATGTTGTACTTCTAATCCAGGTGCAGAAGCTTTACAGCAATATCCCACAAACGAATCACCCCTTTATTTACAGGTGGTAAAAGAATCAAAAACCTGGGGGACTCCAGAACAATTGAGTTTGGAAGTGGGAACTACAAATCCTGAAGTATTAGCACTTATTCGAGCGATCGCCCCGGAACGAATTATTATGGCGCGTAGCATCTGGGCAGAGGGGTTAAACCTAAGACAAATTTTAGAAGCAGGTTTGAATGCTAACGGTGATGGTTTACTGATTCCTGTTCCTCAAGATATGTTGGGAAACACACAACTATCTGAGGAAGTCCAGTCTTTACGCGCAGAAATTAATCAAATAAAAACTGAAATTATCCACGAAAATTCCACATGTTCTGTGTGGTTCCCTGATGTTTGTTTCCTAAATCAGCACCCCCACCAAGATTTGATTTTACAACTTTATGATATTGACTGCATTATGTTTGGCAGCTTTGTTCAAGCATCAGGAGCTATATTTCCTTATTACATCGACTTACGCAAAATTATTTCCAATCCCCAAGTTTTTAATCAAGTTCTCACAGCTTATGAGGATATTTTGAAGAACCTGAATTTTGATAGAATAGCAGGTATTCCCTATGGTTCTTTACCAACTGCAACTGGTTTAGCTTTGCGCCTTCATTATCCAATGATTTTCCCCCGAAAAGAAGTAAAAGCCCACGGAACTCGGAGAGTAATTGAGGGTAACTTTCATCCTGGTGAAACAGTTGTAGTGGTTGACGATATTCTCATCAGTGGTAAAAGTGTCATGGAAGGGGCAGGAAAGTTGGAGTCAGCAGGATTAAATGTTGATGATATTGTGGTATTTATCGACCATGAACAAGGGGTGAAAGATAGGTTACAGCAAAATGGTTATCGCAGTCATGCGGTTTTAACTATTTCGGAAATTACTAATACTTTGCATCAAGCAGGGCGAATAAGTGAAGAGCAGTTTTTAACTTTTGCTGAAAGTTAGTAATAGGAATAATGGGGAGTAGGGAATGGGAGAAGATTTTTCTTGTCTACTTCCTTTTGAGCAGATTTAATTACTCGGTTCAATCTAGTAACTAGAATAATTTTGGCTTGTAAATTAATTATGAATTTTCCACTGAATCAATTACTTAGATGGTTAATTTTTACGCTGTTATTTCCTCTAGTGTTTCTCAATGGTTGGCTAGCATTTTTGCTGGTTAAAAACTTTCAACCTGTTGTAACAATTCTTGTCTTAGCTACTTTGCTTGCATTTGTTTTAAACTATCCTGTTGCCATTCTCCAAAAGCGAGGAGTTAAACGTGGCTATGCAGTAGCCTTAGTTTTTATATTAGCATTGGTAATTATCGTTGCTCTGGGTATCACTTTGGTTCCCATTGTTTTAGAGCAATTTAATGAGATGGTGAAAGTTGTTCCCCAATGGATTGATTCTAGCGAAGAAAAACTTCAAATTTTAAATGATTGGTTTTTTAGGCACAAATTAAATGTGAATTTAAGACAGTTATTAACCCGATTAACTGAGCAATTACCCACTGAATTAGAGTTTCTTTCAGATAAACTTTTAAGCATTCTCATAGATACGATTGATAGCATCTCTGAGGCATTAATCACAATAGTAGTGACTTTCTATCTGTTGTTAGATGGCCCAAGGCTTTGGGAGGGGATATTTAAAAAGCTACCTGGAAGTTTTGCTCAGAAGGTAAGCCAATCTATTCAACAAAACTTTCAAAATTACTTGATTGGTCAGGGAAGTTTAGCTTTGCTTATGGGAGTTTCATTAACATTATTGTTTTTAGCTTTTCAAGTCCAGTTTGCTTTACTTTTCGGTTTAGGGGTTGGGCTTTTGAGTTTAATTCCCTTTGGCGATGTCGTTAGTCTTGTTGTAATAACTTTAATAATAGCCACACATGATTTTTGGCTAGCGGTGAAGATTTTTGCAGTAGCTGTTGTTATTGACCAGTTAATTGATCAGGCGATCGCACCACGACTTTTGGGCAAATTTACTGGTATCAGACCAATATGGGTGTTAATTGCTTTGCTTGTAGGAACCAATGTTGGCGGAGTCTTAGGTTTGCTAGTCGCAGTACCTATAGCTGGTTTTATCAAAGATATAGCAGATGGTTTTTCTAAATCTGGTGATTCTGATAACATGGGTGAGGGTGAAGCAGTATCAGAATTGTTGGCAGAGAAATCAATATCGCAATAAGTTTGTGCAGGGATGGGATGTGACACTTGAGAAACGGCTCTCAACTTTAAAGCTTTTTTAGCTCAAATGGTAAATTTTGAGCTAAAATTTACCCTAATAATAGTAATTTATTTTACAATTGAAAATAAACATGGGAATTATTGAAAATGCTGATTTACCATTACCAGAACCTGTAATTTTTTTTATACAAGTTCCTATCTATAAAAGTTTTAAAATAGACGAATCAAATTGGCAGCAAGTTTTGGAAATAGAAAATTTTGAGGGTACTATTGATACTTATTGTGTAGAATGTCAAAAAG
>NZ_CAXTNP010000325.1:0-7595 GCF_964245575.1 uncultured Nostoc sp. | reverse complement strand
GCTAAGTTAAACTGTTAGTAATTAATTATACTCTCATGAGAGTAATAAAAGAGCGCTATGTGCTGTTGCCTGTTTTAGGTCATAACCTCAAGCAACGCCCCTACCACACCAAATAGCTTTATTTAAAACGTCTTGTGCGTCTAGCTGCCACTGCCTTACGTTTGCGTTTTTCAATCGGTGTTTCAAAGTGTCGATGATATTTCACATCAGCTAAATTTTACATAATATTATACACCTACGTAAATATATTGAATAAAAGTTGAGGCTGTCTGAAGATGTTAGTACAAGTAATGTTGATTAGATAAAGTAGTCCTTGCCAGCGTTTGATCAAGGTGCTTTAATAGCGATCGCATTGGGCAAAATAGCCTACTTACAGAATATGTACAAGACGCGCAGCGAATCGACATCAGATATTGCTGCTGGTGTTCATAAAATTACCGACTCAAAACATTAAACTCAAAGATATGACAAGCTATTAGGATATCCTTGACACTAAATTCTCCCAAAAGCTGAATAGGAGTATACATGGAGCCAATCATTTTTATAGTTTTAGTGCTTATAGGTTATGCCTTAGGTTCTGCAAAACTGATTAATCAAGGTAATGAAGCCCTAGTTGAACGCCTGGGGCAGTATCATCGGAAACTTAAACCTGGGCTGAACTTTATTGTTCCCTTGGTAGATCAGGTTGTGATGGAAGATACCACGCGAGAGCAAATTTTAGACATCAAGCCTCAGAATGTGATCACCCAAGATAATATTTCTGTGGAAGTGGACGCTATTGTGTACTGGCGCATTAAAGATATTGAGAAAAGCTTTTACGCTATTGAGGATCTGCAAGGGGCACTGACACAGGTGACTACAACCACGCTCCGGGAAATCATTGCCCAGAACACTCTGGAGGAGACCAATGTCTCTAGAGCAAAGATGCACTCAGATCTCTTATTGGAGTTGAATAGTATAACCATAGATTGGGGAGTTGAGATTCTCCGGTTAGACCTTCAGAGAATTACCCTACCTGAGAGTGTACGAAAGTCTAGGGAAGAGGAGCAAGCTGCTGAAATTAAAAAACGGGCGCTGATTACCGAAGCACAAGGGCAGAAGGAAGCTGCCATTACAAAAGCAGAAGGAACTATGGCTTCAGTGCAAATAATTTCTCAAGCTCTCCGTTCCAATCCAGATAGTAGGGACATTCTGCGGTATCTTGTGGCTCAAGATTACGTAGATGCCAGCCAAAAACTTGGTGAGAGCAATAATGCCAAAATTGTCTTTGTAGACCCAGCAAACTCAAGTGAAATGTTTCATGAGTTGATCGGCGAGTCAGTAACTCAAGAAGGTAACGGCAAAAAATCCGAAAACGGTAATACTTAACAGTCACCTTGTGTGGCTTGTCTCAGTAGCGCATCAGCTACTAGTGAAACATCGCGCATTTCTTGAACATCATGAACTCGGAGGATATCAGCGCCATTAAAAATAGCAGCACAACAAGCTGCTGCCGTTCCCCAAACTCGTGCTTTGGGATCTGATTGATTTAAAATGCGACCAATGAAACTTTTACGGGATGCTCCTACCAAGATAGGACAGTTGAGTGTTGAGAGCGATCGCAAGCGGCGAAAAATCTCTAAATTTTGCTCATAGTTCTTAGCAAAGCCAATACCAGGATCAATAATAATTTTATCTAGGTCAATGCCCGCAGCAGTTGCTACCTCAATTTGCCTTGCCAAAAAACTATAAATCTCTTTGAGCAAATCTTGATAATCAGTCTGTTGCAGCATTGTCTGTGGTGTTCCCCGGATGTGCATTAAAATAATCGGCACACCTAACTCTGCAACTGTTGATAACATTTCTGAGTCAAAAGTGCCGCCAGAAATATCATTAATAATATCCGCTCCAGCTGCTACAGATGCCCTGGCTACAGCAGCACGGGTTGTATCTACAGAAATCGGGACTGAAATTTCTGGTTTTAGCACCTGTAACACCGATAACACCCGGTCAAGTTCATCTGCCAAAGTTATTTGCTTTGCCCCTGGTCGAGTTGATTGACCGCCTACATCGATAATGTCAGCACCAGCAGCTACCAAGGCTTGCGCCTGAACTAAAGCGGCAGAGGTAGTGTTAAACTCACCCCCATCACTAAAGCTATCAGGCGTCACATTCAAAATGCCCATCAAATAAGTCCGCCGTCCCCACTCGAAACAGCGTCCTCGAATTATCAATTTCCTTGGCATAAATCTACATTAGGCATTCCCATGCAGAGCATGGGAACGAGAAAAAAGCACATCACAGTGACTGAAAATTTACAATCCGAGCGAAACTCTCAGCTTCCAAACTTGCTCCTCCTACTAAAACACCATCAATTTCTGGTTGAGCCATGATCTCATCAATATTGTTCGGCTTAACTGAGCCACCATATTGAATTGATACATTTTGATTACTCAACTGGCTACGAATTAAGCCAATTATCCGATTCGCCTCCGTTACTTCACAAGTGTCACCAGTACCAATCGCCCAAATCGGTTCATAGGCAATCACCAAATTATCCTGATCAATATCTACCAAGCCTTTGTCGAGTTGGAGAGCAATCAGTGATTCAGTTTCTCCCGCATCTCGTTGTTGTTTAGTTTCGCCAACACAGAGAATTGGGGTCAAACCAAACCTTTGAGCAGTTCGGAGGCGTAGATTAACGGTTGCGTCCGTTTCACAAAAGAATTGCCGTCGTTCGCTATGACCGACAATCACAAAGCGCACACCAAGTTCTGTCAGCATTAGGGCAGAAATCTCACCCGTATAGGCTCCAAATTCTTCCCAGTGGACATTTTGCGCCCCCAGGTGGATGAGGCTACCGTGCAAACTCTTGGACAAAACACTTAAATCAGTGAACGGAGGGCACAATATCACTTCTCGCCCTTGGGGGGTTTCCTCTAAGTGGGGCAGAAATCCTTGTAAAAACTCCTGGGTCTCTGCCTGGGTTTTGAACATTTTCCAGTTGCCGGCAATAACGATTTTCCGCACAGGTAATTTAGTCAAGATCCTAACGAGTTATTTAGATGCATTTTTCAGTTTATGACTTTTTGTTAGTCATTAGTCATTAGTCATTGGTCATTGGTCATTGGGCACTTGTACTCTCGCACTCGTGCCGAGCAAAGCCGAGGTAAGTCGAAGTATTGGGCATTGGGCATGGGGCATACTTATTCCCCTTGTCTTTTTTGTCTGCCTCATCTACCCAAACCGCTCCTAAAAATAACTAGGATAGTAAACGGGGTGTATCTAAAATTCTAAAATCTAAAATCTAAAATTAATATGACTTCGACATTGCCCGTGCCTGAACCTCATCAAAGTGATTCCGCCAACACTGACGCAAATTCTTTCAGTTGGGAGGAAGAACTGGATAGTGCCATTTTCAGCTTTGAAGACATTCAGACGGAACTGAACTATAAACAAGCACAAACGGCGCTGCGAAACTTGGTAGCCAATCTCGATCTCACCCCCCAAGAAAAAATCGGATTGGAGACGGAAATTGCTGATTTGGAAACCATGCTGGGGAAGTTAGACCGGATGGTGGTGCAGATTGCGGCTTTTGGCATGGTGGGACGTGGTAAGTCTTCGCTACTCAATGCTTTGGTTGGGCAAACAGTATTTGAAACTGGGCCGCTGCACGGTGTCACCCGTGCTGCACAAAGAGTTAATTGGAGTATTAGTGAGGAAGCTATTGGAGAAACTGAACGTGCCCTCCGGGTCACTCTCCCTGGTGTAGGTCAATCACAGGTGGAATTAATTGACACTCCTGGGTTAGACGAAGTAGATGGTGCAACCCGTGCCGTATTAGCTGAACAGATTGCAAAACAAGCGGATTTGATTCTGTTTGTAATATCTGGTGACATGACAAAGCTAGAATATGCCGCCCTTTCTCAGTTGCGGGAAGCAGGTAAACCGATCATTCTGGTGTTTAACAAAGTAGACCAGTATCCAGAAGCAGACCGGATGGCAATTTATCACAAAGTTCGGGATGAAAGGGTGCGGGAATTACTTACACCTTTAGAAATTGTCATGGCTGCGGCATCGCCATTGGTGAAGACGGCGATTCGTCGCCCTGATGGTACTAGGGGCATACAGTTGCGTACAGGTAATGCCCAAGTTGAGGAACTCAAGCTGAAAATCTTGGAGATTCTCCACCGTGAGGGTAAAGCTTTGGTTGCCCTCAATACTATGCTTTATGCCGATATTGTAAATGAGCAGTTAATAGAACGAAAACTGATGATTCGGGAGGTGAATGCCAATCAGTTGATTTGGAAGGCTGTGATGACTAAGGCATTAGCGATCGCACTCAATCCCGTAACTGTGGTAGATATTCTCAGTAGTGTGGTAATTGATATTGCTCTGATTTTGGGTTTATCTAAACTCTATGGCTTCTCCATGACCGAAGCCGGGGCTGTACAATTGTTACAAAAAATCGCCTTAAGTATGGGCGGCATCGGTGCTAGTGAACTGTTGGCAAATTTGGGCTTGAGTGGATTAAAAACTTTACTTGGGATCTCTGCAACAGCTACGGGTGGCATTGCGCTAGGCCCTTATATATCGGTAGCAATCACCCAAGGGGGAGTAGCTGGTGTTTCTTCTTACGGGATTGGACAAGTTACCAAAGTTTATTTAGCCAACGGCGCGACTTGGGGGCCTGATGGCCCGAAAGCTGTGATTAATCGGATTTTGGCAAACCTGGATGAGACTTCAATTCTCAACCGTATTAAAGATGAATTACTCCACAAGGTAAAACTCAGAAAGTGATGCCTAAACGTGGAGTTAATAAAGGTTTGGTTAGCCATGTTCATCCCTAGAAGACCCCCCAATCCACCCACTTGCTTCTCCGGTTGAGACTAGGCTGCGTGTAAGCTTGCTTTAACTAATTCGTAATTACGAATTACAAATTATTTTAGTTAATTGTATTTTGCTCAAGCCAAGTAACTAAATCAGATATATTTGAAAAGTCTAAAAATTCTTCTCCTAACTGTTCCAATTGTTCAGTAGATAAGACTCGAATTCTCTCGAATATTGAGGAATCGATTTCTCCAAATCGCCGATTTAACTGACGATTTAAGAAGCGAAAAGCTTCTTTTTGTTCTCCCCTTTGTTCTCCCTTCTGCAAAATATCCTGATAAATCACTGATTCTTGCATAATATCTTCCCGCAATAATTGACGAATAAAATCTTTCTCAAACTTTAAGCCTGCTAAAATCTCCGTGTAAGCAGCAGTATTTTGTCTAGTCTCGATATCTGGAATTTTAACAATTTCTTCGGCAACCTGCGATAATAACGCTTGGGCTGAATCAGTTCGCGTTAACGGTGCTAAAGGTAATAAAGCCAGATTGCCAAGAAATAGTGCCGAATCTTGTTCCCACATTCGGATAACTCGATAACGGTGGGTTGTGACTTCGCTAACATATTCTTCAGTAAATGCGATTTCGTCACTTGTCTCTTGTAAGAAAATCACTACTTGCGTAACAGGAACTTGATATTTCCGTGTCAATCGGACATAGTAATCTAGCATCCGCAGAGAAATTGGTTTTGGGGATTTGATTGTGGTTTGAAATTCTAGGTGTAAAATCCGATTTTCTGTTTGCAGAAATGTTACTGAATCAGCACGTATCGGTTCAATGCTTAATTCGGTTTTTAAGATTTCAATTGTTCGCGGTTCTTGATTTAATAACCAACGGATAAAATCACGGGGATATTTCTCTGCGAGGATTTTACAAAGGTTGTCATATTCTGCCATCTATAAAGGTTGCACCTGATTTTATGAATTATTTGGGGATTTTCAACAAATTAATAAATTATCTAATCTTGTGGAGTGGACTGAAAAGCCTGCCTTTGGCTATGGGCGGGCGAGACACCCACCCTAATTATGCAATTTTATTTGTGCAACAGCTTATTTCAGAGCGTAGAATCATCAAACGCACTCTTATAAGCATCAGCAGCTTCTATCCCAAAGCCTCCAGCTTCCACATGACGAACTAGCGATTGAATGATGGGTGTAGCAATACTAATACCAAATAAAGCATTGAAGCCTGCGACAACTACTGGTGCTGACAAAATGACTGTAAATTCTGGAAATAAAGCTAACACAGCCACTAAAACCAAAAAAACAATTGGTGTCGCAATACCTGCTGCCTTTGCTGCTTCAAAAATTAGATTTTTATACTCTTCAACAGTAATGTCGCCCCGATAAAGATCCAAAGAGTAAGAAATTGCCATTACTACAACCTGGGTGAGAATAGCTGTTCCCGTTGCAGTAATCCCAAGTCTAGCGATTGTTCCAGAATTGCTGACAATTGAATCTACCGCATTATAAACCCGAATATAAAACTGCTCGCCAACGGTCATTACTTTCGCACCTCGACGGAGATTATCAACACCTACTTCCCAAAGGATATTATCAGCAGCATTCGATCCACCTTTGGAACGTGGATTGATATGGCTACCATGCTTATCTCTAAGAAATTGACGAATTGTATATTCTTTGGCTCCAAGCTTTGATGTGCCAGGAATTTTCTCAAAAAGCTTTATGACATCTGCATCAGAGCGAGGTAAGTCTCTCACCCGAACACCAGCACGATATCTCAGCCTATTTGCAATCTTGGGCATCTCTTGGGCTAATTCGGCAGCTGTCTTTGGTAAATTTTGCAAAGCATCAGCCATAACCATACTAGATGCGGCAACTCCAACAACATTTTCTTCAAATGTTTTAGTAACATTTTGAATAGTTTGAAAAGCTGACTGGGCTGCTATGGTTGACAAACTTTGTAAATCATTAACTGCATGGACACTTGAAGTAGTCATCTCGGTAGTAGCGTTCTTGATTCCATCAACTACCTCATCCATCCCATTTACTACATTGTTGGCTGCTTCTTGAGCTTTATCTCTAACCGTATCTGCCAACTTCTGTGCTTGGTTGAGAAAATCCATGTTTGAGTAACCTTTCATTTATGCTGTGGAGTATTTGCTCCAGTTTCTCTTTCTAAAAATGAGAACCACCTCAGCATTAATGACTAATTTATTTTCTAAATACTTAAAGAGATAGTAATCCATTTATATTGTTTGTGTATGTTACTTTTAAAAACTGAACTATCCGACTATAGCAATCTTATTAAATCAGTTGTGAAAATTATCGAACCGCCAAGCCGCCAAGAGAAGAAACAGAAAAATTCATAAATAATTTAATTCAAGGCTTTCATGCTGGACAAATTGAGTTTATATGTCAGCTAAAATAAAGCTATTTAAGTGATATGTCTTGTTCTTGAAAGCGATCGCTGATTATTACCATTAAAAATTTGTGCAGGTGAACTCCATTCCATCATCCTACCTGCTGCGAGATAGAACTTTCCTCAATGCGATGTCTACGACGGGCTACGCCTACGCAGTTAACGGCACTAAAAATACCCTTTGAAATTTATTAATTTAATTTTTTCAAGCTATAAAAATATTGTGGATACTCGAAACTTCGACCTTTGAACTCGAAACTTCGACCTTTGAACTCGAAACTTCGACCTTTGAACTCGGAACTTGAGCTTTAGAACTCGAAATTTGAGCTTTAGAACTCGAAACGT
>NZ_CAXTNP010000324.1:0-7614 GCF_964245575.1 uncultured Nostoc sp. | reverse complement strand
AGTCCCTAGTCCCCAGTCCCCAGCCCCCAGTCCCTATTTAGAATGCAACTTTTCCTGCATGACAGTATTAGCCTGAGTTGACTTGCCATTTTTGCCGTTAGTATGGGCGTTACCATTGCGGGGATGGATCACACCATAACCGCCGTGGTTGCGTTCGTAAATTACATTAATCTCTCCAGTTTCAGAATTGCGGAACATATAAAAGTCGTGTCCTACGAGTTGCAGTTGTTCTAAAGCTTCTGCAAGGGTCATCGGCGACATGGAAAAATATTTGGTGCGAACGACTTCGTTGGGTAGTTCGGGGGTGCGATCGCCAATTAAATCTGTGACTACCGATTCTACAACAACTACTTCTTCTGGTTGGGACTGAGTTTTCTGGTCTTGACGCCGTTCTTTGTATTTCCGCAGTTGACGGGCAATTTTATCTGCAACTAAGTCAATGCTGGCATATAGACTTTCACTGCTTTCCTCGGCACGGATAACGCTACCATTAGCGTAAATAGTTACTTCAGCCGCTTGTCTTGTATTAATTCGAGGATTACGGGCTACGCTAAGATGCACATCCACTTCATTTGTAAGGCTCTGAAAGTGACTAACTGCTTTTTCAATCTTTTGATGTACATATTCCCGAATCGCATCGGTGATTTCAATATTTTTGCCGTGGATGACAAGCTTCATGTAAACTCTCCCACTGAATATTTAATGTGTGAATTTGCTTTGTATGAAAAGAAATTGCGGTAAGGTTTATTACTCCCGCCAAAACAAATTGTGAACTCTTTCTATGTACTGCTGGTAAGCTTTTCTAAACTTACTGCATCTAGGCTTTTGCTCATTATACCCTTGATTTTACTCCTCATCTCTGCGCTGATATCCAATTGGATATCCACCTAGAACTCTTTGGTGAGGAAATTTGAGCAGTAGCTCCTGTAACTGTCTTCTGTGTTAAAACAACGCTTACAGAACTGTTGATAGTTGCTCCTTCTGTGTTCGGTTAAAGTTTGCTTGCTGTTGTTCAATAATACAAGCCTTTGTGGAAATTTGATTCTGTTTGAAATGCAAACTATTGTTATGAGAGTCATCAGCCAGTGCATTCGTCTTTATCGTCTTGGCATGATGCTTATTGCAGAGAATTCCTCCTAAAAACCTATTGAGGTTATATATTCAAGCTAGCACTTTGTATTTTCTAATGCATGTTCCCTTGACTTTCCTTTAAAATCCTTTGCAAATCTTGATATTTGTTAGACTTCCATTTTGTAATTTGAAATATATTTCGCCCTTAATACAGTTGATTTTTGGCATAATCCATAGTATGAAACCACATAAAAACCGTTGTTTATTGTATAATCAAGGATTAATGCCTTACTTAGATGCTCATGGATGGCAGCGATCGCTGCTGACTGAGCGTATCCATGACTCCAGTCTAGATGACGTGTTAATTTTGCTAGAACATCCACCTGTCTACACTCTAGGACAAGGAAGCAACTCAGATTTTCTCAAATTTGATATTGACAAAGGTCTATATGATGTGCATAGAGTTGAACGAGGCGGTGAGGTTACTTACCATTGTCCCGGTCAACTGGTGGGGTATCCAATTTTAAATCTGCAACGTTATCGTAAAGACCTTCATTGGTATTTACGCCAACTCGAAGAAGTAATAATTCGGGTATTGGCAGTTTATGGGTTGCAGGGAGAAAGAATTCCGGCTTTTACTGGCGTTTGGTTACAAGGGCGAAAAGTTGCGGCTATTGGGATTAAAGTTAGCCGTTGGATTACCATGCACGGCTTTGCGTTAAATGTTTGTCCTGATATGACAGGCTTTGAGCGCATTGTACCCTGCGGTATTTCTGATAAACCTGTAGGCAGTTTAGCCGAATGGATTCCAGGTATCATTTGCGAAGAAGTGCGTTTTTATGTAGCACAGTCCTTTGCTGAAGTCTTTGGTGCGGAATTAGTCGAGTCGCAGCCTCAAGGATTTTTCCGGTCTGAGTAAATTCAGCTTGTATATGTAATAAATACTATAGCAGTCCTATTTAAATTGTGAGACACTAATGAGAGTAGCCCATATTTAATAGTATTAAAATAACTATTTAACTACGGTTGTCAAAGCTAAAATTTGATTATTTACAAATTTATATACTAAATTTTTACGGCACTCAAGCACAAATTTGCGCGTGAATTACTCAAATAATCTCCAGGTATATGCCCCATCTTTAACGTTTCTGAGAGAACGTGATTGGACAGCTTTAATAGAACTATTTGATAGAGACGACGGTGATGAAATTGAAGCCGACATCGACAGTAGTTTGTTTTGGCTGATACCTGAACCTTGTTGGGAAGATGATCCCTTTGATTTCTTGCGCGAGTATCTTTGAAAAGTGATGAGTTATGAGTTATGAGTTATGAGTTATGAGTTATGAAAAAACCTTTAATTGATAACTCCTCACTCCTAACTCCTAACTATCTAACGTTGAGGCGACTTAGGAAAATACGTAAGCGATCGCTTTGGGGATTGGTCAGCACTTCATAGGCTGGGCCTTGTTCTGTCACAATACCGTTGTCTAAAAATATCACCTGATGGGCTACTTCTTTTGCAAATTGCATTTCATGGGTGACAACCACCATTGTCATCCCTTCTGATGCCAATTGTTGCATCACTTGCAAAACTTCGCCGACGAGTTCGGGATCTAGGGCGCTGGTGGGTTCGTCAAATAGCATGATTTGGGGATTCATACATAAACTACGAGCGATCGCTACTCGTTGCTTTTGTCCGCCAGAAAGTTGTTCGGGATAAGCCGAGGCTTTGTCAGATAAGCCAACTTTTTCAAGATATAACCTCGCTAGTTGGGCGCTTTCTTTCGGTGTTTTTCCCAAGACTTTACGCGGTGCAAGTGTCATATTTTCTAAGACGCTAAGATGAGGAAACAGGTTGAACTGTTGAAAAACCATACCTACTTGTGTTCGTAGTTGCCGCACTTGGCTATAGTTGAGAGTGGGTCGGGATAAGTTAATTCCGTTGATTATTAAACGCCCGTTGTCAATGGTTTCTAGGCGGTTGAAGCAGCGTAGTAGAGTACTTTTACCACAACCGGAGGAACCGATAACTGCAACGACTTCTCCCCGGTTGATTTCGCCGGTGATTCCTTTGAGGACTTTGAGGGAACCAAAGTTTTTTTCGATGTTGTCAAAAATAATGGCGGGGATGGTATTGTTCATTACTTATGTCAAACTGCTCTACAGTTGATTGTAAGGTTTTAAGGTAGATGCAAAGTGGCTACCGCAGAGGCGCAGAGAGCGCAGAGGCGAGAGAAAATAATATGGTTAAATTTGGTTTTGTGCGCTGGTGTGTAGTTGTAGGTTTTAGCTGTTTGTTACTGGCTGGCTGTGCTGTGAATTCTAGCGTGGGTAAAACTCTGCAAGTTGCTACTGATCCGACGTTTCCACCTTTTGAGTCGCAAAAACAAAGTGGTGAGTTGCAAGGTTTTTCTATTGAGTTGATGAATGCGATCGCAGTTGCTGCTAACTTTAAATTCAATTTTAAAAGTCTGCCTTTTGATGGCATAATCTCAGCTTTAGGAGCCAAAACGGTAGATGCGGCGATTAGTTCCATTACGATTACAGAGGAGAGGGCGAAGACTATTTCTTTTTCCCGTCCTTATTTTAAAGCTGGGTTAGCGATCGCAATTCGTGCAGACAATCAAGATATTACTGGTTTTGACAGTCTCAAAAATAAAAAAATTGCTGTACAAATTGGTACAACTGGGGCTGTAAAGGCTAAAAGTATTCCTGGGGTGCAAATTCGCAGCTTTGATTCTGCGCCCATAGCCTTGCAAGAATTGCTCAATGGCAATGTGGATGCAGTAATTAATGATGCACCTATGACTGTATATGCCATTAATACGGGCAATCTTCAGGGAATTAAAGTAGTACAGAAATTGCTGACAGAGGAGTTTTATGGAATTGCTACACCTAAAAACTCACGGAATTTGGCATTGATAAATGATGGCTTGGATAGGGTGCTGAAAAATGGCACTTATTCCAAAATTTACCAGAAATGGTTTAAAGTTGAACCGCCATCACTACCAGCTAAATCACTATTTGAGAATCAAACTAACACTAACGCGCCTAAAATATATACCTCCTTTGGCGTGATTTTGCAAGCTTTTCCAACTTTATTACAAGGTGTGTTGGTAACGTTACAATTGACGATACTTTCTGTAGTGTTTGGTTTAATTGGAGGTTCCCTGATTGGTATTGTCCGCCTTTCTCATATTGCACCTGTGCGTTGGGTGGCGAGGGCGTATGTAGATTTTTTCCGGGGAACGCCTTTGTTGGTGCAAATTTTTATGATTTATTTTGGATTACCAGCAATTTTGCAAGAACTTGGTTTGACATTTAGTTTTGATCGCCTAACTGCTGGGGTAATTGCTTTAAGTTTGAATAGCGCCGCATACATTGCCGAAGTTGTTCGTGCTGGGATTCAATCAATTGAACCAGGACAAGCAGAAGCAGCACAGTCATTAGGTTTGAGTTCTGTACAAACAATGAGTTATATAATTTTTCCCCAGGCTTTCCGACGGATGATTCCACCTTTAGGTAATGAATTTATTAGTTTGTTGAAAGATACAAGCTTAGTTGCAGTGATTGGTTTTGAAGAATTGTTTCGCAAAGGACAGTTAATTGTCGCCGGGAACTATCGCGCTTTTGAAATTTACGCGGCTGTGGCGGTGGTTTATTTATGTTTGACTTTACTTTCTTCACAAGCATTTAGTCGTTTAGAAGTGTGGATGAATCCAGTGAAACGGCACAGGAAGTACAATACCTACTAAGTTTTCAATGATTTCTCAATTTAGGATTGCTAATGTCAATTAACTTTCCGGGTAAGCACTAAGTACAGTTTTGCGTAAAAGCCTAGCGTTTTTAATGCAGGTGAACACATTAACAATGCAAGCTGATGCATTAACAATGCAAGCTGATGCATTAACAATGTAAGCCGATGCATTAACAATGTAAGCCGACGCATTAACAATGTAAGCCGATGCATTAACAATGTAAGCTGATGCATTGGCATTGTAGGGTATTGCCAAATTTAATTCGTTACGAATTAATGAAATGCTGTACTAAGCCCGAACGACTGGAGGTCGCACGTTAGTTGCTTGACTGAATTGAATTCTTTATGGGAGCATCCCATTTTTGTATCCGTCATTGCGAAGAGGAACGAGGAAGCAATCCCAGCCTTTGCGATTGCTTCTTCGTTCCTCCTCTCTACGAGACGCACTCGCGATCGCTCAGTCGAACGATTTTGAATTGGAAACCACTTAGTGCATCTGGGTTTTCTCTGTCCATCTGTCGCAATCATTTTTAAAATTGATATAAGTAAATCTTAAGTAGGGGAAGCAAGAGTAGCTCAGGCTTCCTCTTAGAACTTTAGCGAAGACAGCGCAAACTACAAACAATCTTTCTGATTAATTAAATAAAGTTAAATAATTGTAAATATTAATATAAATACAAATTTTATCTAAAAATATTTATACCAATAAACAATATCTCATTGTTAGTATGATCTTCTGGGTATTATAATATTGACATAAATCCTCTTTTGAAAATACCTATATCCAGTCATTTAGTGAGTAAAAAATGTATTTAATGAATATCAACATACCGACGGCTAATAGAGATAAACTAGATAAAATAGAAATTAAAAATTCGTAAATACAACATAATAACCATTGACGATATGAATTTTTGATAACTGTCATAACACCTTAAACACTTTTTGATAGTCAACTTAAAGCAGAATACATGGATGCGGATAATTGGACATATCAACTACAAAAGGTACTACCCATGAGTTCTCGCGCACTGCTGTTAGTAAATCGTCATGCCCGCCAAGGGCAAAAGGGTCTATCGGAAGCGATTGAATATCTGAAGACACTCGGCTTTGATTTAATTGAGGAGTCTACAGAAGACCCCAAACATCTTGCTGAAGTTATATTTCGCTATCAGCATCAAGTTGACTTGGTAATCATTGGTGGAGGAGATGGGACTCTCAATGCGGCAGTAGATGCTTTAGTTGATACTCAGTTGCCCTTGGGAATCTTGCCTTTAGGAACTGCCAACGACCTAGCGAGGACTTTGGGAATCCCGAATTCCCTCAGCGAAGCTTGCAAAATTATTTCATATAGAAATTTACACCGCATCGACTTGGGTTGGGTGAACGGCAAGCACTTTTTTAACGTTGCCAGTCTGGGATTGAGTGTAAAAATTACCCAGCAACTTACCAAAGAAGCCAAACGCCGTTGGGGAATATTTGCTTATGCCGCCACTGCATTGCAAGTGATTTGGGAAGCTAGACCTTTTACTGCGGAGATTTTAATCAATGGTGAATCAGTTCGCGTGAAAACAGTGCAAATTGCTGTGGGTAACGGCCGCTATTACGGCGGTGGTATGGCAGTGGCTGACGATGCGGCAATAGATGACCAAAGGCTAGACCTGTATAGCTTGGAGATTAGACATTGGTGGCAGGTTATACTATTACTCCCTGCGATGCGACAAGGGCGACATATACATTGGGAGAGTGTACACTCTGTTCAAGGTCAAGAAATAGAGGTGCATACTCGCAAACCTCGCCCTATCAATACAGATGGTGAAATCACTACCTACACTCCTGCTCATTTTCGGGTTATACCTAAAGCTATAACTGTTTTAGTACCCCCAAAAATTAGGAGTTAGGAGTTATTCTGTCTCATCTCCCTCTGTTAGAAATGTGGGAGCTCGCACCAAATGCATCTGAGATTTTCTCAAGATATAAAGTCCCTATTGCAACGCCTAGCTGAACAACCGCTAACTCTAGGTGATATTTTGGCAGAAACCTCAGAACGGGGGTTCTGCCTAGTAATTACATTATTAGTTTTGCCCTTTTTGTTTCCTATGCCACCGGGATTAACTGGCCCTTTTGGTGGTGCTTGTTTACTGTTGTCAGCCCAAATGGTTTTAGGGAGGCGATCGCCTTGGCTGCCAAAAAGAATTGCTAACTACAAATTTCCTCGTCCCTTTGCCCAGTTACTTTTGCAAAATTTGGGACGTCTTACCAAAGTGTTACAAAAAATCGCCCGTCCCCGATTGGCAAAAATAGCCCATAATCCTTTAATTTGGCGAATTAATGGGCTTTGTATCTCCTTTTTAACAGTATTACTAATATTACCAATTCCCTTTACAAATCCCATCCCCACTGTAGGTATTTTACTTTTGACTGTTGCCACCATCGAATCTGACGGTTTATTAATTTGCATCAGCTACGGTATTACTGTCCTAATTACCTTGCTCTTTGGATTTATTGGTTACGCAGTATGGTTAGCTCCCAGCTTGCTGCCATCTATATTTAAATAATAAAAACCTTCAACTAAAAGCTGAAGGCTGCAATTTATTAGGGTGCATCTACAATTTACTAATCCGCTTGATTGATTGCCATATCCGGGAAGATTTAATCTATAAGCAAATTTATTTTATTCTTAAATTAAAAAATATTAATAAAAAAGCCTTCAACTAAAAGCTGAGGGCTGTAATTTATTAGGGTGCATCTACAATTTACTAATCCGCTTTATTGGTTGCCATATC
>NZ_CAXTNP010000323.1:0-7681 GCF_964245575.1 uncultured Nostoc sp. | reverse complement strand
GGCTAGAAATTAAAAAAATAATTTTGAAAAATGTAAAAAACAATGTACAGCAATGTGGTGTTAATAATTTTGTAGAGCAAACAGAAATAATTTTTAGAGATATTATTCAATCTGGCTTTAATAGAGATGATCTTTTTTCTGGGAATGTAGATGCTAAAGAAATCAAAATAATAGCTAAATTATATGGATTTTCAGTCATTACTGACAAAGATACTAGAGATGGAATTGATTTACTCTCAATAAAAAAAAATAGAAATGATTTAGCTCATGGTGTTATGTCTTTTAAGGAAGTTGGTCAAAATACATCTGCGGAAAATCTTGTTGAAATAAGTGAAAGAGTTACAAAATATTTAAGACAAATTTTAGAAAATATTGATGAATATTTAGTTAATCAACAATATTTAGATTTTAAATAGAATAAAAGGAGCTATGATATTCTCCCATAGCAGTGCGTTCAAACCTCAAGTCACGGTTTGCCTGACATAGATTAAAAAACTGCTCATCTGTCAGTTCCAATACTGATTTAAGGTTGACCGTTAAAGCACTCATAGTCCTATCTCAGATTGAAAAGTTAAGGCAGGCATTATGCCTGCCCATGTAATCCTAGTCTATCCCTTCAATCCGGTCTTCAACTTCTTGGTACAACTCGCGCAGGCGATCTAAATTATCCTCGCTAGTCTCCCAATAACCGCGTCCATTCACTTCCAACAAAGTTGATACAACCTTGCGGAAAGAATGGGGATTAAGATTCATCAACCGTTTCTGCATTTCTTCATCTTTGATGAAGGTTTCGTTAGTATCCTCATAAATCCAGTTATCCACAGCGCCGGCTGTCGCACTCCAACCCATTGTATTTACCAATCGTTTGGAGAGTTCGCGCACACCTTCGTAACCATGATTCAGCATCCCCTCATACCATTTGGGATTTAATAATTTGGTACGGGCATCTAAGCGCACGGTTTCTGATAATGTCCGCACTTGAGCGTTAGCTGTGGTTGTATCTGCAATATAAGATGCTGGTTTTTTACCATCACCCCGCAGACTTGCCACAAGCTTAGTGGGATCAGAGTCGAAGTAGTGGGAAACGTCCGTCAAGCTAATTTCGGAAGAATCCAGATTTTGGAAAGTTGCATCAGCAGTTTTCAATGTACTTTCAAAAATCTGCCGGGATTCGTCCATCATTCCGGGGTTATCGGAATTGAAGGAGAAGGATTTTCGGTTGAGATACATTTCCTGCAACTCGGCTTCGCTATCCCAAGTGCTGTTTTCTACCGCCAAGTTGATATTTGACGAATAGGAACCAGAAGCATTGGAGAAAACGCGCGTTGCTGCTTGACGCAGATTAATCCCCATGTCTTGGGCTTGCTGCAAAGCGTGTTTGCGAACAAAGTTCATTTCTAAAGGTTCATCTGCCTCAGCTGCCATCTTCACCCCTTGATCTAGCAGGTTCATTTGGTTGATGAACAAGTCGCGGAATACCCCAGAACAGTTGATTACTACATCAATTCTGGGGCGTCCCAATTCTTCTAGAGATATCAATTCCAACTTGTTCACCCGTCCCAAGGCATCGGGAACCGGACGCACACCCACCATCCACATAATTTGCGCTAGGGATTCGCCGTAAGTTTTGATATTATCGGTTCCCCAAAGGACACAGGCGATGGTTTCTGGCCATTTTCCTTCGTTTTCTGCCTTGTTACGTGCCAAAAGCCTGTCTACAACGATTTTGGCTGATTGTACTGCTGCTGTTGTGGGGATGGATTGCGGATCGAGTGCATGGATATTCTTACCCGTGGGCAAGACATCCGGGTTGCGGATGGGATCACCACCAGGGCCAGGTAGGATGTACTCGCCTTCTAAGCCTCTGAGTAATGCTCCTAGTTCGTTGTCGGCACAAACTTGCTGGAGACAGAATTCCAAATACTCAAATAGGGGTTTGAGTGTGGCTGTGTCAACTTTGGGATAACCTGCTTTATGCAAAGCTTCTACCCAAGGCTCTTTTTTGCCCATATTGAAGAAATTCAACCGGGAAACCAGAGAAACTCGCCCTTCAGCGTCGGTTTGCTCTTGGACAAGGGCGCTAACTGCTGCACGGGTTGCTAAGGTGATATCTTGCAATAACTGGACATCTTGTAAAATGCCTCGGTCGTTACTTTGGTAAATATCGTCAATATTACGCCCAATGCTGTTAGCGATAATTCCGGGCAAGCCTTGAAGTTCTTCTTCTTGACGATCCAAGCTGGCGATATTGACGAGAGTTGCGATCGCTTCTTCTGCACTTGGCGGTTTCCCAATCACGTGCAAACCACAAGGCAACAACCGAGACTCGATTTCCATCAACCGGCGGTAGACGTTGCCAACAATATTATCGCGATCGTCGGCACTCATCTCTTTGGCATCGGTTTCTGGCAGATTGATATCCTTATCCAGATTCACAATCCGACATTTATCCATGATGCTGTTAACAATGGATATGCCACGTCCACTATCTTTCAAGGTTTGGTAAGAAGCAATTAACTCGCTGAGTTCCTTCAAACCTTTATACAAACCAGCATTTTCTGCCGGTGGTGTCAAGTAGGAAATTGTTTCGGCATAACTCCGACGCTTGGCAATTGTCGCCTCACTCGGATTATTAGCTGCGTAGTAATACAGGTTGGGAATTGAGCCAATTAAGTTATCTGGATAACAATCACCAGACATCCCCATCTGTTTACCTGGCATGAATTCCAAGGAACCGTGTGTACCAAAGTGCAGTACAGCATCAGCTTTCCAAACTTGCTCTAGGTACGTATAGTAAGCAGCAAAACCGTGGTGAGGACTAGCTGAACGGGAGAACAACAACCGCATCGGATCGCCTTCGTAACCAAATGTAGGTTGGACACCGATGAAGACGTTACCGAATTGCTTACCGTAAATCAGCAGGTT
Source organism: uncultured Nostoc sp. (assembly GCF_964245575.1). Taxonomy (GTDB): domain Bacteria; phylum Cyanobacteriota; class Cyanobacteriia; order Cyanobacteriales; family Nostocaceae; genus Nostoc. The sequence goes on along the minus strand of NZ_CAXTNP010000323.1, from coordinate 4,756 downwards.
TTGCCCATCACTATTGAGATGTCCAGGAGGTGGGCCCCAGTTTTCTTCTAAACGTTGAGAGTATGCAGTTAACGCTTCATACTCAGGAACCGACATTTTGTAAGCAACGTTCAGTTCTGGGCTGTTGTACTGCGCTTGAGCGTCATGGATGACTTCTTGCATCAACGCTTCGGCTGATTCTGGCAATTCGGGTAAGTCGTAGCCGTTATTCTTGAGGGCTTTCATTACCTCATAGATGGAGCCGAATACGTCCAAGTAAGCGGCGGTTCCGACGTTGCCTTTATCTGGCGGGAAGCTAAAAACGGTGATGGCGACTTTTTTCTCCAGCTTCGGTTTGCGGCGCAGATTTGCCCATTTTAAGGCGCGTTCGGCTACAGCTTCTACCCGATCGCGTAGTGCGATCGCTTTCCCTGTAGTCCCATCCCTACCTGATAAAATTATCGGCTCAATTGCCCCATCCAATTCCGGAATCGCAATTTGCAAAGCTACTTGAATAGGATGCAAGCCTAAATCGCTATCCATCCACTCTTCTGTGGTTTGAAAAACTAAGGGTAACGCCACCATGTAAGGACGGTTTAAGCGTTTGAGTGACTCAATTGCTTTGGGATGATCTTGTCTAGCTGGGCCACCCACTAAAGCAAAACCAGTTAGCGATATCACTGCATCTACTAACTGTGTGTTGGTATTTGGTTCATAGAAGTAGGCATCCACAGGCTTGGAGAAATCCAAACCACCAGCAAAAACAGGTAATACCCGTGCGCCTAGTGCTTCCAACTCCTGCACCATTGCTACATAATGGGCATCATCCCCTGTAACTAGGTGAGTACGTTGCAATACTAACCCGACACAAGGAGCTAGGGGATCTTTTAGATCCCTAGAAATATCCTTACGAGCTGTATACCAATTGAGGTACTCTCTAACATCCTCAAACATACTAGGAGCCAAAGGATGCCAAATCCCTAAATCGGGATAAACCACCGGTTGTTGATATGTAGAAGATGCAAAATTTTGTTTCTCTAAACCTTTTAATACGTATTTATCAGCTAGCATCAGCAAGAAGTTTTCCAGGTTTTCTGGAGAACCACCTAGCCAATACTGAAAACTGAGCATGAAATTTCGAGCGTCCTGTGCCTTATCCATTGGTAAGAACTTCAGCACTTGCGGTAGGGTTCGCAAAAGCTTCAGCATTCCATCTTGGAATCCCGCACCTGATTTTTCTTTGCGTTTCCGCATGAATTGGGCGATCGCACTTTTTGACTGACCCAACTGTGCAAGAGAAAAGCTGCCCATTTTACTCAGGCGCATTACTTCTGGCATGGAGGGAAAGACAACAGAAACATCCAGATGATCCCGGTGTGGTTCTACTGCTGCTACTACTTTCTGTGCTAAGTCTTCGATGAAAATGAGGGAAGCGATGAAGATATTCGCACTCTCAATTTCTCGTTTAAACTCCTCGTAATTCTCTGGGTCGCGGAGTTCCTCAATCAAGTACCCGCTGATTTCAATCGCCAAGTTGGGATTATTCGCGTTAATCGTGCGAACTGCTTGCGATAATGCACTCTGGTACTGGGACTCAAGCACGACATAGACCACCTTGATTAAATTACGTCCGCGTAAGTTATCTGGCGCAATGTGTCTAATGGTGGACTTGACGTGTGTGAACATGCTTCTTCGGCTCCTTTGATGCGTGTTCTCTCTGGAAGTTACTAGCGGCATCATCAGCCACAGGTAACTTGTGATCTTTAGGCAATATGTGTTTTTTATCAGAAAACACTTACCCACTGGGCATTTTATCGTCTATCTGATACAAATCGATATAAAAAACGAAATATTTCTTTGTATTTGTTGACTTTATCTAAAAGTAATACCTCACATTAATGTAAATATTTTGTTACATCATTTTTAACTTATAGTTAAATAACTATGAAGCGATTTCAATCTGGTTTTGAAGAAGAATTCAGAATTCAGGAGCAAAGCCGGAGACGTTTCCGTTAGCTTTGGTGGGGTGCATCGCTGGCGGTTATTCATCCGCCAGCGATGCACTGAGCTATTCGTTGTGTCGTACAGAATACCTAACTGAATTCTGACGACTGACGCCTTTATTCTGTTTGATAAAACAAAACTTGCCTATGTATACTAAATATTTTTTAGTATGCATAGGCAGACTTGAATTATTTGGTTGTGACTTCTACTAAGTAGCAGAGAAACAAGTTTATTTCGGGTTAAATTCAGAGATTATCAAGCAATAGTCGTATTTAAATTATCCTACAGATTAACGCTTTATCGCCCAAAGTTTTTCCTTCCAAATACTAATAAACAAAGCCGCAGATATTAAAGCTCCTAGATTCCATTTCACAGAATTTTTGCTTCTCGCTCAAACAACTCCATCATTTTCCAGTCGGTCATTCGGTGCAGCGTTCAAAATTCAGGCATTTAAAATTCAGGATTGAACTGCATCCTGACTGCCGACTCTATGCAAATTAAATGTGGAACAGGTTATCAAATCTTACCAACAAGCTACAGTATATATTTATAACATGGGAACGAATTTAGTAATATTTGCCTCTTGACTAATGGCCCCTAACTCCTGACCATTAACTAATGACTCAAGTAGATATTCTCATCCTATCAAATGGCCCAGGTGAGGTAACAACCTGGGTGCGTCCAGTAGTGAAGGCGTTGCGGCAAGAACTAGGGGATGACCCTTCTGTAGTGAGGATTTCTGTGGTATTATCACCTTGCTCAAATGCTAGTGGTAAAGAAGCTGCGATCGCTCTTTCTTACCCAGAAGTAGATAGAGTACAGGGAGCAGAGCATTTTTGGCAATTTTTGCTTTGGGGTAAAACCTTTGAGAATTGGGATTGGAGAAGTCACGGTGTAATTGTTTTTCTCGGTGGCGATCAAATTTTCCCCGTAGTTATAGGCAAAAAGCTGGGATATCGCACAGTAGTTTACGCCGAATGGTCAGCTCGTTGGCATAAGTGGATTGACCGCTTTGGCATGATGAAACCTGAAGTTGGTGCCGGTGTCCCCCAGAAATATGCTCACAAATTCACCGTTGTCGGTGATTTGATGGTAGAAGCTAGTAGTCATTCGTCATTAGTCATTAGTCATTTGTCCTTAGCAAACGACAAAGGACAAATGACTAATGACAACAAGGTAGGACAAGAGACTGAATTAATTGGTCTACTTCCTGGTTCAAAAGCGGCAAAATTAGCCCAAGGAGTGCCATTATGTTTAGCGATCGCCGAATACATCCATGCTAAAAGGCCCCAAACAAAATTTGTGATTCCTGTAGCCCCAACTTTGGATTTACAAACTTTAGCTAGTTTTGCCGATCCCAAAAAAAACTCTATTGTTGAAATCTTTGGCTTTGGCGGTGCTTGCTTAATTGTCCCAGAGGACGCTAGAGGCAAAGCATTGCTCAAAACAACAACGGGCTTAACTATGGAACTGTGGCAAGAAAACCCTGCATATCACTTATTATCCCAGTGCTGTATCTGCTTGACTACGGTGGGGGCAAACACTGCTGAACTCGGTGCTTTAGGGATTCCAATGATTGTTTTGCTGCCAACACAGCAACTTGACGCCATGCGTTCTTGGGATGGTTTACCTGGGTTGTTGGCAAATCTGCCAGGAGTAGGTACGCCTTTTGCGAAGGTAATTAATTGGTTATTCCTGAGATTTGTAAGACGCAAAGGTTTATTAGCATGGCCAAATATCTGGGCACAAAAAGAGATAGTGCCAGAACTTATGGGTAAACTTCAACCGCAAGAAGTTGGGGAAATGGTGCTAGACTTATTAGCCCATCCAGAAAAATTGGACGATATCCGCGCTAAACTCCGTAAGATTCGTGGCGAAAGCGGTGCAGCCCAAAAGATAGCACAGATTGTTGGTGAGGAAATTGGGAAGTAGGAAAAGCAGGGGGGGATAAGGGAGCAGGAAAGGAGAAATTGGAGTAAGTCTTTCCTTTTGCGCTCTCTACTTAATCCGAAGATTCTCCATCCCTGCGTCCAAGTTCATAAATGCCAGCGCCCATACAAGCTAATATACCTGTACTAATTCCCCAACTTTCACCTAAACTAATTTCCAGAACCCAGTTACATAAAGCACCAACTACCAAAAAAGGCACAATGCTAAATAATGAAGCGTAGAAAGAGTTTTGGGATTCTCTAGCTTTACGAGTCTTTTCAAATTCTGATTGGCTGGTATAAAGCGATCGCTCGGCAAAGTTAAACCAGCGATTGAGTTGCTCGATTACCCATTCATTGACTTGGGAAAAACCTAGATATAGCGCCAATGACCACAAACTCGCTCCGGCGATCGCGATCGTGTTTAACTCAAAGGAAAAAGGCAAAATTTCAGTCAGCATTGCTTATGGGAGTCCTGCAAAGGGTTGACTTTAGCTGTCAGTAGATGCTAAATAAACCTCTTGTGCAATTTTAAGCATAAAGGTTGACAAGATTTCAACTATTTGGCACATATAGCAATCCGATTTGATTCGGTGAATTACTCGTAGAGGCTGGGGACACTTCTCTACGAGAGGCTGCGCCAACAACAAGCGGTAGTTGAATCTCGACTTCGCTCGATTTTGGCGCAGCGATGCACTGAGCGCAGTCGAAGTGTCGAAACTCAGTGCATCGCTCAATACTTGGGACTGGGAAGAAGGAATAAAGGTGTACTGAGTTTTTTTTCAAAAATCAAATATGAGTCCTATATCCTTGCAATCTTAATGCATCGGCTTGCAATCTTAATG
>NZ_CAXTNP010000322.1:0-7728 GCF_964245575.1 uncultured Nostoc sp. | reverse complement strand
GCACTTTGCTGTTGACTTTGTTCATCCTCCCACATTTTGTATTTCACTCAAGCGAAAACCGCTATAGTGGGATAGGTTCATAGGTCAGGGCGGCCGCATCATGTCAATAAGCAAAGTCTATTCTCAATAGACCGAAATCAATGTCATTAACTCTTGCTTATTGCGAAAGTGTTCGGCGTTGGCGTAGCCCGCCGCAGGCATCGCTTTGGGGCTTAAAAAATAATCAAGCGCGAAAGGAAAGATTTTTTCGTTGGTTCTTAACCTTCGTTGTGATCAAGAGTAATTTAGATGCGTTTGCCCTGATATATAGGTCATCTGTGATGATATTACCAATAATATTGGTTACATAGTGTTGCATTTGATAAAGATACTCTGACAAAAGACTTAGGTCAATCAAACAATACTTTTGAGACGATTTTAATTAAAAGCAGCTTCAATACTCAATTGTACTCGCCCCAGGAGCAGTTTTTCTCTGGGTAGCAGCAAGATTCCTTGAGATTTTGAGAAAAAATATATCTGGTATTTTACTCACTAAGTTGGTAAAATTCAGACTAAGTTAAATGACGTACAGTAGTCCGACAATCCCAATTCCCGGAGCATGAATTGGAGTGAGATTGTTATGGGGTTTTGGATAAAGGGTGATAGGTTTTCCACTTCCCTTTATATCTTAACTTAAGAGTGTGGTGAGTGACTCCTAAGCAACTGTGTGAGGAAAATCCAATGAAGCGGCAGAGATTAAACTATTTTTTCTGGCAGGGTCTATTGCTGACTACTTCAATAGTGTTTATAAATAAGCCTGTGCGTGTTGTTGCAGGTAGGCAATATTACATTGCTATTTTTCTATTTACTACCTGGGAATTTTATCAACTAATTGAGTTGGAAATTAAAAATTTAGTAAGTTAACTTTATTATGACACTAATCCTTTCATTAGCAGATTACGCTAAACAACTTTATCAAGCAGAGCTGATTCAACAGAATAACTGCACTGATGACTTTGATATCACCCGTCGGCATCCATTTGGGTCAGGATATCGCCGAGAAATTTGGCTACGAGATTGTATATCCTTAGAAATCTACAACTATCAGTTAAAAAAATCAATAGCTGTAGAATATATAGACAGACAACATTGGATAGAATTTCAATTTTTTATTTTAATAGATTCGCCATCTAAAAATCTTAACTTTAGCACTGGAGAATACTTCTTGAGTGGCAGTGGTATGGCTCCAGAGCATATTTATTCACCAGAGAAGTTCTTGCAAGAAGTAGAAATATCTGTTCATATCAAACCAGAAGCGTTTCGAGCATTTGCAGGAGATACATCTGGTGAACTTCCAAAGGAATTACAACATCTCATCAGACGTTCGGATCGATTGACTTATGAACGCTATGGAATTCAAACTTTTGCAATGCAGTTAGCAGTGCAGCAAATTCTCCAATGTCCTTACCAAGGTATTACTAAGCGAATGTATCTTGAAACCAAGGTGTGGGAGTTAATGACATTACTGATTGAACAGGAAATTCAAATCAATCAAGGTGAGGTTAATAATAGCGTGGTGAAGCCATCAGATGTTGAACGCATTTATTATGCTAGAGAAATTTTATTAAAACATCTAGATAATCCACCTTCTCTTATACAATTAGCACGACAGGTAGGGTTAAATGATCGCAAACTCAAACAAGGGTTCCGACAGGTTTTTGGCACTACAGTGTTTGGCTACCTGCACGATTATCGCATGGAACAAGCCCACAAGTTACTAATCGAGAGAAACATGAATGTAACACAAGTAGCGAGGAAAGTAGGCTATGCTAGCCTTAGCTCTTTTAATCATGCATTTCGGAAGAAATTTGCAGTTAATCCTAAATCTTTTCACAGTTAATAAGTCCGTTTGGAACAAAAAAAAGTCCGGCTCGAACAAGACATCAACGTTCAAAAATTATATGCTTTTGGGATAATAGGGCAGTTAGAACTTTGTATCTTTACCAACTTAATTAGTAAAGATGTTTGCAGCAATCAGTTGCAGTTAATGCTGTTATTAGGTTTGCACCTAGATAGCGCTGTAAATCTTGCTGCGGCGAGCGCAAAAATCTTGTGTCGTGTATTTGTCTGGAGCGTGTGATAAATGTTTGCTAAACTGCTCTATGTAACTGTTAGCTGGTTAATATTAGTTTTCTCGCTTATTTCTATCTAATTCAGCGTTTGCCGAGCAATCATTGCCTAAAAAAACTTTAGCTTTAGATGAAGCAAAGAGTAAAATTCAAAATTTGAGTGAGGTACAGTCTGCTAAAACCAGCAGTAACTAATTGCTAAGAAATCCTAGAAATCAGAATTTTGTTTCTCAAATTAGTCAAGTAACAATAGATGTGGTTTCGATTACACATGTAAAAATGAACTTTACTGGCAAAGGTATAGATTTACATAATATGAAATAAGGGCTGAATATTGCATGGTTATGGGGTTTTAATTAACTTTGATGACAGTTGACTATATGATTAATATTTTTAACAAAGTGGGTGTGTGAGGTGTGGGTATGAATTTACAGATAATATCTATCTTTTTCTGGCAAAGTCTATTGCTGACAAGTTCGCTATTTGCGTTTACTGTTCCTGTTCTGGGTGAGGAAATATTAAATAGAGAAATTCCCCTGGTTAACCAGATTAAACATTCCAGGTTCAGCGCTCAAATGCTTGTGCAATCACCACCTACTCCTCAAACAGAAGTCACACCAATAACGGCAGTGAAGCTCAATAGTACAAGTAAGGGTTTGGAGGTGATTTTAGAGACAGGTGTCAAGAGCGGTCGCCTGCAAGTAACTCCTAAAACTGAGGGTAACTCTTATATTGCAGACATCCCTAACGCTCAGTTGCGTTTGAGTAGTGGCGCTCGCTTTCGTCAATCGAAGCCAGCAGTAGGAATTATCGAGGTGACTATTATTAACATTAATGTTAATACCATACGGGTGACAGTGACGGGTGAGGTGGGTGTACCAGCAGTGGAGTTGTTTGACAGTCCTGAAGGATTAGTGATTGGGGTGACAAGTACCACATCTACAGCACAGCAACCAGCACCGCCACAGCAAAAACTGCCAACTAGTGAAAATCAAGCACCGATTGAATTAGAGGTGACAGCACCGCCTGAAACAGGCTATAAAGTTAATAATACAACTACAGCAACAAAGACACCAACAGACCTACTTGAGATTCCTCAATCAATTCAGGTGTTCCCTCGCCATCTGATCGATGATTTGGGCGCGCAAAACCAGGGAGAGGTATTGCGAACAGCAGGCATTATTACAACTGGATTTCCATCGACCCTATTTGATTCTTTTTCCATCCGAGGCTTTGGTAGTACTTTATTTCGTAACGGTTTGAAAGATTTATCAGGAATAAATACTGTTGACACTGCTAACACAGAGCAAATTGAACTCTTACGCGGCCCTGCTTCGGTGTTATACGGACAACTATCCCCAGGTGGTGTTATCAACCGTGTTACCAAACAGCCACTATCAGAACCGTATTACTTTGGTCAGATACGTGTTGGAACTGAGGAAACTGTTGAACCCTCAATTGACATCTCTGGTCCGTTAAATCAAGATCGGACTTTGTTGTATCGCTTGAATGCCGACTACGAGAGTGCAAACAGCTTTGTAGATTTCGTAAACCGACAGCATTATTTTGTAGCACCAGCCTTGACTTGGCTAATTGGTAAAAACACCAACTTAACATTAGAAGGTGAATATCAGGATGTTGAGTATCCAAATGGCGATCCAGAGGCGGGGTTAATAGCTAATGGTACTGTTTTTTCAAATCCCAACGGCAAGATTCCACGCAGTCGTAATTTAGCCGAGCCTTCTGATAGTAACCGTTTTCAAGAGAGTCGAATTGCCTACCATCTTGAGCATCGCTTCAATGATAATTGGGTTTTACGTAATGGTTTCCAATATGGAAACAAAAACACTAACCCTGCGCGGGGTTTGGCCACATTCTCAGATAGTCTAGAAGCTGATAATCGCACGCTAGACCGCATCGCTTCCGATTACAGTGAAATAGATAACGAATACTTCACAGATACCAATTTGACGAGTCAATTTCAAACTGGTAGCATCGAGCATAAACTATTAATTGGTTTTGATTTGTTTTGGTTAGATACCAAATCTAAGGAAAATATTTATACACGCAGTCCAATCGATCTGTTCAATCCGGTGTATGGCACGCCTGTAGGCTCGGTTACGGGTAGTAGTGATAACTCTAGTACCAATAATGCTCAAGGGATTTATCTTCAAGACCAAGTCTCACTAATTGACAAGCTCAAGTTCCTTTTAGGAGGACGCTTCGACTGGCTAAATAGAAGCTCTTTCAACAACTTGAATGGACGAAGTACTAGTCAAGATAATAATGCTTTTAGTCCACGCTTAGGCGTAGTTTATCAACCGATTAAATCCCTAAGCTTCTACGCCAGCTACAGCCAATCTTTTCAGCAGATCATCGGTACTGATGCGCGGGGGAATTCTTTTCAACCGAGCCGTGGCACTCAGTATGAGGTCGGAGTAAAAACAGACTTACTCAATAATAAATTATCTAGCACTTTAGCTTTCTACGACTTGACTCAGACTAACCTCACAACAGTCGATCCGAATAATTCTCGCTTTAGAATCCAAACTGGGAAACAGAGAAGTCGAGGGATTGAACTTTATACTACTGGAGAAATCACACCGGGTTGGAACATGATTTTCTCCTACAACTACATCGATCCGCGCGTTACTAAAGACAACAGCATCAGAGTGGGGAGTTTTCTTAACGTTCCTCAAAACACTGCTTCTTTGTGGACGACATACATTGTTCCCACCGGTTCTTGGAAAGGATTTGGTGGTGGATTGGGTCTTTCTTATGTGGATTCGCGCTATGGAGATTTATCAAACACCTTTACATTGCCCTCTTACTTCCGCACTGATGCTGCTCTTTACTACCGCCGCAACAACTTGCGAGTACAACTCAATCTCCAGAATTTGTTTGACACTCTTTACTATGTCGGGGCTAACGGTCAAACGCAAATTTTTCCGGGTGCGCCCTTTGAAGCATATTTGAGCGTGGGCTATGAATTTTAAGCTGTATGTAGTACGGGAGCAACTGCTATTAGTTAGACTGCTGATGTTAGGAGTGGCATCAGGTTGGAGCTATGAATAATAACAGGTTTACAGTCTATACCATGCCCCTCCACTGCAATAAATGTAATAGTTCATTCACTGCAACCGTAACATTGGAATGGAAATTTTTATTGAGCATTGAATATTGACAATTATCAATTATATAGTTAGCGATCACTACCAATAGTTATGCTTGTCCGCACTATTTCTGTTTTTTGCCTTTTGTCATTGTGTGCTTGCAGTTTATTTTCATACCCATACAGCCCGTTACCTAAATCACCATCTCAAGCAGATGTCCGTATAGTCAAACATACAATAGGTGAAACAGCAGTTCCCCTGCACCCCCAAAGGATTATCTCACTAGATCCCCAATCTACAGAAGTAGCTATTAGCTTAGGGGTAAAACTTTTTGGCTATCCTCAAAAAGAAATACCAGCATCATGGCGGCGTTCTGATGCTGTAGACATTGGCTTACCACCTAATTTTGAGAAGGTTCTTTCTGTGAAGCCCGATTTGATAGTAAGCATTAATTTCGGTTTTTTAGAAAGCTACAGTTTATGGTCGCACATTGCACCGACTGTTGTATACCAAATTACAAAAGACGTAGCAGGCTGGAAAAGATCATTCATGCAACTAGCCCAAGCATTAAGTCAAGCACAAAAAGCAAAACGAATAGCAGCGCTTTATGATGCGCGAATAGCCCAATTTAAAGCAAGCATGGGCGAAAAACTTAAACAAACTCAGGTATCAGTTGTACACATTTTTCCAGGTAGAATAGTTATCCGCACTGAAAATTCATTTTCTGGTTCAATATTGCAGGAGCTTGGTTTAGACCGTCCACTCTCGCAAAAACCAAGTGCTGTACCAAACTTTACTAAGATATTTGGTAATACTAGTTGGTACTTTATATCCCCTGAACTTCTGAGTTTGATAGATGCAGATGTTTTATTTGTTGTAACTTCTAACTTTTCTCAACCCGACGATGCAAAGCTGGCAATTCAACAATTAACGGCACAACCTTTATGGTCAAAACTTAACGTAGTCAAGCAAGGTAAAGTTCATATAGTGGGGCAATATTGGTTGATTGGTTATTATTTCTCTGCGAATCTTGTCCTCAATGATTTGTTTAAGTATTTGGTGGAGAACAATTGATTAAGTTTTTGTCAATTTAAATAAATTAGCAGGGAGCATCCCACTTATGCAAAAATACCAAAGGAAAGTGTAGTATAAGGACTACGCAAGAAGAATTTGGGCTAAACCTATGACCCCCGAAGAAAAACAACGTTTACAAGCCGCCGCAAAAGAGATCGCGTCAATCCTGTATAAAAATACATCACCAGAGGCATTAGAGACTCTCGAAGGGATCGAAAAAACAGTGCGATGCCTACGGCGGGCTACGCCTACGCAAATGCTTGAACACGTCAGCCCTCAAATCGCCTTTTTTTTATCGAACAAACTACGGGTACAAGCAAAGGACGGACTAGACAGATCAAAAGTTGTCTAGGGGAATTACCAATCAAAAGAATTGCAAGCACAAAAATTGGGGTTGTCACCAAGAAATCACCTGAGTCCAATCTTAGAGAAATGTAGCCTTAGACTTTGTGCTAATGAATCATACCAAAATGCCGAATTAGAACTGCAAGCCTTAACTGGAGTCAAAGTAGGACATAGTACACTACATCGACTGGTAAACAAACAGGAATTGCACTTACCACAAGCTAAACAAGCAATTCCAGAAGTAAGTTTGGATGGGGGCAAAGTACGATTGCGGACACCAAAAGGACTCGAATGTGAGTGGAGAGATTACAAAGCAGTACGCTTAGGTGGGATTTATTACGGAGCATTCTTTGGCGATCATCAGTCCCTTTTGGATTGGATCAACTCACAGAGGTTGATTACCCCATTAGTTTGCCTAGGGGATGGGCATAATGGTGTGTGGAAATTGTTTGCTGAGATCGGCACTCAAGAGAAACGACTGGAGATTCTCGATTGGTATCACTTACGCGAGAACCTCCACAAAGTTGGTGGCTCTATCAAGCGGCTCAAACAAGCAGAAAACTTATTATGGACTGGTCAGGTCAATGCAACGATCGCTTTATTCGCTGATTTAAGCAAGAAACAGGCGAAGAATTTTTGTGCTTATTTGAACAAGCATCGGAGCCGAATTGTCAATTATGCTTACTATCAAGCGGAACAGCTTTGCTCTGTTGGTTCTGGGGCAGTGGAGTCTGCTATTAAACAGATCGGTATGAGGTTGAAACTTTCTGGTTCTCAGTGGCATCCATTCAATGTTCCCTCCATACTACAATTACGTGGGAGCAATGCGATTTTGTTAGATCGGACTTAAATTCTCAGTAAGAGAGGTAAATTCTCAATAAAAACAGTTATTTAGCTGCGATCGCACCTCTAAATAGGTGATTTAGTATCCGAATTTTAACCACCTCACAAAATCGCATTGCTCCCCAATTACGTTGTGCCTATCTCAATGGTCAACTCGCTATTTGATATTTTTGCAAAAATGGGATGCTCCCTAGCTCGTCCTACTGTCACCTTCTCTCTGTCTTGCGTCGGATCTCCCACATAGG
>NZ_CAXTNP010000321.1:0-7732 GCF_964245575.1 uncultured Nostoc sp. | reverse complement strand
AAAAATTAACTTCTGCTTTCACGTTTCGGTGTTTCGCGCAGTCTGTAGCAGCTTCCGTCTTAAGAGTAGTAACTTCTGCCAAGACGTTTCGGTGTTTCGCGCAGTCTGTAGCAGCTTCTGTCTTGAAGATAGCTAGGAGTATCAAATGGCTGGAGGTATTTGTAAAAGCGATGTCTACGACGGGCTACGCCGGAGCAAACACAGGCTCCAAAAAATACAGGTAAGTAAGCTCTGCTAACCAAAACTACCTTACTCGTGAACAAAGTTTTTGTATGGAATATTCTGTTTATATCAAAAGTACCCTATAGCTTTGGAATTAGCTTGTAGAGGGCTTTTGTTAATGTGTAGACGGGTTGTGAGGAGAGTTTGGAATTATACCAATTCACGAAAATCCTGATACATATAGATTTCTCGTAGGGGCATGGCAATGCCATGCCCTACTGGCGTATTTGTATCATTATTAATACTTACAGCAGAATTCAAGTATTTGAACCACATCTATCGTAGGGGCACAGCATTGCTGTGCCCCTACCGCGTGGTCTATTTACCTGAAAATAGCTGTAATAAAAAAATCCGATTTTTCCCACAATGAATCGTTTAAACACGACTGAACAAATGAACCAAGTGTTATTTGTTCAGTCGGGGGAGTTTTAAATTGGCTGTTTGCGCCAATTGCGTTTTTTGAGCTTTGTTTGCCAAGACTCCATATAAGTATAGAAAACAGGCGTCAAATAAAGTGTAAGAAACTGCGAGAATACTAACCCCCCAACTACTGCTAAACCAAGGGGGCGGCGTGTATCTGCTCCGGCTCCCAAGCCGAGGGCAATTGGTAGCGTACCCATAAGTGCTGCCATTGTCGTCATCATAATTGGACGGAATCTCACCAAGCAGGCTTCATAAATAGCATCATAAGGGGTTTTGCCGTTTTGACGGGCAATAATTGCAAAGTCAACCATCATGATCCCGTTTTTCTTCACAATGCCAACCAGCAGAATAATGCCCACGAAGGCATAAATATTCAAGTCAACTTGAAACAGCAACAGGGTCAACAGTGCCCCAAATCCAGCAGAGGGTAAGCTAGAAAGAATTGTCAACGGGTGAATGAAGTTCTCGTAGAGAATCCCCAACACAATATAAATCACGAAGATGGCAACCAGTAGTAGCAGTCCTAAGCCCTGAATCGATGACTGGAATGCCTGCGCTGAACCTTGGAAGCCTGTACTAATTGTAGGTGGCAGTGTTTTACGGGCGAGTTCTTCAATTTTCCCAGTGACGTTACCGAGTGATACTCCTGGCTTCAGGTTAAAGGAGAAGGTGACAGATGCCAGTTGCCCTTTGTGGTTGATAGTCAAGGGGCCTACATCTTTTCTCAAGGTTGCTACAGCGTTGAGTGGTACAAGTTGTCCACTGGGGGTACGAACTGAGAGTAAATCTAGGGCGTTGGCATTTTGCTGATATTTTGGTTCCACGCCCATAATTACTTGATACTGGCTATCGGGGGCGTAGATAGTGGAAACTTGGCGAGTGCCATAAGCATTACTCAGAGCAGTTTCGATTTGATTAGCCGTCAAACCTAGAGCCGAAGCTTGATCGCGGTTGATGTCTACTTTTACTTGCGGATTTTTGATTTGCAAATCGCTGTTGACATCTTGTAAATCTGAGAGCGATCGCAATTTCTCTTCTAAAGCTGGAGCGTACTGGTAAAGTTCCTGAATATTGGGACTTTGGAGAGTAAATTGATACTGCGCTTTTGTTTGTTGTCCACCCACATTAATAGCTGGGGGATTTTGTAAGAATACCTTGATTCCAGGAACAACTGACAACTTCGGTCGGAGTTCTTGCACAACTTCATCAGCATTGAGATGGCGTTGAGAACGAGGCTTGAGTTCGATTAAAATTCTGCCAGCGTTGGCGGAAGCATTTGGCCCACCAGCCCCGACGCTGGAGTTGATGGAATCGACATTCGGATCGCGGTAAGCGATCGCAGCTACAGCCTGTTGATGTTTTACCATCTCATCAAAGGATATATCCTCTGATGCCTGAGTAGTTGCAGTTATTTGTCCAACATCTGCGTTGGGAACAAACCCTTTAGGCACAATTATAAATAGATACACTGTTGCTACAAGAATCGCTCCTGAAATCACCATCGTCGTACGGTGATACTTGAGTGATTTCTTCAAACTCCAATCGTATCCGCCCAATATCACATTAAAAACGTTTTCCGAAAAGTTGTAGAGACGACGGTTAAAATTTTTGATTCGGGATTTTGAATTTTGAATTTTGGATTGGGAATTGAGAATTTCTCCCTCATCTCCCCCTGCTTCCCCTGCTTCCCCACTCTCTTGCTCATGATGAGGTGGACTCAAGAATCTGGAACACAGCATTGGCGTTAAGCTGAGGGAAATTACGCCAGATACCAAGATGGCAACGCTGATGGTAACGGCAAACTCCCGGAATAATCGCCCCAGAATGCCTTCCATGAAGAGTATCGGGATAAATACTGCTACTAAGGAGATGGTCATTGATAAAATTGTGAAACCAATCTCTTTAGAACCATTTAGGGCTGCTTCCATGCGGCTTTCGCCCATTTCCATGTGGCGGACAATATTCTCTAGCATGACTACAGCATCATCTACCACGAAACCTACTGAAAGGGTCAACGCCATCAGTGATAGGTTATCGAGGGAGAAGCCCAGTAGCACCATTACCCCGAAGGTCGCTACTATCGAAAGCGGTACTGCCAAACTGGGAATGACTGTAGCAGAAATATTGCGAAGAAATAGAAAGATTACTAGCACCACCAAAGCGATGGTGAGTAACAGCGTGAATTGTACATCATCCACTGACTCCTGAATTGACTGGGAGCGATCATAGAGAATATCCATGTTCACAGCCGCCGGAATCTGTGTCTGGAAGGTGGGTAGCAGTTTTTTGATGGCATCCACTACTTGAACGGTATTAGTTCCCGGTTGGCGCTGAATTGCCAAAACGATCGCCCGCACGCCAGAATTTTGGATTTTGGATTTCTTCCCTGCTCCCTTACTCTCCTTCTTGACAGGAAAATACCAACTCGCAATCTTATCATTTTCCACGCTGTCCAGAACTTGACCTAGTTCACCTAGCTGCACTGGTGCGCCGTTTTGATAGGCCACATTCAGGGAGCGATAGCTGGCGGCATCGTTGAGTTGACCGTTTGCTTGGATGGTAGAATTCTGCTGTTGACCGTAAAGTGTGCCAGTAGGTAAATTGACATTTCCGTTAGCGATCGCATCAGCTACTTCATCAATTCCTATGCCTTTGACACTCAGCGATTCCGGGTCAACTTGAATTCGTACCGCATACTTTTGGGAGCCGTACACCTGCACTTGCGCCACTCCATCTACCATTGAGAGGCGTTGTGCCAGCAATGTCTCAGCATACTTGTCTACAGTTGAAAGGGGCAGAATAGACGAATTGAGTGATATATAGAGAACTGGCTGATCCGCCGGATTGACCTTTCGATAAGATGGTGGATTAGGCATATTCGTGGGCAGCTGCCTTGCTGCCTTAGAAATAGCAGATTGCACATCTTGTGCTGCCCCGTCTATATCCCGATTTAGGTCAAATTGCAGCGTAATCTGTGCACTACCCAAAGAGCTGGTAGAGTTCATCGAACTCACTCCCGCGATGCTAGAAAACTGCTGCTCTAAGGGAGTTGCTACCGAGGAAGCCATCGTCTCTGGACTAGCTCCGGGCAGGTTAGCTGTTACCTGGAGTGTTGGATAATCTACATTGGGCAGGTCGCTAACGGGTAGCTGTTGGTAACCGATCAGCCCAAATATCAAAATGCCAACCATAACTAGAGTTGTCATGATTGGACGCCGAATAAATAGCTCAGAAATGTTCATCGCGTTCCCTTGAATGAGTGCTGAGTGCTGAGTGAGGAGTGAGGAGTGAGGAGTTTACCTTTCTCCCCCTGCTCTCTGCCCCCCTGCCCCTCTGCTTCCTACTTCCGGTTTCACTTGGACTGTGGCACCAGGTACTAGGTTGAATTGTCCATCAGTGACTACTTGTTCGCCTGGTTTCAACCCTTGCTTAATTACCGTTTCGTTCCCAACGGTGTCAGCTACCGTAATTAGACGCATTTCTGCTGTTTTGTCAGGTTTTACTACATACACAAACTGCCCCTGTTGTCCACTCTGTATTGCTTGGGAAGGAACAGTAATGGCATTTAGTTCTTCGCTCAGTTTGAGTACTACATTGACAAACTGCCCTGGATAGAGGCGTTCGTCAGCGTTGGCAAAAGTTCCCTTAAGTTGAATTGTGCCTGTTTGGGTATTGACTCCATTATCAACAAAGGTAAGTTCGCCTCGTACCGGATGCCCTGCATCTTTAGGAGGTAAAGCATCGATTTCTAACTTACCGTTAGCACTATATTTTTTGATGTCTGGCAACAGTCGCTGGGGAATGTAAAAGTTGACGTAAATCGGGCGAATTTGGCTGATTGTAATTAACGGATCGGTGGCATTTGCCTGTACTAAGTTGCCTTGATTTAGCTTCAAGCTACCCGTGCGTCCAGCAATTGGTGCGTAGATGGAAGTATAAGAAAGCTGAACTTTGGCATTGTCGATCGCAGCTTCATCTGCCACTACTACCGCCTGAGCATTTTGGACATCTGCTTGGGCTGCCGCCACTGCTGCTTCAGCATTTGCCACTCCACCTTGATCTGCTTTCACTGTCGCCTGTTGAGCATTAGCAGTAGTCTGATACTGTTCGGCCTGTTCTTTACTGATTGCCCCTTGCTTGAGCAACTTAGCATAACGTCGAGCCTGCACATTTGCATTTGTTGCCTGGGACTTATCCTTTACAACGTTCGCTTTTGCCTGGTTCACCTGGGCGATCGCTTGTTGCACATTTGCCTGTGCCTGTTTCACCTGAGCTAAATCTTTAGCTTTGGCAGCATTAGCTTGCATCAGTGCGGCTTGTAGAGGGCGGGAATCAATTTTAAATAACAAGTCTCCTTTCTTAACGTTCTGTCCTTGCTGAAAATAGACTCCCGTAAGTTGTCCGCCCACTTGAGACTTGACAGATACTGTGGAATATGCTTCTGCCGTTCCCGTAGCCGATAATTGTATTGGAATCGTTTTTTGAGCCGCAGTAGCAACCACCACTGGCACAGATCGTTTTTTTCCTGCTTCTTTTCCAGTTGATTGGGCTTCGGAAGCATTACAAGCACTACACAAGTAGGCTAGACCTAATACAAGTAGCGATAACCGCGCTCTTTGAATAAGACTCTGAAAACGAGGAACAGTTTGAGCAGCCAAAGACGAAGGCTTTATCGTCTGAACAGGGGCTAAACAACGCATATCAACAATTCTGGGGGAAAGGGAAAAAGCACAGATACGTACTAGCTTGTCATTAGACATCGCATTTTCCGCAAAATGGTTGGTTGCAATTAATCTAATTAGAAAAGCATAATATTAGCTAAACTAAACATTAATGTACTAAGAATTGTTTTTTTCGCCTACCCCTTTAGGAGAGAAATTGCTGTAAAACTTGATGTGACTTTATTTTACGAAGGCGTAGTTTACCGTCGTAGGCATCGCAGTTTGTCTTTCAGCCAGAATAAATATTTTTACTCATCCCACGGTTACAAAAACATCGCTTGTCTTTGCGACACCCTCCCGCGATCGCTCGTTTTCATAAAAAGCCGTGCAAAAATCAAAGTCATTAGTACCAATGACTAATGACTAATAACTAAATTTAAGCTGCACAAAAAATCGGGGCAGGTGACAAACCCGCCCCGATTGCTTCTGATATACTGCGCCCAACGGCTATTGCTACAGGCTTTAAACTATCAACTAAATGCACCATATCTTGTAAAGAAAGTGCTTGACGGGCATCAGAAACAGATTTTTCTGGTTCTGGGTGACATTCAATAATTAATCCATCTGCACCGCAAGCGATCGCAGCCCTAGCCACAGGTGCTACTAGTTCGCGTTTACCAACTGCATGGGAAGGATCTACAATCACAGGCAGGTGAGTTATTTGCTTGAGTGCTGCCACTGCCCCTAAATCCAGGACGTTGCGGGTGTAATCATCGAAACTGCGAATACCTCTTTCGCACAACACCACATCAGGATTCCCGTGGCTGAGGATATATTCAGCAGCCATGACGAATTCTTCAATTGTCGCTGCTAACCCACGCTTGAGTAGTATTGGTTTACCTGCTTGTCCCAAAGCTTTGAGCAAATCGAAGTTTTGCATATTGCGGCTACCAACTTGAAGCATATCAGCGTGGGCGGCGACTACTTCAATTTGGGAAATTGACATAACTTCGGTGACAACTGGCATATTGTAGTGCGATCGTACCCTTGCCAAAATCTCCAATCCTTCTTCTCCCATACCCTGGAAAGCGTAGGGAGATGTGCGGGGTTTGTAGACACCGCCACGCAACCCCTGCACCGATGCAGTAGATAGCTTTTGGGCAACTATCTCCATTTGTTCTAAGCTTTCAACAGTGCAGGGGCCACCGATAATTACCAGTTCTTTGCCCCCGAAAGCGACTTTTTCGGAAATTTTAACGATTGTTTGGTGGTTCGGATGAGATTGTGCGGCAAGTTTGGCGTTAATCATGATTCTATTCTCCTAAAAATTAATTATTGGGCACTATTTTGCGATAACAAAAAAGCCCGGAACCTTTAAGGAGTTCCGGGCGCGTTCTGATTCATTGGCATGACGCTATTTACCCGGAATTTAGTCTGGGCCAAAAGTAAAAGCCATAAAACCAGCTATTCAAATAAGTCATAACAATGAAATTCTCTTTAATACAACAAAAACCGCAGAGTTCGCTCTGCGGTTCACCGGGCGGTTTCCTAACGGAAACTCGATTCACTCCCGGTGAACCACCCTAAACCAAAAATAAAAGTAGGAATTTGTGTCAAGCATTTACGGGGCTTTTGCTGGAAAACTTAAGAAATATGCCTATGTAAAGTAACATTAACAGGAAGAGTAAGCGCTGTCAAGACCCCCACAAACCATAAAAAAGCGATAGACTCAGTACAAATGTGGGAGTGAAGACTAGTAACCAGGATTGAGAACTAAAAATATATAATTCTCCTGACAAGTCATCTCACCTTGCGAAAGCTTATTGCAGACAATTGATGATCGCCATACATTATTCTTACCCAAGTCCTCATTCACCAGATCAACTTTTTAGGATCATATCAGTTTCATTATGCCTAGTTCCAAAATCTTAGCCCAATCTTTCGACTATTATGGAGTTTACCCCTGCCCAGTCTGTCGGATAGGTAAGATTTCTCACATGCCATTGATGGAAGCTATGGCTTGTGACTTTTGCCAAGAGATTTTTACAGTCAACCTAGAACTAGAGCAAATCAAGATGCCTTCTAGACAACCACCTTTAATTTGGCGTTGGAATGGGTTTAGTTGGACAGAAGGCCAGTTGGAAGGTGTGGAATTAGGTTGGGGTTATGGACTAGCAGCAGCAGTTTTTATAATTCTTCCCACTACTCTAATTGGCATAGTAGCTTACTATTTTCCTGCTAATCTCAAAGAACCCATTACTTGGATGCCATATATTTGGACAATATTAACTTTCTTATCACATTTATCAATTATTGTTTGGATTGTGATTGAAATTTATCAGATTCCAATTGCAGCATATTTGAGGGCGATCGCTCGATGGAGAAATGGGGAGATGGGGAGATGAGGGACTGGGGAGATGAGGGAC
>NZ_CAXTNP010000320.1:5511-7747 GCF_964245575.1 uncultured Nostoc sp. | reverse complement strand
AGTTCTGCGAGATTATTCAGGCTAGTGGCGACATCGGGATGTTCTAAACCAAGACGATTTTCAGCTACCTCAATACATAGTTTGTACCAAGATTCTGCTTGCTGATAAAGTCCTTGAGCTTGATAAAACCAGCCTAAGCCTGTGAAAGGGCAAATTAAATCTTCGTTCCTGAGATACTGGGATAGATAGGTTGCAATTTCTGCAATGTGGGGGATAGCGGAAGTGAGATTGAAAATATCTTCAGGGTTAGGCTGTTGAGGAATTTGCTTTGCCATTTCTACCAGCAGCGCCACAAAAGCAGTTTTTACATTATCTGCCTCACTTGACTCATCCAACTTCATTTGGAAAAATTGCCGAATCAGTGGATGTAGACGATAAATTCCTTTACTTTGCCATTGTATTAAATGCAGTTTTTGCAACTGGGCTATAGCTTTATCCCAGAATTCTTGTTCATTGTCATTTTCTATCGCTTCAACAAATAAGGGAATGTCAGCCAAGGCATACAAACTCAGCCAACAGCCTAAGCCTTGTGCTTTTTCATCTAACTGTTCCCAACTTAATGCAAAAGCTTCAGCAACGCCGTATTCATAACGTATCAATGGGTTAGCCTTGGCGACTGCTTCGTGTTCCAATCGCTTTTTCTCTAGCCGCTTTAGTAGTGTCTCCAGAGACAAATCTGGTATTGTATCCAGATATCGCCCCACTAACTCTAACGCCAAAGGCAAATATCCCAAGAATTTACAAATTCTTCTGGCAACCCAAGCCTCGTTTTTAAGTCGTTCTCTGTCAACCAGCGATTTTAATAATTTCATCGCCGCCAATGGTTTGAGGACATCCAAAGGTAATTGCGGCAAAGTTCTATCAAATTCCTGGCGCGTTGTCAGCAATACTTTAAACCGGGGTGATTCTGGGGGTAGATAAGGCTGAACCTGTGTTTCGTAGTCAGTGACATCATCAAACACCAGCAACACTTCACCTTGTTGCCACTTCTCCCAGCAGTATCTCAGCCTATCTGCTAATTCCCACTCATCCGGTGCAATGAAGTTAAATTTCAATTGGGCAAATCTGAGAATCTGAATTTCGACATCAATTCCCTGTGCTGATAACCAGCAAACCCCACCTTGATAATTCTGCAAATGCTGTTTGGCGTATTGGGTAGCAAGTTCAGTTTTTCCCACACCACCCATACCCGCCCCAGCTACAATGGCAACTTGCCCAGATGTTTGTAATGAGGAGTGCAGTTTTTGTAGTTCTGCCTCACGTCCCACAAATTTTTCAAATGGAACAGCAGAGGGAATATTTTGATGAATTTCTTTAATTGTGGTGTGGGCAGCGTTCGACTGAGTGCTAACGCTGAAGTCTTGTTTGCCATTATATTTTGCTCTCAGGCAAGCTTGTAACTTTTCTAGTTTGCCCCGACTCTTAGAAGTCGCTAACTCAGGACAACTCTGAGCAAACTTGTTATACACCTTAGTCATCAGCTTTTTGTAAACACCAACACCGATATTCAATTCACTGGCAAGTTTTACCTGACTCTTACCTAAGTTTTCATTCTTCAAACGCTCTACAAAAGCTGCCGTTTGCTCTGGGGATAAGCTATGAATAGCAGCTTCATTGGTTAGAAAATCAGCCCATTGCATAGACAGCTTGTGAGATTTCTTCTCGATTCTACTTAATTTCTACTTTCTCTCGATTTCTAGGGAATCTCCTCATTCTTCTGGCATAAATACCATTTCCATAGAAACATTTAAAATAAGTTTGAGCCGTGAAAACTGCTTTAACAACTCCAGTCAACTCCAATCAAATCACCCAAACTTCGCAATTAATCCCCACCTCTTCAACATCGGTAGAAAATCCATCTACTTGGATACGAGATGGATACAGTCCTACTGAAATCATCCTCGCGGTGGCAATTTTAACTTTATTATCCATTGAAGTAATTGCCTGTGTAGATAAGCCAGCGCTGTACAGGGGTTCTCCCCCTTGAAGCGACTAGCGTGCAGTTTATAACCGCCTATTTTACTCATCATATCACAGAGCAAGAATTCTGCGTAAGCGTAGCCCATCGTAGACATCGCCACTTGAGCCTTTGAACCTTAACGTTGAGCCTTTAAACTCCAACGTTGAGCCTTTAAACTTCAACGTTGAGCTTCTGAACTCCAACGTTGAGCCTCTGAACTCCAACGTTGAGCCTTTGAACTCCAACGTTGAGCCTTTGAACTCCAACGTTGAGCCT
>NZ_CAXTNP010000320.1:0-5411 GCF_964245575.1 uncultured Nostoc sp. | reverse complement strand
CAACGTTGAGCCTTTGAACTCCAACGTTGAGCCTTTGAACTCCAACGTTGAGCCTTTGAACTCCAACGTTGAGCCTCTGAACTCCAACGTTGAGCCTCTGAACTCCAACGTTGAGCCTCTGAACCTCGAAGTTGCACCTTTTATCTTCGACGTTGCACCTTTTATCCTCGACGTTGCACCTTTTATCCTCGAAGTTGGGATTTGCTACTCAAAACAGCCAGATAAATACTGTATTCCTCCTGCCCCCTGCCGCCTTAGACTAAGGTGACTGATTTAACACCCATTTCAACCACTGCCCAAAGGAACTTACAACATTTAACCTTTGAACTCCAGGCGCACGGGCGGCGGCGAGTCCATCAACAGCGACTAATGCGGCGTACTGCAAGCCCAAGAAACTATCAACTGCGGCATAAGGGCCACCTAAAGTAATAGCCCCAGCAGCATACATTTGACCTCTATCATTACGCATTTCTACTAATTCAAAATTGTTCGCTACAGTCAGTCGCCCCAAGTGATTCACTGGGAGGTTGTAATGTTTCACCAAATCTGCTAAGAGGGGATTGGCATCTACCTTGGCATCCAGTCCAGTAGCATCAACAATAAAGTCAGCAAGCAATTTCGTTTCCCCAAAGCTTTTTTCTCGGATACGGGTAATAGTCCGATTTTGGGCATCTCGTTCTACATCCAGAACCTCTCCGAAGCTAATTTGATACCAGCCTTCGCTTAACCCTTGGGCAGTAATTTGCTGCCAGTCTTGGCGATCGGCGGTGGTAGTTCCACCCCAGTCTGCTAGTAAACGTTTGCGTTCATCGGGGGTGGCTTTTTCTAACATTGCCCGGAGTTCGCCGCCCCAACAGGCTTTTGGCCAGTTAAATGGTTGAAATTCGTAATGATTTTTGACTAGGCGCTGGGTATTTTGAAATTTGTTGCCTTGAGGTTTAGGCGATCGCATTAAATGCAAAACTGCAATATTCCGATTTCTTTTTCTAGCTTCATAAATGCGCTGCACAATCCGCGAAGCCACAATTCCCCGCCCCCGAATCAATACCGTACCACCTTGTTGCTCTAGTTGCTGATAAACATGATCGTGAGCTTCATAAGCATTGACTACAGATTTAAAGTCTTGATATTTTTCCCTATAAGCTTGCAAATCTGGGAGAAACTGAATTGCTGGATACCCAGTAGCTAAATGTAAATAACGACTAACTAAAAAAGCATAATTTCCTGGGGCGCGAGAATAGGCTATGCAATACCTGCCATCATCAGTTTTGCGAATTCCCCTAACTCGCCCATAGCGATAAATTTGATTCCAGCCAATGCGCTTCGTCTCCCTATCTATGGAATCAAAGACATTACCCGCACGTGGAGTATAAGTTTCTGCAAATGTTGGTTCAGCAAACACTTGCCATAAGTACTTGAATGCTGAGTTTATCTGTCCCTTGGCTAAGTCACCCCAAGCTTCTCGCAAGGCATAACTAGGCCAACCCCAAATATTATCAGGACAAGAGTCAGAATTAGAACGCAGTCTTTCATATAAGGGAATTTGCGAATTCAAACAAAGGCGCTTGTAACGAGCATAAGGTTCTGCCTCTAATCCCAAAGCCACAATTTTGTCAGCACGCACACCACTAATTCGCAGCAAATCAGCCCATAAAAAGCTACCCAGTCCCGCCCCGATCGCTAGATAATCAGATTCATCTACTGGCAGTCCTGTAGCATGAAGTGCTTGCACAGCAACCTTTTGTGCCTGAAACGCTAGTGGCGGGAAATTATTTGCCAAGGGCGTTAGCGGCTGAACTACAGGCAAGGTGGGGTCTGGAAGATTGGTATTTGCGTTGAAGTGAATCGTTGAAGGGGGGGTGGTATCTGGTGCGGATACGTTAACAGCAAATGTCACTGTTATTAAATAGGGGCCAATTTGCAACGTATCGCCATTAGCCAGAACACTGCGCGTTTGTGGTTGACCGTTGACATATACACCGTTAACGCTGCCTTGGTCAATCACTACTAGATGGTCTTGTTCCCAGTTAATTAGGGCATGGTAGCGAGAAACTTCGTTACTGTTAAGTAGCATCCGAGAAACGCGCCGTCCATTAAATTCAGTTGGTAAACGAGCGAATTCTCGACCAAAAGCGATCGGCATATTCAACCTTGGTTCTCGCCGTTCACCTGTCGCCGGATCGTCCCAACTCAATTGGATTTGTAAGTCATTTGTCATTTGTCATTTGTCATTGGTCATTTGTCATTGGTCATTGGGCATGGAAAAAACTCTTTTCCACAGACGCGATTAATCGCGTCTCTACTTCTAATTCTTGTACAGACGCGATTAATCGCGTCTCCTAATTCCCTCCTACCAACACACTCACAGCCGCAGCTAAAGATGTCCCACACCAATGACAGCCAATTTGTAGATTCTCTCCTGGGGAAACTTTATGACATTTGGGGCATTCTAAGCCATAAACTCCTGGCGGTGGTGCAGGGGGTGTTGGTGGATGGTGGTGATGTTCGAGATTTATTGCTGGATTGGGTGGTAGCAAAATTGTTGCTGGAATGCTACCCGTGGAAACGCTAGTAACGTTGAGTTTTATTTGTCCCAAAGAGATATTAGTGCCTTGAGTTAAAGGCATTTCACCTTGGACTAATTGCCGTCCATCGACAACGGGGGGATTTTGCGATCGCAAATTCCTAATATAAAAGCGCTGTTGCTGATGATGAAAAAATATTTCAACGTGTAGACCAGAGACAGTGGGGTGACTCAAAACAATATCGCACCGAAGGGGATCGCGACCGATGCGGACAGTGCCAAGATTTTGACTTGGCTGTTGTTCATAAATGTTCTGAGTTTTATCTTGGCCTGCATCATGCCACTGTAAAGTTAGTGCGTTCATTGTTCTAACTTCGTAATTCGTATTTAGTTAGCTACTTCAACTTCTTTCTGTGCGATTCCTAACACGATTGAGTAGGAGCAAGCAAGTATTTAGAAAAAACTTCAACAAGCTTTATTTCGCCGACGCTAATTGATCGGCAATGCGTGTTGTTTCTGGCAGGCGATATTTGGGCGTGCAGCGTAATACATAGTCAATCGCTGTTGGTAAACTAATTCGATGACCACTGGAGATGTATAGAGGTTTTACTCCTGTGCGCGATCGCAAAACTGCCCCAACCGTTTCACCTTTATATATAAGTGGTTGGCTGCTGCCTTTTGTTTGTGGCAATTCCTCATACTTACCTACTAACCTGGACTTGGCTACACCAATTGTCGGCATATCTATAAGTAACCCTAAGTGGCTAGCTATACCTAATCTGCGGGGATGGGCAATTCCTTGCCCATCACACAGGATGATATCTGGTGTTGTTTTAATCTTCTCTAGGGCATCGAGAACAGCTGGAATTTCCCGAAATGAGAGGAACCCAGGAACATAAGGAAAGGTCGTAGGACGGTGTGCTAGGCTTGTCTCGATTACTTGCAAATCAGGAAAACTCAGTACTGCGACAGCTGCACGGCTAATGGTTCCATCAGCTTCAAAACCCATATCCACTCCAGCAACGTACTGGATAGGTTCTTGCAGTTGATCTTCAGTAATTACTTGATCGCGCAGCTTTTCTTGGATAACGATGGCTTCTTCTAGCGTTGAGGGCCAAGCATGATCTTGATAAATCTTCATGTTGAAAATTAGAATTAAACTGATTAATATTAATCCTGTTAATTTGACAAGCACAAAAACAATAGTTTTTGATGTTGATACAGGGAAAATATATTTATTGCAAAAGTCTGTGAATGACTATCTTTATCCTAGACATTTTAGCCCAGGTTAGCTGATATCTTGCATCATAATGTTACTTAAGGCTGTCAAGAGGGAACCCTGAGAATATAAGTTAATTTTCCGAGATTTTATCTTTTACTGGTTATGACACAGCCAAATATTCTGGAACTTGCAAAACAGGGAGATGCACGGGCGATCGCATCTCTGATGAACCGCCACTTACATCCCAAAGGGATCACTGCAAAAGTTGTCTTCAAAGATGCTTGTTTAGAAGTAATTCTAGAATCTGCTCAAGTACCAAATCAGCAAACCTTAGTTGCATTTGTCCGCAAAGGGTTAACGGCTTTAGGGGCTGCATCTATTGAAATAGTGAAAGTTTATGGGCAACAAACTGGTCAAGAGTTTCCAGCTTGGAGTAAAGAGTTTAATTTAGGCATAGCAGAAGCTGAACTAGAAACAGTAGATGATGAACACTCTTTGAGTAATTCTCAAACTTTAACTATTTGTATTAACTTAAGTGGCGATACTGCACAGGGATTAACAAACCAAAATTTTGAATTTTCTCCTAATCAAATCAGCAATGATATTTTATCATTTTGTTCTGAGGTTTTGATTCAAAAAGTAAGTATTACTAATGGAAGTTCTGTAATTAAAAAAGAACGTAAGTATTTGATTTACCTCATGCATAGGCGCAAACAAATACTATAAAGCAGGTGTTTTTACAACAAATTTCATAAATCCAATGAAATTTTAAATACAGGGCTTGAAAAATTTTAAAAATGTTGTTTTTACCTGTAAATATGGAATCCTAAGAGAGAAAATATTTTCTTAGGTTTTGGATTTATTGGTTATGACACAGGCAAATCTTTTAGAACTTGCTAAACAGGGAGATGCACAAGCGATCGCACCTGAAAACTAAACTAGAAAAAGCAGTGTGTAACTTGCCACCGTAGGCATCGCTCGACTGTCCGGATCAAAATAAAACCCTATAAAGACCAAAACATTAACTGCCATTCTTCACGAAGAAGAAGATTTGGATGTTGCTGAATGTCCTGAAATCGGCACAGTTGACCATTTCGGCTCGATCAAGTTGAAAAAAGATATTATCCAATATCTCGTTTGTTTTGCTTGAATCAGATGCGATATCCTCTAAGTTAGAAGACAGTAAATAGACTGTTGAGGCTGTTATCTATCACGCAAAAGCACAATAACATGGCTTTTTCTCATGAATTTCAGCGCTATCGGAGCGTGGGCCCCCTCGATATCCTCCCAGGTCTAGTTAGTTCCATCCTTCTACACTCTATTTTACTGATGGGGAGCAAATATTGGTTTACAGCTTTTATGCCTGAGCCTAAGCAAGAGATTCCAATTGAGGTAGTTGAAGTTTATCCCAATGAAACACACATACCCCAAAAAACCTCATTTCGGGCTACTAAAGATTCAATCGCAGGTGGTAAAGCTTTACCGAAAAAACCTGTTTCTGCGGTGAACTCAGCTAATTCAGATGCACATAAAGCCTCTAGCAAGAGTTCTTTTGACTCAACAACCTTATCTTCAGCAAAGGTATTCCGGCCAGAACCAAAGCAGCAGAAAGCGGAATCACCAAATCTATCTCTTCAACAACCCAAAGTTCAGCCAACTGCGATC
>NZ_CAXTNP010000319.1:0-7759 GCF_964245575.1 uncultured Nostoc sp. | reverse complement strand
CAGACATAATCCTCATGACCACGGAAGGGAATGGAGACTCTTACTTTATTCACCACCCGATTCAAACTGTTCTGAACTGGTGCAAGAATCTGCTGGGGTAATTTCTCCAGATTCTCACCCATAGTTTGAATTGCCAAAACTAGACTATCTAGGGGTTGGATAGTCAATAAATTCTCTACCCTCGCGGCTTTCTCTCGCAATCGTGATTCAGTCAGTGCCTTTTCTAATGTGGCAATCTGGTGCTGTTCATAAGCATCACTGCGTTGATAAAAATTCTTCGCTTGAGGTGATGATAAAAACTCTAGCTTTTCCCAATTTTCCCGCACCTCTGCCAGCAATCCCCCCTGCATTAAGTATTTTTCATTCTCCCCTTTATTCACCCACTCGCGTAAACCATCTGCTAACCGATCGCTCAACCGCCGCAAATCTCGGTCTTGTTGTCGCCATTGGGCAAACCTCTGCCAACCCTCAATTAAGGCTTCATGCGCTAAATCAATCCACGCTTTTCCTTGTTCATCTTTCCCAGCTACCAGCAAACGTCCTTTCACTAATCCTTCATCTAGCAATTCACTTAATGCTTCCTGCTGTTTTTGGTCATTACCAGCAATGGCTAACAGTTCAGCTTTTGGTTGGCGCTGTCGCGTATCCTTTTCTCCCTCTCCGGTTCGCACTAATCGCAGGAAAATTTGCCCAATCCAGTCCTTCTCCTGTTCATTTCGTTTTTGAGTCGGGGAATCCTGCTGATAATCTTCGTAAAGATAAACATTTTCTGCATGAAGATTCAGCGCCCCTGTCAATCCTTGGAAGTTTTCATACTGTTCTAGGGTGAGTTGATGCTTTTGTTGGTCGCGTTTTTCCCAGAGTCTAGTTAAAGCAAACTCCATCAACGGCAAGTATCCCGGTTCTTTACCAACATCTTCTAAAATTTTCAGTACTAATGTTTCTTCAACACTATGACCTTGAAGTTTTGCAGGTTCGGTTATTGTCTCTTTTAAATCAACTCCAGTGATACGCGGCATCAAAACAAGCTGATTTTCAATCAATTTATTTAAAGATGGATAGTCTGAACATGGTTCGAGAAAATCCGATCGCATGGTAATCACAACTTTCAACCGCGAATCGGTCATCTCTACTACCTGAGTCAGCAATTCAATAAATCTCTGCTTTTCTTCAGCAACAGAGACAGTAAATAGTTCCTCAAACTGATCTACTACCAATAAAAATTTTTCTGCACCTGTGAGATGCTGCAAAATTACACGTAAAGGATTCAGTTCTTGAGTAATCAACTCCCAAAGCAATCTTTCTTTTTTCGCTCCCGGAAAAAATGCTTTCAGAACTCCTCGCAATTCCTGTAAAGGCTGAAATCCTGGCTTGATTGGTGGTAAAATTTGCCAGACACTACGATCTAATTCTGGAATCAAACCTGCCTGAACCACGGAAGATTTACCACTCCCGGAAGCGCCAATAATTGGAACAAAGGGATTTTGTGCCAATTTCCCTAGAATGTTCCTCACAACCTGCTTGCGCCCAAAGAAAAACTGTTTTTGTTCGGCTTCAAAGGCTTTTAACCCTTGGTAAGGACATTCATCTTTGATTTCAAAGGTTTGAGCTTGTGTTTGATTCTTGTAGCTAACTAAAGTAATCGAACTTCCCCAACCCAATTGAATAGGTTGTTGACCACTACCTTTAAGTTCGGCCCTAATACTAGCGAACAGATCAGCACTTGTCACCTGTCCATGCTGATTAGCCTTCTCTGCTGACAAACCAGCCAGCAAAGCTGTTGTAAAAATACTGTGTTGTGCGCTTTTTTTGGCATAGGCTTCTTGAAAAGGTCTGCAAGCTGCAATAAAGTAGTAATCGCTTTCTGAATTAAAGGCGGTAAGAGTTGTTTTGAGCAGATTGTTTTCCAAAAAATAACCACTGTGACAGCAATCTAACAGCACTACTAAACTACTCAAGTTGGATTTTGCAATTAAATTGTTGAGACTCAAAAGACTAATCCCGCCTGTTTGCTCAATAATTTGCTTGCCTTGAGTGACAATTGTCAAGTCAGAAGTGGCTAGATATGCTTGTTGTGTTCCTAAGCTGTCAGATACGGTGATGCCATGCCCTGTAAAGTAAATTAGCGCTTCGTTTTTAACTGCTTGTTGTTGCAAAAGTGTTTTTAAAGCTTCAGCCAACTTAGTTGTACTAACTTTCCCTTTGAGAACAGCGATATCCTCAAAATCACCATGCGCTTTTAGTACCTGCGCCACGGCTTCTGCATCCGTAGCTGGTTTTGTGAGGTTGGAAAGCTGATTTGTATAATCTGTAATGCCAACAACAAGCGCGTAACGAGCCATCTATACATATTTAAGTTGTCTGTTACAGAATAAGATAACGTAAATACACCTAAAATCTGAGGGCTTGATGTCGAACATAGAACGTTTAGTCTTTGAAGAAGACGGGGAAATCTATACAATTCTGTTCGAGTCAAAGGAAACGCCAACTGTTCCAGAAATAGTCACACCAGAGGTTGATGACGATAAAGAATCCTACGGCTGGCGGGAAGAGGCATTTGTCAAGATTGAGGAAGTTCACCATCAAATTCGAGCTTATACCAAATATGCCATTGGCGCTTTTAAAAATTTAGGTGCTGCCGAAGTTGAAGAGGTGACTCTGAAGTTCGGCTTGAAGATCGGCGGAAAAACTGGTATCCCCTTCGTGACTGAAGGTTCGGCGGAGAGTAATTTTGAAATTGAGGTGAAGTGTAAGTTTCCTGAGAAGAAGCAAAATTCCAGCACTTGAGGTTTTGCTTTAGCAGGGATAAGCTTTATACCTTCAACTCTGCTAGGAATTATGGAAGCGATCGCCCTTCACTCACCATCATTCACCCTTGAATCTCGGATGTTGCAGTTCAAAGCACGAAGTTCCGAGTTCAAAGAGTAAGCGATCGCCTTCCATTCTCCATCATTCACTCTTGGATCTCGGACGTTGCAGTTCAAAGCATGAAGTTTCGTGTTCTGATCTCGAAATTCCATGTTCTGAGGTTGAAGCTTCGAGTTCAGAACTCGGAACGCCGAGCAATTTACTCCAACATCCGAGTTCTGAACCTCAATATTGCACCTAAGAAGTGCAATCGCCGAGCTATTTTCTACAACGCTGCTGCTTGAGGCTTGGACTTCCGAGATTTACGGGCGAACCTTTGCCCCATTTCTTCAACTACTGTATCTAAACCAGCGCCTTGTCCACTAGCTTTGGCATAGTTATACACCTGCAACGCGGCTGCATAAGCTTCACTACCCACAGCTAGCGAAGTATCATCCACCAACTCTTGTAATTGTGTCAAAGACAGCAATACTGGATATAAAGCTTCAAATAATTGAACGTCTTTCCGCATCTCATTAAGGTCAAACGATCGCGGTAAAAACTCTGGGTTCTGTGTCGCCACCTCCAATGCCTTGCTGACAAAGGCACGGCTTTTATCTCCCATCTTGGGTAAAGCTTTACGCTCCTCGTTACTTAAATCAATCAAAAATGGTAGCTTGTCTTTTATTGTGGCGATCGCTTGCAACACAGCATCTCTCTCTGATTGCGCTAGTGCTGCACTAATTGGGGCTGTGGACATAGAAATTAGTCTCCAGTAGGTTGCTTAATTTTAGAGTGCCCACATATACAACAAAATTACCAAGTTCAAAGCTTCAACAACACGACGTAGGGGCACGGCAATGCTGTGCCCCTACAATGATTCAAAAAGGAATATCGAACAGGAATTCATAAACATCAGGATTCTGCTGTGAATTTTCTGGATCATCTGCCCACCTTTGAGGATTGTCTAGGATATATTCTCGGATGTGATCCAAAGATTTTTGATCCCGGCTAATGTGTTCGTAAAAATTGCGTTGCCAGATCGATTGCCTTTTGGTGTGCCAAATAACATTAATGCTTTTGCTGACAGCGCTTTTATAGCTGCCAATTACGGTTGGGATAGAACCGCGCACAGGTTTGCCAAATTGTTCTCTTGTAGGGGCATGGCAATGCCATGCCCCTACAGACTTGTCAGTAATTACCAATATTCCATGTAGATGATTAGCCATTACCACAAAAGTATCTAATTCAATGTACGGAAAATGATCGAGAATTGCCTCCCAGCAATTGAAGGCAATATGACCGAAATAATTTAATTGCATTTTGCCCTTGACCACATTGCCAAATAAACAATGCCGCCCCTGCGTACAAAGCGTAATAAAATAGGCTCCTGGTTGGGTGTAGTCATGTCCTTTTAGGCGAATAGAACGACGCTGATGTATTCGCGGGTCGTAAGGCATTAATTTTTAAGTACGGTTATTTGTAAATTGTGTTTATATTAACCTGGAGATTTTTATCTAACGTAGGGGCACGGCATTGCCATGCCCTTACATCGTTGTGCCCCTTGAGAAAAATCGCACATCGCGCTAGTCTTCATTGACGTAACTGCACGCTGTAACATTAGGCGATGACAAATCAACTATCTCTAGAAATTCCCTCTTGCACTTGGAGCCGTCCTATCGGCTTAGGCTGGGACAAACCTTATACCGTCCGCTACGCAAGTAATATCGATGATGGGCCTTGGCATGGTATGCCTTTAGGTGGCTTTGGTGCAGGTTGCATCGGTCGTTCTTCACGGGGAGATTTTAACCTGTGGCACATCGACGGCGGTGAGCATACCTTCAAAAACGTTCCCGCTTGTCAATTCAGTGTCTTTGAGTCCAATAGCACATCTTCCCAAGCCTACGCTTTATCTACCCAAGCGCCCGATGATGGCACTCTCAAAGCTTGGCAATGGTATCCGACAACTCCCGGCACAGAGGGGACAGGTAATTATCAGGCGCTATATCCACGTAGCTGGTTTGTGTATGAAAATGTATTTCAAGCACAGTTGACTTGTGAGCAATTTTCCCCAGTTTGGGCAGGTAATTATCAAGAAACTAGCTACCCTGTGGCAATATTCCTCTGGAATGCCCACAACCCCACAGATGCACCCATTACTCTGGGCATTATGCTCACTTGGCAAAATATGGTGGGCTGGTTTACAAACACTCTAAAATCTCCCGAAGTGCGGGTGCGCGATGATGGTAGTCCGGTTTACGAATACCAACCACGCTGGGGCGAAAGTCAAGGAAACTATAACCAAATAGTTGAAAATACACAACAGTTTGGCTGTGTTTTAGGTCGGGTTGGTATTGGTGAACCTTTGCAAGAAGGTGACGGAACTTGGTGTATTGCTACACTTAAACATCCCCAATTGGAAGTATTTCACCACACTCGCTGGAATCCTGAAGGAACGGGTGAGGAGGTGTGGCAAAGCTTTGCCAAAGATGGTTCTTTGCCCAATTATATAAATACAAATTCAGTAGCAGAAGGTGAACAGTTAGGGGCTGCGATCGCAATCCGTTTCACTCTCCAACCAGGCGAAACTCTCGAAATCCCCTTTGTCCTCGCTTGGGATTTACCCATTACAGAATTTGCCGCCGGAGTCAACTATTATCGCAGATATACAGACTTTTTTGGTAAAAGTGGAAACAACGCTTGGGCAATCGCATCTACTGCCCTACAAGAATACCAAAGCTGGCGATCGCAAATTCAAAGTTGGCAAAAACCGATTCTCGACCGGGAAGATTTACCCAACTGGTTTAAAATGGCTCTATTTAATGAGCTTTATGACCTCACTAGCGGCGGTACTGTCTGGAGTGCAGCATCAGAACTTGACGCCATCGGTCAGTTTGCAGTGCTGGAGTGCCTAGATTACCGTTGGTATGAAAGTTTAGATGTGCGATTATACGGCTCTTTTGCCCTGCTGATGCTGTTTCCAGAACTAGAAAAATCGGTAATGCGGGCATTTGCACGGGCGATTCCTCAAGGTGATGATACACCCCGAATCATTGGCTATTACATGACAATCAAAGCTGAAAGTCCTGTCGCCGTTCGCAAAGTTGCAGGTGCAACACCCCACGATTTAGGCGCACCGAATGAACACGTGTGGGAGAAAACCAACTACACCAGCTATCAAGACTGCAATTTATGGAAAGATTTGGGTAGTGATTTCGTCTTGCAAGTATACCGTGATTTTCTGCTTACGGGTGCTGACGATGTAGAATTTTTAGCAGATTGCTGGCCTGCGATCGTTCAAACCCTCGACTATCTGAAAACTTTTGACCTTGATGGCGATGGGATTCCCGAGAATTCTGGTGCGCCTGACCAAACCTTTGATGATTGGCGGTTACAGGGTGTCAGCGCCTATTGTGGGGGGTTGTGGTTAGCGGCCCTGGAGGCTGCGATCGCGATTAGTGATATTTTATTAACTTACCAGACAGGTAACACAGCATTGGCGGCGCAAAAGTCCATCTATGAAACTTGGTTACAACAATCTCTTCCTATTTACCAAGAAAAACTTTGGAATGGGCAATATTACAAACTTGATAGTGAAAGTGGTTCTGATGTGGTAATGGCAGATCAATTATGCGGACAGTTTTATGCTCGTCTGCTGGACTTACCTGATATTGTACCGAGCGATCGCGCTCTCTCTGCCCTAAAAACTGTTTATGATGCGTGCTTTTTAAAATTCTGCAACGGTGAGTTTGGTGCTGCTAATGGTGTTCGTCCTGACGGTTCACCAGAAAACCCCAAAGCTACTCATCCCCTAGAAGTCTGGACAGGGATAAACTTTGGGCTGGCGGCTTTTCTTGTGCAAATGGGAATGAAAGATGAAGCATTTAAGTTGACGCAAGCTGTGGTACAGCAAATTTATAAGAATGGTCTGCAATTCCGCACCCCTGAAGCTATCACCGCAGTTGGTACTTTCCGCGCTAGCACTTACTTACGGGCAATGGCAATTTGGGGCATTTACTTAGTTATTAATTAATTTGCCATCAAAGCGGTTCTCGTTTTGATGCAACAAACGTAGGGGCGCACAGCTATTATGCGTGTCAACTCAAGGTGAAAGCCAATCTAGAACAAGCTTTTATCGCAATACGCTTGAGTTAAGCATTTTCTCATTCTTTCTGTGTACTCTGCGCCTCTGCGGTTAGTTAAAAAAATTGACTTTGACAAAGAGTTTTAACCTTAACCCAAGCGTATTGGTCTTTATCTGAGAAAGTAGAGTCTAGATTTGTGATTGTATTTTCCGAGTGTTTCCGGAAGCGAAGGAAAATTTTAGTAATGGTAAGAGTTGAAGCATTGAGAATTCAAGACTACTCTATGCCGACTATATCTTTGTTTTAGACCGAGGTATTCTTGTTGAGCAAGGCACTGATCGCAAAGTCATAAAAATTGGTAGTTTTTACTAGCATTTAACCCAACTGCCACAGCATCCGTAATCTCAACTTTATAAAACTTTTAAAGATTAAGACACATATAGGATTCCGATTTTATTTTTGAAATCCACGTAGGGTGTGTTAGCGATAGCGTAACGCACCAAAATCTTAGAATGGTGCGTTACGCTTTGTTAATACATCTTACAAGACTACTTCTTTTTCAAAAAAAATTTACGATTATTATAAAATTTACTACTGAATAAACTTAACAAAATTATGTGTTAGTTAACTTTATCTCTATCACTAAATTTTCTAATAAGCTGTTACGTATACAATTGCATTATCAGGGCAAGCAAGATGCCAACCCACAATCATATTGAAAAAATATTAGTGCAAATTAAAGGTGCAACAGCTTATTCTATCTACTTAATCTGTTACATATTTATTTTTTCATAAAAGCATCTTGCTACAGGTGTTTTACTTGATTC
>NZ_CAXTNP010000318.1:2861-7824 GCF_964245575.1 uncultured Nostoc sp. | reverse complement strand
TTTACAGAATCGAAAGTTACCAGTGATTTTATTGTTGAGATTTTATCAGATTTTTAATATCAGAAAAACACCGTTTTTCTGATATTAAAACCCTAGCTCTTAATCAAGATAATGGTCCGCAGAATAGTTCACGTCGTACCCAATTTATGAAACGTATAATAGAGTTTGCCCACAAACATCAAGTAAATATACGTTTAGCTTACTATCCTCCTTATCATAGTAAGTATAATCCAATAGAAAGGACATGGGCAGTACTAGAAAATCATTGGAACGGCAGTATTTTAGATGAGCTAGAAATACCACCAACTATCGTCACATTGTGGTCAATATCAGCACGGTCGGGTACCCAGTTATCAGGATAGGGACCGAGTAGGCGTAGCGCCTCACGCGCACCAAAATTAGGGTCAGTTGTTGAAGTCATGTCAATCTTCTAGGTTAAAATGCTTATGCGCCTTAGTTACTGAGGAAGGGGATGTAGAAGAGCAAGGAAGTTATTCCCTGATCTCCTCCTAATCTCTTACGCCGTTACCAAACTTTTATCTGCTTGTGGAGATTCGATGTTACCTACTTTAGATTCAACCGCCGTACCCTTAAAGAAGTCGGGATTAGCTTGAGTATAAAACTTGTAAGGATTATTAAATACATAAGCCTTAAAGTCCGCTTCAGAAAGCACACCTTCTTGTACTAAATCCCAGCTTTCCGCTAATGGGTCAGTCAAATCTGGTACATCCCAATGACCAACATCTGAGGAATAAATGGCGTTGATTTTCACACCCAAGGGATTAGCTTTGTCGTTGAATGCTGCTGCAATGGTGCGATCGTCAGACTCGGAACCAAAGAAGAAACTGTTTACCCAGTGATCGCGGATGTCTTCAATTGTTTCAATACCGGCGGCGGCAAAATCTTCTAGTTCGCTATCAACGGGTGAGCGGCTATGACGGTTGAAGGAAGAACCCAAGACACTCTTTGTCAGTTCTTCTTTAGTGAGAGGATATTCTTGTAAGAATTCACTACCGAAACGCTCGAATAACACAAACAACTCATCAGAATTTGTCAGTTCTGGGTTGTAGTTTTGCAGTCCCTTGAGATTGCGCTTGGAAAATCGATCTACTAAATGAATGTAGACGTGTGCGCCCCAATCTGCACCACCTTCAAGCATACCTACGCGTAACTGTGGAAAACGTTTGGTAACACCACCAAAAAACAGTGCTTTGGCAAATGCTTGTGAGCCATCAGCAAAGTGACCGATATGATTGTTCATGTAGTTACTGATGGAGGAGCGTCCAGTCCAACCCTGACTGCCATAATGGGTAGTAACAGGTACACCTAATTCAACTGCTTTAGCCCAGAATGGATCGTAGTCGTATTCACTATCCAATCCGTAAAAGTCAATGTAAGAGGCATACTTGGCGATTTCAGGGTATTGATCTGCTGGATATTTATCAGCGATCACCTTAATTGGCCGTTTCACACCACCAGGAATGTTTGCCACCTTCAGCCCCAGTGTTTTCACTGCAAACTCTAACTCCTCAACGGCTTCTTGAGGATTACCCATCGGGATACCAGCTACAGGTGTCAGGCGATCACTATATTTACGGTACAAGTCAGCATGATAGTGATTGACTGCGCGTTGCAGTGCTTGACGGTTCTCTTTACTTGCTCCAGCCGATGCTAAAACATTATTCGGAAACAGTACCGAATAATCTGACCCCTGCTCCGCTTGACGCTCATAGAATAGTTCAGGAAGAGTGTAAGTAGCGAGATCCAAAGTATTGCGGGTGACTCTAGCCCACCAAGGCGATCGAATTGTGCGGTTGTACTGGCGTTCTTCAGGAGTTTGTTGATACCAGTCTTTACCATTGCTCTTGGAATTGAGACGAGAAGCTTCCGCCTTGCGTAATTCATCTACGAGTTTCGAGCCACCGTATTTAGCAATGTAATCCTCAAGCGCCGGAGTGAAATCATTAGTATGAACATCAGTGTCAATTATCGGATAATTGAGGTTTGCTTTGATTGCGGCGGAACGGGAAGTTTTCAATCTGCTATATTCAGTCATGTTTTTTTCCTTGAATAAATGACACAGGTAGTGCTAAGAAATGAGTTATGAGTGCTGAGTACAAGGACGCATTTGAGTGTTACTTGGTAATTTATTGGATTGAAAGTCCAATAAAACCCTGAAATTGATAGGCGATTTATCGCATCTGGATAACTCAGTTATAAACTTTTGCTACAACGCAAAGAACCCATAACGTGTTGGCTCCGGCAGGAACGTCTACAGCACTCGAAACTCACTACTCTCTTGATCGGGAGTTACGCTTTTTGCTTGTAGTAAGGACTTTAGTCCTGATTTTGTTCAACTAGCGTTTGCAAGAGAGGACTTTAATCCCAGGGCAAACGCATCTAAATTACTCTTGATCAGAACCAACGTTAAGAACCAACGACTTTAGCGGCATTTCTCGTTTGATTTAGTTTGTAAGACTCAAAGCGATCGCTAAATATGTGTCAATAAACAGCAATTAATGCGACTCATTTCGAGCTTATTGACAATAAAATTATTTTGTTGACATGATGCGGCCGCCCTGACTTTAATCCTCTTTGCAAGACGTTACTTGAACACTACGAACTGAAAAGAATATGCGGCGTTGCGTAAGCCCTATTTATCTACACTAATACCAATCTCTCATCAACTTGTTTAGCGGCAAATTGATTACCCGGACGACGCAGCCCCAGGTTTTCCCTCAAGGTACTACCTTCGTATTTAGTACGGAACAGTCCGCGTTTCTGGAGGATGGGAACGACTAGGTTAACGAAGTCATCTAATCCTGTGGGCAAGATTGGTGGCATGATGTTGAAGCCATCTGCTGCACCATTGTTGAACCATTCTTCTAACTGATCGGCAATGCTTTCGGGAGTACCAAGGATAGTACGATGACCTCTGGCGGTAGCAAGAGCGAGATATAACTGACGCAGCGTCAGAGTGCCACGAGTAGCTAAATCCTTGACTAATTTCAGACGACTCTTATTAGTATTGGTATCGCTGGGTAGTTCGGGAGCTACATCATCTAAAGAATATTTCGACAGATCCACACCTTTGTAATAGTTCTTTAAAATATCCCAAGCTACATCAGGATGAATCAACGATTGCAGAAATTCGTATTTCTCTTGGGCTTCTTCCTCAGTCCGGCCAATGATTGGGAAAGCCCCAGGCATGATTTTCAGATCGTCTGGAGAGCGTTCATATTTCGCCAACCTACCTTTGACATCAGCGTAAAATTCCTGGGCATCGACTAGAGTTTGATTGGCAGTGAAAATCACCTCAGCAGTACGCGCAGCTAAATCCCGTCCAGCTTCCGATGCTCCAGCCTGCACAATCACCGGATAACCTTGAGGTGGACGACCAACGTTCAAGGGGCCTTTGACAGAAAAATGTTTACCCTTGTGGTTGAGTATATGTAGTTTATTCGGGTCAAAATAGATACCAGATTCTCTGTTACGGATGAAAGCATCGTCTTCCCAACTATCCCACAGTCCTTTAACCACTTCCACAAACTCTTCGGCACGTTCATAACGTTGGCTATGTTCCGGGTGATGCTCAAGACCAAAATTAAGTGCGGCATTCTCGTTACCCGTGGTGACTACATTCCACCCCGCTCGGCCTTTACTCAAGTGATCCAGCGAGGCAAACTTACGTGCCAGGGTGTAAGGTTCTTCGTATGTAGTCGAGGCGGTGGAAATGAAGCCAATGTTTTGAGTTACAGAAGACAAAGCCGAAAACAGTGTGACTGGCTCGAAATGGACAAGTTTACCGTTGCGTCTCTGTGTTTCGGGATCGCCACCCCAAACTCCTGGGCTGTCCGCCAGAAAAACTGCATCGAACAAGCCACGTTCGGCGGTTTGGGTAATTTCTTTATAATGCTCGAAATTAAAACCCGCATCTATTTGTGCATCTGGATGTCGCCAAGCAGAAACATGATGTCCAGTGGCTTGAATAAATGCTCCTAAACGAAACTTACGTGTTTTGCTCATCTACTTTTCTCTTTTTTGGATAGCTAGTACCGCAAGGCGGAATTCAAAATTTAAAATGAATACAAGTTAATGCTTCTAAACTACTTGGATTGTTGCTATGAGTTCTTCTGTAAAGTGACCAGAAGAATAAACAGCTAGTAATGCTTCTCTGATATCTGCTTTGTTGTAACTTATTTTTTTAAAATACTTTAAATCGATTGATTTACCGTACTTTGTTCATGTAACAGATTTTTTCATACATATAAAAAAAATGCAAGTACTGCTTAACACAAGTTTGCTAATATTTTTATTAAAAAGTATAACTTAAAGGGGCTTGTTTTTTTGATAATTTTATGCGTCTATCCAAAGTTAATAGTAAACTACTAAAATACCATAAGTTTTTAGTAGTTTACTAGCAGCGACAAATTAGGCTAATTCAAATTCTTTCTTCTCAACAGAGCATCCCACTTTTTGCCGCGTACATCTGATACTAATTCACGAAAATCCTGATACATATAGATTTATCGTAAGGGCATGGCATTGCCCATGCCCCTACCAGCTTGTATCATTATTAAAGTGAAATGGTATGAGGTAGAACCAATCAGTTTTCTACAAACACTAAATTGGTAGGTGATGCGATATTTTTGGTGGCTGATATACTTGGCAATGGGTTACGCTCCAGCATAGGCGATCGCGCCGGTGGTAATCGAGAGGGCATAAATAAATTTAGTTGCTCAAAAACCCCTGTGGCAGGGATCTTTCCCCCTTGCTCCCTGCTCCCTGCACCCCTGCCTTTTTTGGTCAGTTAGTATATCCTTTTGTAGTAGGTAGTCAGCCCTTTCCCTACGGGACGCTGCGCGAACGGAAAAGTTAAAAGTCACGCATTCAAAAGTCAAACATTTTTAATCCCATAAATAAATTTAGGCGATGCACTGAGCGTAGCCGAAGTGGGCTTGTA
>NZ_CAXTNP010000318.1:0-2761 GCF_964245575.1 uncultured Nostoc sp. | reverse complement strand
CCATAAATAAATTTAGGCGATGCACTGAGCGTAGCCGAAGTGGGCTTGTATCATAAATGTTTTTCCGTCAAGCTACTGTCTGGGTAGGAACTAGAGCATTGGAACCAGCAGTTTTTACACCAACCTTAAATGCCTCAGTTAGTGGGCTAAATAGTACTGCTTCTAGGTTCGCAACATTCAGAGCCAGAACATAATGATGCTAACGATCCGATTTGGGTGGGTTCTTTTTGCACTACCTTTACTTTCTAGTCAGCAACTCACAGGAAAATCCCATAGCCAAAGCTGAAAAAAGAATATTCCCTACTCCCTATGCTTGGTTCTTGGGAGTTGCTTTTTAGTTTATTTCGTGTAAAATTGTCTTTAATCTACGGTAATATGCTCGGTATATAGTAGTTTAGATAAGAAATACCCGAACGAT
This sequence comes from uncultured Nostoc sp., assembly GCF_964245575.1. Taxonomy (GTDB): domain Bacteria; phylum Cyanobacteriota; class Cyanobacteriia; order Cyanobacteriales; family Nostocaceae; genus Nostoc. The sequence goes on along the minus strand of NZ_CAXTNP010000318.1, from coordinate 2,343 downwards.
AAGGTAATTTTTTGTGTTTGTTCTCCATCACTTTTTGTTCCAGGGCGGCCACATCATGTAAATAAAAGGATTTTATTCTCAATAACCTCAAAAATAGTCGCATTAATTCCTGCTTATTGACATAGATTTAGCGTAGGCGCAGCCCGTCCTAGACATCGCTTTGAAGCTTGGAAAATAAATCAAACGAGAAATACTGATTTTTTCGTTGGTTCTTAATCTTGGTCGTGATCAAGAGTACTTTAGATGCGTTTGCCCTGCTTTCTGTCCCTGTTTTGGTAAAACAAACATAACACCAAAGCTATTCAGTCCTATTGACGAAATAGCTTTAAATGAGAACTTCATAAAATAACTAATTGGTAACTTATGACTATTACTCTAAAAAAGACTAAAAGCAGCGAAAAATCCTTAGAAGGACTAATAAACAACAAATTCGCTGATAAAATCATCCCTTGGATAGTACCTTTTATAGTGCTACTACTTTGGGAAATTGCTTCAAGAACTGGTTTACTTTCCAGCAGAATTCTTCCAGCACCAAGTAGCGTAGTTTTTACGGCATTTAAGTTAGCCTCAACTGGAGAGCTTTTCCGACACATGGGAATCAGTGCCGCACGTGCTATATCTGGTTTTATCGTTGGCGGCGGAATTGGCTTTCTTTTAGGATTACTCACTGGGTTTTCTCGCGTTGCAGAACAATTGTTAGATAGTTCCTTGCAAATGCTGCGTACTATTCCCAACTTGGCATTAATTCCCCTAGTGATTTTATGGTTTGGAATTGGTGATCAAGCTAGATTATTTCTAGTTTCTATAGGTGTATTTTTCCCAATTTACCTTAATACCTATCATGGAATTCGTAATGTAGATCCTGCTCTGATTGAAATGGGCAAAGTTTATGGCTTAAAAACATCGCAGATTTTGTGGCAAATTGTTTTTCCAGGAGCTTTGTCTTCAATTCTGATTGGTGTCCGCTTTTCTTTGGGTATTATGTGGCTATCGTTAATTGTAGCCGAACAAATTGCAGCAGATTCCGGTATTGGTTATATGGCAATGAATGCCCGTGAGTTTATGCAAACAGATGTTGTGGTGTTAAGTATTGTCATTTATGCACTGTTAGGTAAGCTAGCAAATTCTATCGCCAAAGCTCTAGAAAACAAATTTTTATCATGGAATCCAAATTACAGGTCTGCTGGGTAAAAAATTACGCCAAAAGCTAAATATCTGTTTAGCTTTTGGGGTTATTAATTTATTGCAAAAACTCTAAGTTATTGATAGCTAAACAACTCAAAAATCTCTAACATCAAGGAAAAACTCAAATGGTTTCAAATAGACAAGGTTCACAACTCAATCTTTTGGATTTAAGCAAAGTTTTTGGAAAACAAACTGTCTTAAAGTCATTAAATCTAGAAGTAGCACCAGGAGAATTTATTGCGATTGTGGGGCGTAGTGGTTGTGGTAAAAGTACCTTACTGCGCCTAGTGTCTGGGTTAGATAAACCCACTACAGGCGGCATATTATTAGATGGAGAACCACTACGTAAGCTTAGTCATTCTGTAAGAGTGATGTTTCAAGACCCCCGGTTACTACCTTGGAAAAGTGTGATAGATAATGTCGGTCTAGGTTTGCAAGAAAATTGGCGTGCAAAAGCTGCGTGGGTATTAGAACAAGTAGGACTTAAAGATAGAGCTGGTGAATGGCCTTACGTGTTATCTGGAGGGCAACGACAACGAGTAGCATTGGCCAGAGCTTTGGTGAGTCAACCACAACTATTACTACTTGATGAGCCTTTAGGAGCATTGGATGCGTTAACTCGCTTAGAAATGCAATATTTAATCGAGAATTTATGGCAACAAAGAGGATTTACGGCGTTTTTAGTTACCCATGATGTAGAAGAAGCTGTGGCGCTGGCAGACAGAGTGATAGTAATTGAAGAAGGACGGGTTGCGTTAGATTTACCTGTAAGATTGTCCCGTCCACGAGACAGAGCTAGTGAAGTATTTGTAAATATTAGAGAAGCAGTACTAGAACAAGTTATGAAGAATGAAGGCACTCATGCATATCAATTATTGCAAATGAGTAATTAATATTCTAGTTTTAAGTAGGGGCGCAAGACCTTGCACCCCTACTGACGTTACCATTTTGAAGGATTATGGGGATGTAATTGATCTGTATTCCAAGATATTGGATTTGTCTGCACGTATTCACGAATTTTGTATAATGCTGCCTCATTGCGAATGATGTGTTCGTAGTCAATTGTGTTGCCATATCGGGACTCTTGGTGTACCTCGCAATAAATTAAGGGACTTCCAAGGAATAAATTACTCAACAAAAATCATAAGCTTACATTTA
>NZ_CAXTNP010000317.1:0-7880 GCF_964245575.1 uncultured Nostoc sp. | reverse complement strand
GGACTGGGGAACTCGGGGCCCCCACGGAGTGGGGATTAGGGGCATGGGGACTGGGAAGAAGGAATAAAGGTGTACTGAGTTTTTTCACGCAATCAAATATGAGTCCTATAGTATATTTTTCATGCTTCAGTAGCAATAATTCTCCGAAAGACAGCGAATAAATCTGTCGTCCTGATTTGGTATGAATTATCAATAAAATGATTCTTAACCTTTGATTGACTTAAAGATAGATCCAGAGATTCGTCTTCTTCGATACAATTTATAGGTAGAGAGAGCCGAGGAGAAACAAAGTGGTCTTATTAAAAGGCTTTGAGATAGAGATATACACTGGCACGCCTCAAGGTGAAATCGTCGGCCTCTCCGACAAAATTGTTGCGGATTTGGATGGATTTATGCGGGAGCCAGATAGCCGCAACGTGGAATATATAACTCAACCATCCCCTAATTACGAGAATTTATTGTGTGCTTTGCTGCGTCCAAGGCGGGTGTTGCGAAACTACCTCAATCGTTTGGGCGATTATACCTTGATACCGGGGAGTACTTTATCTTTAAGTGGGAGCGATCGCTTTCTCCGTTCCGATCCAGCAAACCTTTATCATGACTACATTGAGAATACCTACGGCACAAAAGTAGTCACCGCCAGCGTCCACATCAATGTAGGCATAAGTGACCCAGAAGTATTAATGCGGGCCTGTCGGGTGATCCGTATGGAAGCACCTTTATTTCTCGCCCTCAGCGCCTCATCTCCCTTCCTGGATGGCAAAGCTACTGGCTATCACTCCACCCGTTGGGGCGTATTTCCGCAAACGCCTAGCCATGTGCCGTTATTTGCCAGCCATGCCGATCATATTCAGTGGGTGGAAGATCAACTCCTTGCAGGAACCATGCAAAACGTGCGGCATTTGTGGGTATCAGTGCGACCAAATGGCGATCGCCGTCCGTATGATTTAAATCGCCTAGAATTGCGAATTTGCGATTTAGTCACAGATCCCATTGCCTTGCTAGCCATTACTGCCTTATTAGAAGCGCGTTTGTTGCAAATAATCGAAAATCCCAGTATCGATCCGTTAACTCAAAGTACCTTCTCTGGCGAAGAACTCGTCAGCCTGACTGCTGACAACGAAGCTGCTGCTGCTACTAGTAGTCTCGATGCTCAGTTGAGGCATTGGCAAGATGGCAGAAGCATCGTAGCCAGAGATTGGATTGCTCAAATGTACCAAGATGTTTGGGCGATCGCTAAACAACGAGGCTTTAGTTGTTTCCTTTCCCCTTTGCACAAAATTCTCCACGAAGGCAATGAAGCTCAACAGTGGTTGCAATTACACGCAGTCGGTTTTGACAGCCAGTGCGTCATCACCCAGGCTATTGTCGCCACCCAAGAACGCGAAATCGAACTTGAAGACAAATTGTGTTCGTCCCAACTGGCTTAACTCAAGGGGCATTGGGCATGGGGAAGACGCAGAGGGGAAAGAGCTAATTTTTTATTCCCCCCCTTGCCCCATGCCCTCTGCTTCTTTATCTCCCCCTACTCCCTACAATATAATCTCCACTGCCTACTCCCCAGTCCCTGCCACATCTACTGTCTTCAGACAAATGGTAGATTTTTTGGGAGATACTACTTGCACTAAAAGATACAAATACTTAGTTTTTATACATAAAACTTTATATATACTGATTTTGACCAAATATCCTCTCAGGCATTGCTCTGGGAGGGTTTACGCTTCGTTTTAAAAATCTAATTGATGGAGGATGCTTGATTATTATTAATAAAACCTATCAATCGCCTCTACCCTTTGGTAGATTTAACATTAACAATAATTTTTTTATACAATACGTAAATTATACAGTCAATGCCCCAGGTAGTTTTAGTTAACCCACAAATCCCTCCTAATACAGGTAATATTGCCCGTACTTGTGCAGCTACGGGTACAGAGTTGCATTTAGTGGGGCCTTTGGGATTTGAAATTAGCGATCGCTACCTCAAAAGAGCAGGCTTGGATTACTGGCCTTATGTCAACTTGCACTACCACGAATCGCTAAAAGCCTTTAAAACCGTACATCAGCAGCGTGGAGGCAGATGCTTAGGTTTTACTGTCGGTGGAAATTGTAATTATGTCAGCTTTCAGTTTCAACCTGATGATTGGCTGCTGTTTGGTAGTGAAACTACGGGCTTACCACCAGCAATTCTGTCAGATTGCGATGCTACTCTGTATATTCCCATGAGCCAACCGGGGGTTCGCAGCTTGAATCTCTCAGTAAGTGTGGCAATTAGCTTATTTGAAACCCATCGTCAGTTAGGGTATTTACAATAGTTGTTTACCTTTATAATTATAAGTAAATATACTTATAATATTCTCATATATCTATTAGACGAACGATTTGTGGCAGCAAAAATTTTGTTTATTACTGCAATAATATGTAAAACAAGATACCTAAAATTGGGTTTTTTCCGAAATTGTAGTGGAAGATACTTACAAGGATAGGAAGGTTATTATAAGAAATTTGTATATAAAACTTGGGATATTGCCAAAATTGAATGATAGATTTTGATGAATCTGAAACATCTTAAATTGGGGAACAAAAGGGCTAAACGCCAGTCATATTAGACATTTAAGCCGTTTTAGTTAGAGCAACGTTAGAAAGCAGCCCTAAAGTAGCCGATAGATCATACGGTTGTTTTTTAGGGAATAATCAACGTAAAGTCTCGTGTTGAGAAGACTGATTGGGTAGAAATATCTTGAAGATATCTACAGTGGGGGGCATCACTTTTCCAGAAGTCGCAGCAATTTAATTCTCGGCAGCGACTATGGACTTGGCAAATAGTTTGTCCAGTCCCCGCAATTGACGCAAGACAATGGCGGACAATGGTAAAGAGTAAAACGTCCTAAGTGGTGTGAGGAGTGGTTCGGACAAGTAAACACAGCAAAATTTAAGTTTTGCTAACACGTGTGAACTTGTTTAAATCAGAGAAGCAGGTTAATCTTGCGTAAGCATCTCTGGTGAGTGTGATCTTGATCTATCATTTGTTGTGATCTAAATCATTGACTAGTATCCAACTGAAAAATCGAGGTCAGTTAAGCGCTAGTGATCATAGGAGGTCGTCTTTGAAACGAGCATTGAAAAAGAGAGTAAAAGCTGTGTTGAACAATAACCCCAGCAGCGATGATGCCCCGGTAGAACTGCTAAATGTGATAAATCCAAAAGTTAACCGCCGGGTGCGGACAAAAGCCGCCATGATTGGCTTGGCAATCTCTATGGGAGCAACCAGCCTTTTGGTGACTCGACAAAGCGATCAAGCCCAAGCAGCAGTGCCTGTAGGTAGCCAAAAGGCAACTTCAACGATTCCTGCTGTTCCTGACACTGAGGTGAAATTCGCCTCCACAAAGCTGGAGTCCCAAGCAGTCTCATCAGCGAGCGTGCCGGAAAATCCTGTAATCGTGGAACCAACGGCAGTCTCACAAGTGCCTGGGCTTGAAGCTAAATGGCAAGTCGCGGCAAATGGAATGTCTTTGCAAGTTCCTCCATCAGAAAGATTTTCCCAAGGAACAGCAGTTTATAAAAATTCCACCTACCTGAAGCCCCAAGTGGCACAGGGATTAAACAATACCTTAGCTGAGACTAGTTTTCCAACAGTCAATAATCTGTCTGAGTCTAGTGCTAATGGTGTTGGTATTAGAAATGCATCACTAACTGCCCAGCCACAAACAGTGGCAACGTCAACCGCAGCCAACAGTGAAATAAATGCACAACTTAAGGCGCAACAAGAGTTCGCACTGAATCGCTTACAAGAAAAATCGAACCGTTTAAGAAATAGTCTGGCACAGTTGCGGTCTGGGGAGACTAAAGATTTATCACAAGCTGATATGGGGTTGGCGCAGCCGACGACTGTAGTTGAGAAAACTATATTAGCTCAGTCGGACACTTCTGGCGATGCAAGCAAAGCAAACTTGATATCGAAGTTAAAACAGAAGACACATACGAGCGCACTGACACCAGCTAAACCAACAGTTATTGCGTCCTCGACTCGAACAGCCTACGAAGTTAAGCCTGGAGATACATTAGCAGCGATCGCCAGCAGATATAACACTTCCGTATCAGAACTAGTCAAGGCAAATAACCTCAATAATCCAAATGAACTGAAAATTAGTCAACAACTAATTATTCCTGCTGTTCAAATTGAGGCAACTGTAGCAAGTAACCCCACTGTAGCGAGTACTACTTTTGTAGAGTCCAGCAAAACTCCTCATGTTGCCAACTCCCCTATAAACATTGGTAATGCCAACTCATATCTACCTAGTTCACAATCACCAACTATTGCCGACAACAGTAACATTACCGTCCCTACACCGGTAACTGTTCAGATTCAGGCAAATAGTGCGACCGACTTAGAAACAGCCCCCACTCCTGCTACTTCTTATGGCGTCGGTGGTGAAAATCAAGTGCCACAAACTTTTGCCGAAATGCAACAGTTTAAAGCACGAACAAATAGGGTAGCAAGGGGAAGCAATAACAATAATGACCGTTTGCGGAGCTTACAAGCGGAAATTCAGAGGTTACAGCAGAAATATCGCACTCAACAGTCTGGGAACTCAGTTGTGTCAACAGCAGCTACCGAAACTAATCATGCTGCGATCCTCACTCCTATTTCTACCCCTAAGAATTTCACTGTACCCAATGTGGCTCAACCGAATAGTGTAGCAATCCAAATTCCAGTTCCTACACCAATTCGGAGTAACTATAGCGTTCAGCCAGTTAAGCCTCAATTCCGCACTTCTGTCCGCCCTAGCGAGGCAGTAAACCCAGAGTTCTTACCTAATCTAGGTTCTCCTAGTAAGTGGACTCCCTCTGGCACTCCAGCAGCCGTAAAGGTTGCAACACCTTCTGGAAGAGTAAATGCTTCTGATTCTTTAGGAATGATGCGGGGAAGAACTGTTTCTCCACAGGTAATGCCACCTTTGGCAGCAGTCGATCAATATCTGCCCAGACCCATTGACGAACTAACGCCTCCTCCATCATCTTCTTCAACCATAGCTTACACCTGGCCAGCCAAGGGCACTCTCACTTCTGGCTTTGGTATGCGTTGGGGAAGACCGCATAAGGGAATTGATATTGCTAACTCCACTGGCACACCAGTTGTTGCTTCAGCTGAAGGGACGATAGAAAAAGCTGGCTGGAACAACGGTGGCTACGGCAACCTCGTTGAAATCCGCCATCCTGATGGCAGCACGACTCGTTATGCTCATAACAGCAAAATTCTGGTACAACCTGGTCAGCAGGTGCATCAAGGAGAAACAATTGCTTTAATGGGTACTACTGGTCACAGCACTGGCCCACACAGCCATTTTGAAATTCACCCAGGAGGTAAGGATGCTGTTAACCCAATAGCCTTCCTACCGCAACGCGTGTAATTCTTGTTTATCTGTAACCAAACCATTGCCTTGTTAGTTGAGGGAGATAAACTCCCTCTTTTGCTTTCTATTACCTCAACAGGGATAAAAGCTGTAAAAAAATTGCAAAAGGCGCTAGTCTTAAGCAAATTTGTATGCTATACTAATAGGTGATTTGAAGATATATGGCTCAGTAGCTCAGTTGGTTAGAGCACGGGACTCATAAGCCTGGGGTCGTTGGTTCAACTCCGACCTGAGCCACTTTAAAAGAAGAATATAGGGGTTTCAGCTTCTAGTTATCAGTAGCACTAGGGAGCGGAATTGTTATATCAGGCAATAAACGCAATATTTTTTAAAGTATATCTATTATGCTAGCTATTTCAATTAGTCCAGTTCTTAACTCTTGAGCTTCCTTTTCAGTGGTTATAGGCCCATTATCATTTACATCTTCAACTTCTAAAATAGCTTTCTTAGTTTTGATTCTTAACTTCAGACTGTGAAAGGTAGTATGATTTTCTTGCTTTTTCTCCCAGACAATGAAGAAGTTTGGTCTACCTGGAACCATATCTTGCACATTACTGTATAAATAATCAATCTTTGATTTATATACCTTTATACCAAAATATCCTCTACCTCCAGCTCCAGGATTCTTGGTTACACATTGGAACAATTGATAAGTGCCATTATCTACAAATTCTATAGAGCCATCTGCTATAGCTATTGCTCTATAGTTAGCTGGAATAGATATTTTTATTCCCATATTAGTTAAGGTTACTGTCCTTTTAATCTCAGAAGCAGTCTCTTCATCAAAAGCGCATATAGTTGGTTTTGCTTGGGCTAATACTGGACAGGCTACTATGCAAGCCAAGGTCACGGGTAATAAAATTTTACTAAGTCTCATTTTTATCTAAGCCTACTGAATTTAGTTTTCCCTTATTGGAGATCTAAAACATAATCCTCAATTTTTAGACAATATATTTATTCCCCCAAATAGAAGGACACCTGTAGTAGCCCCAACTATTAATCCTCTTTGTATTTGATCTGAAAAAGTTTTATTTTTATCAATCGCAGTAAAGTTCATACTGCAATTATCCAAACTTCCTGTTATGAGGTTAGCTTTAACTTCTTATGCATGGAAGAGAAGGGAGAGTAATAATACCTATTATGATGAAGAGGAGAGTGCAGATTATTTAATGGATATGGCTGCTGAGGTTAATATAAAGGGTTTTAAACAAGAACATTACCACAATGTTTACATACTGTAGCTTCTTTTATTACAGTTTCTGCACAGTAAGGGCATTTTTTATAAATTCCTTTGTTAATCATTGAATCTTCTGTTTATTTTAAAAGAAGAGCATGAGGTAAAGCAAAAATAAACATTAGATGCCCATACATCCACCAATTATAAAAATTTCTTCCTTTGTTATATGCTATCAAGGCATGAATTAATCCTATTAACCAAGCAAATATTACAACAAAAAGTGACTCCCACTTATCAGTTGAACCATAAAAAATACTTGTGTTAGCTACTGCAATAGCTAGTAACAGCCAATAATTAGCTTTACATAGCATTTCATCAGTGCCTTTTTCTAAAGCATTAAGAATTCCTTCATTAAAAGGATAACCTATTCTATTATTAAAATAATGTATTATAGGAATAATTAGTAAAGGAATGCATATAAAAGAAAAACCTAAAAATCCTAGTTGTGCTTGTAATGTCATAAATTTATAGATTAAAATACAAAAAAACTTTAATTAATTTAACTTTTACTAAGCGCTTTTTTATTAATTAAATCACTAATTTTTTTACATGAACCTAAAAGTAACCCTATACTAAACCCATGAGCTATACCATTACTAAAACCAATTAATAGTAATATTCCTATTATACTTAGTACAATTGCCCCTATAATTGATAGCAACTTATTGGATGATTGAGCTTTTGTATTCTCTACTGTATTAGGAATTTGCTCCTGAAATGGTATTGAACTTTGCTTAACTATATCCTGACGATATTGGTGGGATAACACTGAGGAGTCATAAGTTGTCTTAACTAATTGTTTCTCCATATCTGAAAGTATTGAAGAAAGATAGCCAAATGCCCTATTTTCATGAATTTTTGATTTTTATAAAGGACTAAGTTGCACTACAGTAAACCTATCCATCTTCTTTCCAAATAAATTTTTTGTTCTATCAATAGATAAGCTAATGCTGTAATTTCTAAGAGTATTTAAAATCCCATTAACCCATTCTTCTACTTCGTTAAAATACATTGCACCATCTTCATCTACTCTAATGCTTATAGGGGACATAGATGCTACTCTAGCAAAGTTAATTAATCCTTTAATATCATCTTCATCAGAATTCAGTACTGTAGGAAAATTTATTGGGAGAACCCATTGATCATTACTGTATACTCGCGCTAGGTCTTTAGGAACCCAATACCATTCCACAGAATCTTCATCAAGAAGAGCATTAAGATAGGAATTATAT
>NZ_CAXTNP010000316.1:0-7901 GCF_964245575.1 uncultured Nostoc sp. | reverse complement strand
AAGAACTGAATCCAGAAGGTATCAAGCGCGACTTGCAATTATTGTTGCACGATCCGCGAGTTGGGGTAGAAAGTTTTAGCGATCGCCTTTCCCATTTTGACCGTTCTACGATCATCGCCCTGCTGAAAATTCGGGAAGATATTTCCGATGAAGAAGCGGCGCGGATTGCCGATAACATTGTATCTGTAAGGGAGCAATTTGTAGAACAAGTGCGGAATATCCAACGAGGCATTCAAGATGCAATTGATGGGGTTTTTGCCCGCATCCGTAACTATCTCAACTCCTTGGATCGCCCAGAACTTAACTATGATAGTATCAAGGGCGATGTCCGCACATTTTTTGACGATCCGCAAGCGGGGTTTGATGCCCTGCGCGATCGCCTCTCCTCTTTCGACCGTGAGACCCTGGTGGCAATAATGAGTTCTCGTGAGGATATCTCTGAGGAAGATGCTAACCGGATCATTGATCAAATTGAACGGGCCCGCAATACAGTATTGCAACGTGCAGAACGCATACAGCAAGAAGCCCAACGCCGCCTAGAACAGGTAAAACATCAAGCACAGCGTCAAGCAGAAGAAACCCGCAAAGCCGCAGCGACAGCAGCGTGGTGGCTATTTGCTACAGCATCCGTCTCCGCGATTTTCTCTGCATTAGGAGGAGTAATCGCTGTAGTTACGCAGTAGTTTAACAAGTTTTCTCCGCTAAATTTTAAGCCTCCTAGTATGGGAGGCTTTTTTATATTTGGGATATCATATTATGTCTGCTTGATTGCTTATTAAACAATACGCTTGGGTTAAGCCCCAAATCCAATGCAAGAGAAGTTGCAATTGCTAGTCTCTACATACCTAAAATCCTTAACCCAAGCGTATTAGCTTATTCAAACCGAATAAACCCAGATTACATAAGGCTTTTGGAATTTGTAATTGGTATAACTATGCCTTTAAATATAGTCATATATGAATATCCTTTACCACTCTAATCTCAGCAATTAGATGGGTGAAAATATATTTTATTTAATGCTTTAATGTTATTAAATAACTTGCAATAAAATTTGAGCCTATTCTCAATAGAGCGTCTCATATTTTTGACAAGTTAAGAATTTTTACCTAAGTGGCAATTTCAAATCATGGAAAATACATTAGTTGATAAAACCTTCCGTGACAGCAATGGAAATATTGTTGTAGCTCAAATGCCAAACCCACCACTTATTCTTTGGATAGGAGCTAGTTTACTAACTCTAGTTTTTACAAGTGGTAAAATCAATACAGTACTAGACGTTTTGGCAACTGGCTCCTTGTTTACTTGGGCGTGGCTGGAACTATTTCAAGGTGTTAATTATTTTCGCAGAGCGCTAGGTCTTGCCGCATTCATTGGTCTTATTGCGTCAAAAATTTTGTGAGCATCGGTAAGTAGCAAATAATACTAATAAAACAAAAGTTACCGAAGTATCTTTTTTTGTTCAAAATCCAAAATGTGAATAAAGTCATGCTTAAATTATGACTTTTTTACAATGTGCCTTCTTGTTTAGTATTTTAAACTGAGAGCAATACAGCAAATCAATTAAGACATGTAACAAACGAAACTTACAGAAAACGTAGAAGTAAGAATATTTGTTCATAAATTATTGATAAATGCTGTAGAAAACTAAACTAAATTGATGGAAATTTGAACATGAAACGTATTTTATTAGGTACATTACTTGCTCTCCCATTGGCAATTTCCTCCTTGCCATCACAGGCATCGGCAGCAGAAATTATTGTCAGACCCAATGTTCATAGAACTGCTTTTGTGCATAGACCTGTTATTGCCCGATTTCAACGAAGGTTAATTCCTGCACATTGGGAAACAGTACGACGCGGTAACAGATTGGTTAAGATTAGAGTTCCTGCTCGTTATGTAAATGTAAGAGTTTAATATCTAAATAGAGGCTAACAACTCAAGTAGGGTTGTTAGCCTCTATTAGGTAAAAGTTTTTTGCGAGATAAGATTTATAAAACAAATAAAAGTATTTGACATAAATCAATTTAACTAACATGAATATATATCAAAATTGTCGGATTTTAAAAAAACTTATAATAGTTCTACTTAGCATTACTTTATTGACAGCTTGCGATTCCATTCAGGCTGAAGAAAAAAGTATAACTAAAGCAAAAATCTTGAGTGGTGATAATTATGGAGAAATATATGACCAAGGAAAGTTACGTACTTACTATTTGTACACTCCAAAATCTTATAATCCAGACCGCCCGATGCCGTTAGTTTTAGTGTTTCATGGAGATGATGGTAGTGGTCGGTCTATCAGTAATGTGACTCGCTTCAATGAATTAGCAGATAAAAAAGGATTTATTGTTGTTTATCCAGATGGAATTGACCAAAAATGGAGCCTTAGAGGTAACGCTCAAGGAAAAGTGGATGATGTTTCGTTTGTCAATGCTTTGATTAATCATCTTCAGCAGCAAATCAATATTGATAGCCATAAAGTTTATGCTACCGGTTTTTCTAGAGGTGCCATACTTACCCAAGCACTGGCTTGTAAATTACCTGATAAAATTTCTGGTTTTGCATCAGTAGCTGGTTCGCTCCCAGTTAGACTCAAATCTAATTGCCAGCCTCGAACTTCTATATCGATGTTAACGATCAACGGTACAAACGATCGCGATGTCCTTTATGAAGGTGACGATCGCACTCAACGAGGAGCGCTGCTTTCTATCTCAGACATGGTAGACTTTTGGCGATCGCACGATCAATGTACTTCATCAAATGAATCTCCTAACTTTTCTAAAGATAAAGTGAAAACCGCTATCTACACAGGTTGTAGTGACAACTCAAAAGTCTGGCAGCTAGCGGTAATAAACGGTGGACATTTCTGGCCTGGTGGTTCCTCAACTGACAAAAGCGTAAACAAATTCAATGCAAACCTGGGGCTGAACGCCAGTGAAACAATTTGGAACTTTTTTCAAAGTCACAGTTCGTAAACCGATACCGTTAAACACCATTTTGCTTAAACCACGCCAAAAGACGTTTCCAACCGTCCTTAGCATCTTTCTCGCGGTAGGAGGAACGATAATCGGCAAAAAAAGCGTGGGGTGCATCGGGGTAGACGATGATTTCAGATTTGCTGCTGCTGGACTTTAAGCGATCGCGCATCTGCTCTATTGTATCAAGAGGAATACTCGTATCCTTGCCACCATAGAGTCCCAGAATGGGGACTGTCAGTTTTGATGCAATATCGATGGGATACTTGGGTTGAAGTTCGGTTGCATCGCCCACAAGTCGTCCATACCAAGCCACACCAGCTTTCACCTTGGGATTGTGTCCTGCATATAACCAGGTAATGCGACCACCCCAGCAGAAGCCTGTAATTGCTAATTTATTGGCATTCCCCTTAGCTGATTTCACAGCCCAGTTTACCGTGGCATCAAGATCGGATAACACTTGGGCATCTGGCACTTTGGCGACAATTGGGCGAATTTCGTCTATGTTGCTTAACTTCGAGACATCGCCTTGACGGATGAATAATTCCGGTGCGATCGCTAAATACCCCAACTTGGCAAAGCGACGGGTGATATCCTGAATATGCTCGTGTACTCCAAAGATTTCCTGAATTACCAGAACAATTGGGAAATTTTCACCAGTGGCTGGTGCTGCTCTATAGGCAGGAATTTCCCCATCTTTGACGGGAATTTTCACCGCACCAGCTACCAACCCCTTGGCATCAGTGGTGATGACTTCGGCAGAAATGGGTTGTACTGCTAAGGCAAAACCCGTCGCCACGGTGGCTGTTGCAATAAATTTACGGCGTGTTATTTCTTGCATCATCTCTACTTTACAATTGGCGAAAACTTTATTATTGCTTATCCGTACAGTACTACAATGTAAATACTACGGTTTAGCAATCACTTTACCGTGATATTAGCTTCGTTTGCTGTCCAAGCCTTCTTTCTCTGTAGCTGTTGTTAGGGAAAAGTCGGACGTATCGTCAGCCCCTCTGGGGAAGTCAAAAGTCAAATGCGCGGTAGGGTAGGTGTACAAATTCCACAGCCGAAAAAAGTGCTTCTATCTCAACCCCAGCAAGTATTTCACCCCACTAATGTTTAATTTTCATTCGCGCAATCTCTGAAATGCTTACAGTAAGTAGATTTTAGCCTTTAACCTTTCTCGGCACTCTTCCCAAACGAATTCTCTAATGCTATGATTGCTCTTGAATCGCGCAACCGCACCTTGAAAATTAAATATAGCTTGGCTTTCAGGCTCCCGCTAATTGCAATTCATCAAAATCCCTATTAGGGATTGAAACAAGTCCTGCAAGTTCTGAACAGGCATGAAATCCCCAATTGCAATTCATCAAAATCCCTATTAGGGATTGAAACTTCTGTTAACTCAAGGGGGTATTTGGTAATAGTTCAATTGCAATTCATCAAAATCCCTATTAGGGATTGAAACAAAAACTCTCCCAATTAGCTCAAACCCTTGATAAATAAAATTGCAATTCATCAAAATCCCTATTAGGGATTGAAACTTGTCTCTGAGGAATCTTACAATCCTGCTCAGATATAATTGCAATTCATCAAAATCCCTATTAGGGATTGAAACAAGGTTTCAAAGTCTCAATACTGCGATTTACGTACAATTGCAATTCATCAAAATCCCTATTAGGGATTGAAACAGGGCAAGAGGATAATAAAATTCTAACGCCGTCAAAATTGCAATTCATCAAAATCCCTATTAGGGATTGAAACACATTCTTGCAAAACCTGAACTTGTATAGAAGTAAAAATTGCAATTCATCAAAATCCCTATTAGGGATTGAAACGATTTCTCTGCATCTGTAAGCTGCAAAATCGATGGAAAATTGCAATTCATCAAAATCCCTATTAGGGATTGAAACCCTAATCTCCCAGGCGGCGCAAGTTATGATCCTGAAATTGCAATTCATCAAAATCCCTATTAGGGATTGAAACTCAGAACTGCTTTTTCATAAGCTTGGATAGCTTGAAATTGCAATTCATCAAAATCCCTATTAGGGATTGAAACAATGATTGACTTAGGAGCTACTCTACCTATTCCTAATTGCAATTCATCAAAATCCCTATTAGGGATTGAAACAAAAGATCAGATTGCGATCGCTTTATTTTTACCGATTTATCCAATCTTCTTCACCAGCTAACTGACTGAGATAATCATCCATAATCGCTGGTAATTCCTTTGGCGAATAAGTATATGTTAAAGCCAGTAAACTAGTAGCTGTAGTCGAAATCTGGTTTTTATCTAGCATTGCAGACAACTGAGATCGAGTAAATTTGCCATTCATCACTTCCTCACTCGCATCAGCGATCGCATCTTCAATTACTTCCTCTTCTATGAAATTCTCCCATTCCTTTGAATTGATATAATAAGATGTTTGATTGTCTTTTAGATTGACTTCTTTAATTTCGCGGATTGCATTGCGAATAGAAGCAGCCCAAGAATTTGTTAATCGTTTTTCTACTTTATTTTTAATCAAATGAATTAATAGAATTCTTAAGAACGATTTAATCTGCCGCAGAATTGCCTTTTTACTCATGCCCTCTAATTCATCTACAATTGCCAAGGCATCTGCATAACGTCCTTCCAAAATACTCTTTTTGAGGTCTATAAGTTCCTGGGTCATTTTTATCGCCTACCTGCTTTCCAATCTTCTCCACCGATTAGCTGAGTTAAAGTTTCAGCCACAACTGCCGATAACTCCTTAGCTGTTTGTAGTAAGGACTTCAGTCCTTCTTTTGGACTAAAATCCTTACTACGAAATCGATTACAATAAATCTACATTATTTAACATGATTCGCTTTATTCGCACCGACTTACTTCCTTTATTAACAGCAGAGTCTCTACCCTGCCATTAATAAAGCAGTATTGTTCACTTCTTAGCCTGTATCACTTGCAAACTACCACCTGCATATAAAGTTGGCTCATCCACATCAAACCCAGTCTCAGTTAACAATCCAGGCAAATCAGTTTTCAACAATTGCCAAGCTGTTTCCGTCTCAAACAACAACAAAAACATTGATACCCCAGGCCAAAATATCGGATTCGTAGGAGCATGAAAATCCACCAGTGTAAATATCCCTCTTGGCTTCAACACCCGATAAACTTCACTAATAATTTTTCGCAATTGCTCAGGCTGCATCTCGTGTAATGCAACGCTAGTATGCACCACATCAAATAGATTATCTGCAAATGGCATCTTTTCGGCAAAAGCTTCGAGATAGACTGCTAATGGTACATTTTGCCGCGCCCGTTGCAAAGACTTGGGTGAAGCGTCCAATCCTGTTACATTTTGTGATAATTTTACCAAAAATTGCGTCGTTTGACCACTACCGCAACATAAATCTAAGACCTGAGTATCTGAGTGAATTGTTAAGCCTTGCAAAGCAAGTTGCCGAAAACGGGCTTCACCACCTACACTTAAGGCTGCTAAACGAGAGATCCCATCATACAGCCACTGATAGCGGTAACTCCAATCCCTTAAAATTGTTGCCATTGCATATTTCCTTGCTATTAAGCTTTATATTTAATAAAGATATATTGTTAACATTAGTAAAAAACCTGAAAAGATTGGGGGAAAGTAACTGCTATGGGTCGTGTAGGCGTCTTATTACTCAATCTCGGTGGCCCCGATAAGCTAGAGGATGTTGGGCCGTTTTTGTACAACCTATTTTCTGATCCGGAAATTATTCGCCTACCATTTCGCTGGTTGCAAAAGCCCCTAGCCTGGTTTATTGCCTCGCGGCGAACCAGAACATCTAAGGAGAATTATAAGCAAATCGGTGGTGGTTCCCCACTGCGGCGGATCACAGAAGCGCAAGGGGAAGCTTTAAAAGAACAGTTGAGTTATTTAGGGCAAGAAGCCAATATCTACGTGGGAATGCGTTATTGGAATCCCTATACAGAAGAGGCGATCGCACAGATCACCCAAGATAATATAGAACACCTGGTAATATTACCACTATATCCCCAGTTTTCTATCAGTACGAGTGGTTCTAGCTTCCGGCTTTTAGAAAAACTTTGGCAAGAAGACCCAAAACTTCAACCCATTGATTACACCGTCATTCCTTCCTGGTACAAAGAAGCAGGCTACCTGCAAGCAATGGCGGAACTCATAGCCCAAGAACTAGAACAGTTTCCTAACCCGGATGAGGTTCATATATTCTTCAGCGCTCACGGCGTTCCTAAAAGCTACGTTGAAGAGGCTGGCGACCCTTACCAGCAAGAAATTGAGGAATGTACTGCCCTGATTATGCAGACCCTCAATCGACCTAATGTCCACACCTTAGCTTACCAAAGTCGTGTCGGCCCAGTAGAATGGCTCCAACCTTATACTGAGGATGCCCTCAAAGAACTAGGCACACAAGGCGTGAAAGATTTGGTTGTCGTGCCAATCAGTTTTGTATCAGAGCATATTGAGACACTGCAAGAAATTGATATTGAGTATCGAGAAGTAGCAGAAGAAGCAGGAATTCACAACTTCCGTCGCGTTCCTGCTCCCAATACCCATCCAGTGTTTATTAATGCACTTGCAGACTTAGTGATTAATGCGTTGAAAAATCCCAGTTTCAAGCTTTCGCAAGCTGCCCAAATGAAAAAAATGGTGAAAATGTATCCGCAAGAGCGTTGGGAATGGGGTCTGACGACTAGTGCCGAAGTATGGAATGGTCGGATTGCCATGCTGGGTTTTATTGCATTAATCATCGAGTTGATTACCGGTCATGGCTTCTTGCACATGATTGGACTTTTGCAATAAAGGGTACTGGGGACTGGGGATTAGGGACTGGGGACTGGCGAAGAGGGAGAGGGGAAAAGGAGCAGGGGAGGCAAGGGAAGAGTAATCTACAATCCCCATTACCCCTTATCCCCAAAGGGGG
>NZ_CAXTNP010000315.1:0-7950 GCF_964245575.1 uncultured Nostoc sp. | reverse complement strand
AGGCTCATTAATGGAGTTCAAAGGCTCATTAATGGAGTTCAAAGACTCATTAATGAGTATCAAAGGCTCATTAATGGAGTTCAAAGGCTCTTTAATGGAGTTCAAAGGCTCTTTAACAGAGTTCAGAAGTTCGCGTATGGGGTGCTACTTCTTCCACTCCCTCTTTCTCTCACGATTTTTTTATGAAGCGAGTCTTCTTCTAGGTGCATCAAGAATAACTTCCGCGACTGAAAAATCACGTTTAATTTTCAAGCTGTTGAGATAAGCGATCGGATCGTCGGCGTTAAAGGGAGTACCATCGAACAGTTGGATCGGTTGGCGAATATAGCTAATATCCAAACCTAATTCTCGTGCGGCGGTGCTGAAAACACGAACTTGACACACCCGTTCAACAACTTCTACCCAATTTCTAGGGAAGGGAGTGTCACCCCAACGCGCTAATTGACTCATAATCCAAATTTGTTCAGTGCGACTGGGGCGGTTAATCGCAGACTCAGAGTAAAACTGGTGATGGGCATAGTCCCGCAACGGATGGTCTAAGTCACAGGTGAGACTATCTGGATCTTCGAGTTGAATGTATTCTAAATCAGTGCTGACGTAATCTCGCCCTGCTAAAATTTGGCGAATTTCTTGGGTATTTTCGGGATTTGCACAATACTGACAAGCTTCTAGCAAAGCTTTAGTCAAGGCGATATGCGTATTTGGATAATTTTCTGCCCAATCTTCCCGCACACCAAGAACTTTACCGGGGTGTCCCAGCCAAACTTCTAAGTC
Source organism: uncultured Nostoc sp. (assembly GCF_964245575.1). Taxonomy (GTDB): domain Bacteria; phylum Cyanobacteriota; class Cyanobacteriia; order Cyanobacteriales; family Nostocaceae; genus Nostoc. Next base: position 7,176 of record NZ_CAXTNP010000315.1, on the reverse strand, counting down.
GGTAGCGATGGTAAAGCCGACATTTTCCACAGCAGCGCGGTAGTTCCAAGGTTCGCCGACGCAGTAACCATCAATGCTTGCGGCTTTTAAGTCAGCTACCATCTGCGCTGGGGGAATGGTCTTCATATCCACATCGCTATCGGGGTCAATTCCTCCAGCCGCTAGCCAGTAACGCAGTAACAAATTGTGCATAGATGCGGGATGTACTACCCCCATTGTGTGCCGTTCTTCGCGGGTGAGAATCAGGTGATTTCTGAAGTCTGATAAGGTTTGCACGCCTTGGTCATAAAAGCGTTTTGCTAAGGTGATGGCGTTACCGTTGCGAGTCATCGTGAGGGCGGTGACAACGGGGAGGGGTTGGTTATTATGTCCTCCCAAAGAAAGCCACATCGGCATTCCTGAAGGCATTTGAGCCGCATCTAAATAACCACCAGTTATGCCATCGACGATACCCCGCCAGTTGCTTTCCCGCACTAAGTTAACTTCATCTAAACCATGCTTGACAAAGAAGCCTTTTTCTTTAGCAACTGCTAAGGGGGCGCAAGCTGTCAGAGGTAAAAAGCCAATTTCTAGGTTAACTTTTTCTAATCCATGACGGGCAATGTCCGCAGTTTTCCGCGCCCGAATTTTCTTAATTCGTTTTTGCTGATTGAGGAAGTAAATCATCTCACTCCGCAAGCTGTAGTAGCTGGGATGTTCTACTACTTCCATCCGCTTGCGGGGTCTGGGAATATCCACTTCTAAAATGTCCCCGATTTTAGATTCCGGGCCGTTGGTTAACATCACGATTCTGTCAGATAACAGCACTGCTTCATCGACATCATGGGTAACCATCACGGCGGTAACTTGATTTTCTTCGCAAATTTGCATCAGTTGTTCTTGCAAATTGCCGCGTGTGAGTGCGTCTAATGCACCAAAGGGTTCATCTAGCAAGAGTAATTTAGGGCGAATCGCTAAAGCGCGGGCGATCGCAACTCGCTGCTTTTGTCCACCTGATAACATTCCCGGTTGTTTGTCAGCATGGGGACGCAAACCCACCATATTTATATGTTTTTCGATAATGGCTTGGCGTTCAGCTGCGGGTACGCCCTTCATTACTGAGTCCACGGCGAGGGCAATGTTTTCTCTAACTGTCCGCCAAGGTAATAGGGAATAATTTTGAAAAACCACCATCCTGTCTGGGCCTGGTTTGCGGATTCTTTGTCCTTCTAAGGTGACAAGACCTTCAGTAGGCAAATCCAAACCCGCAATCATATTTAATAGAGTGGATTTACCGCAACCGGAGTGACCAATCAAAGAAACGAATTCTCCTTTTTTAATTTGGAGGTCGATTCCTTTGAGGGCGATATATTTGCCACCACCAGTTAATTCAAAAACTTTTTCAATTTGATCGACAGCTACAAACATAGGAGTTAAAAGTCAGGAATGAGGAATTGGAAGTTGAGAGTGAGGAGTGAGGAGTTAGGAGTGAAGAGTTAGGAGTTGGAAGTTAAGAGTTGGAAGTTGATAGTTAAGAGTTGAGAGTTAGAACTTTTTCAATTCATAACTCCTCACTTTTAACTCATAACTATTTTTGTTCTGCTGGTAAAATTTTGTTTTGCAGCCAAACCATTGCTTTATCTAGGAGTAAACCAACGACACCGATATAAACTAGAGCCAAAATTACTTCGCTGACGTTGTTATTTTGATAAGCATCCCAGATGAAAAAGCCGATTCCGACAATACCGGACATGACGATTTCGGCGGCGATAATTGCTAACCAAGCTAAACCGATCGCAATTCTCAAGCCGGTAAAGATGTAGGGTAAAGCCGCAGGAATCAAAATATTAATAAAATATTCTTTGCGGCTAAGTTGCAGAACTTTGGCGACGTTGTTGTAATCTTGGGGAATTTGGGTAACGCCGACAGCAGTATTAATTAAGATGGGCCAAATGGCGGTGATGAAAATTACGAATAATGCTGCGGGTTCGTTTTGTCGTAAAGCTGCTAAAGAAATGGGCACCCAAGCTAGAGGTGGTACTGTCCGCAGTAATTGAAAAAGAGGATCTAAAGCCTTGGACATGGTTTTATTAACACCAATTAAAATGCCCAAGCCAATACCCACAATTGCTGCAAGTGTATAACTAATAGCGACTCGTTGTAGACTTGCTAAAATCTGCCAAAATAGACCTTTATCAATGCCACCTCGGTCATAAAAGGGCCAGAAAATCAGAACCCAAGTGTCTTGGATAACTTGTATTGGCCCTGGTAATGTGGCTCCCGGAGTCCAAGCGAAGAGTTGCCAGATAATCAGGAAGATTGCGATCGCGATCGTTGGTGGTATCAGGTCAGGAAATTGCTTTTTCAGGCTGGATATAAAGCTATTATTCAATCTAGGGCTTGCAGGGCGTTTTTGGGCTATTGTCATGATGCTATGTTGTCCTCAAATTTTATTTGTTATTTGTCTTTTGTAAATAATCGATATCTCTAGACGCGATGAATCGCGTCTCTACAAGCGATTAATCGCGTCTCTAAACACTCACCTTTTTTATTTTCAAACTCTTCAAATATTCTTCTGGTTTTTCGGGGTCAAATTTTATGCCATCAAAAAACTCTTCTATACCACGAGATGTATTTGTGGGAATATCAGCAGTAGCAATGCCAGCTTCTTTGGCAGCTTCTTTCCAAATATCTTCCCGATTGACTTTGTTGATAAGTTCTTTAGCCTTAGCAGCGTTATTGTCTAGGTAATCTTTTGGTAAAAATCCCCAACGAACATTTTCAGTGATGAACCATAAATCATGACTCTTGTATGGATAAGAAACATTACCTTTTTCATCTTTCCAGTAGTAAGCAGCCATTGATTTATCATCAATTTTGCGACCATCACCCATGTCATATTTGCCTTGGTATGGATCTGCAAGAATCTCAGGCGAAGAAAGATTGAAATAATTTCGTCCAGCGAGAATTTTAGCCGCTTCTTTGCGGTTATCAAAATTATCTAGCCATTGTTGGGCTTCCATAATTCCTTTTAAAATTGCTTTGGTAGCCTTGGGATTTTTATCAACCCAATCGCCTCTGATAGCGAGGTATTCTTCAGGATGATTCTTCCAAATTTCTGCGGTTAATGCTGCTACGTAGCCGATTTTTTCTTGCACTAGGCGATAAGGCCAGGGGTCGCCTGTACTAAAGGCATCCATTGTTCCTGTTTTCATGTTGGCTACAGTTTGCGCCGCAGGTACTGTGAGCAATTTGACATCTGCATCTGGGTCTAACCCACCTGCTGCTAACCAGTAGCGAATCCATAAATCTTGGTTGACGTGGGGAAAGGTGAATGCAGCTGTGAAGGGTGTTGAAGATTTTAATTCCTTAAACAAAGACTTAGCGCTGGCGAGTTGTAAACTAATACCTTTGCCTTGGTGCTTGTTTGCGATCGCAATTCCATTTCCATGTGTAATCAATTGACATAATACATACATGGGAATTTTTTGATTGCCCTTGGTAATTAAACCTTCTGTAATTAAATGTGGCATTGGCATCTGCCATTGACCGCCATCTATACCACCACCAGCAGAACCAATTTCTACATTGTCTCTGGCTGCACCCCAAGAAGCTTGTTTAGAAAGGTCAACATTAGTCATGCCATACTTTGTAAAAAAGCCTTTTTCTTTAGCAATAATCAAAGGAGCCGCTTCTACAATGGGAATATATCCCAACTTGACTGTAGTAGTTTCTGGTGTTTGTTCGGGACTAATATTAGCAACCGATTGAGCAGTTGGTTGTGCTTGAGTGCTTCCACCAGTTAGGTTTTCAGGGGGATTGCCCAAACAGCCTTTGAGGAATATAGCAGCCGCAGATACCCCAGTTGTGAATACAAATTTGCGACGTGAAATTTGATTAAAAAATTCTGTCATAATATCTCCTTTGAACGTAAATTTTATTTTTATAGCTATGATAATTTAGGCAAAAAACATTATGTTTATTGCGCTACTAACGATTAAGCTATATTTGGCAAAGCAACCGCCGTCATTTCATCAATGACACGGCTACCTATATATAAACTCGGCTAATTTATTGACTCTGCTCTAGTGTGATACAGAGGTATCATTCACCTTGTTGAAAACAGTTTACAGCTTTTGAGTCTGAATTGGTTCACTTGGGATCTGGATTTATTAAACAAATATCAGATTGCATGTATAAAGAAAAATTTATCTATTTTCCTTAACTATATGAATATTTTCTAATATATAAACTTTTATTTATGAAGACTATTATGTTTACTTTATGATTTCCTGCTTTTAATTATTTTGTAACTTATTTTTAGTAGGCATTTTTCATATATAAGTTTTTATTTATAATAACTATTATGTTGACATGATGATATTTTTTATCCAGTCATGGCAACTATCTGCCGTGGATTCCAGCACCAGTAATAAACCCCGTCTCTTTAAGCAGCAGCTGTAGTTCTGCGTGAGGAAGTTTCGTGTCCTTGTTGTTATTTCCCCACATATCAGAAAAGAAGTCTTGCATCAGTGCAATAATGCTGCGGTATTTGACGATGCTGGCAACATAGAACTCATCTAACTTCATGACTCCATCAGTATGTATCTGCTCAATGTTGTCGAGTAAGATAGACCGTAGTTCATAAGGTTTTAAGCCTTCTTTTATGCCATATTTTTCCATAATCCTGCGTTTATCGTTCTTTGAACATAAATCATACGACGATTGAATAAGATGACCAAGATTCCGCAGGACTTCTCCGTAGTCATAAAATGTGTTCTGCTTAAAAAAAGACTCTTCATCTTTCGTCAATGTAAAACTCTTATCAAGTACCAAACCAAAATCAGTCAAATATGTCTGCTTGCCGTCGGTGAGGATGTTGCGAAAATGTGCGTCAAAGTGGATGATTCCCTTCCTCCTCAAAAAGGTAATCGTCGTGCGTAAGTCGTTCAGGGGTTTCTGAAGTTTGTTGGGATTTAAGAGCAGCCATATTTCCAGAACATGCGGTATGTACTCTAGAAACAGAACCAATTCATAGTTGGCGTTTGCTCTATCTAACATATAATTCCCAGCGTTGGCACTATTGCCCCAGTACTCCACATAACCTTTTAGACGCTCCATGTCCACATCCGCACGCCGCCCAGAGAACGGAATAATCCGATAATGGTACATTAGTGGGAAAGTGGCAATTGCCCCCGACAATACCCAGTTAGTTGTCTTAATATGGGTCACGAGTTCCCGAAAGACCCCAAAACCAGTAGAACCGAAGCCGTAATTACAGTAAGTCGGCAGATTATAGAGGTTTCTGGTGGAGAATAGGTTGTCAAATTCGATATTTGTAACCGGAACACGTTTCACAAAGACCTTGGCTTCCCCAAAAATGATGGAGTGATTCATCCCCCAACCCGTACTCGACTCATTTGACTCAGTATTGTCAAACAGAGAACGCAATTGTGCATTATCCAACTGAGCGATTTGTGAACTGAGCTTGAAGTACCTCTTCTTTCTAAGTTCTATAGACATAGGAGTGAAATTAAATATGCGTTTTCTAGAACCCTTGTAGAGACGTAGCAGTGCTACGTCTCTACATCCTTTTAGGAGATATCTTATATGCTTCTTAGCCATTTTCCCCCGTCCAGCTACAGCATGAGAAACCGTTTTACCTTAGCCTCTTATGCATGGTAAATTATTGGCTTGCAGTACCTGAAATCTTACACGAATTCGCAATTGATAAATTTAGATGCAGCAAAGCAATCCCTGCTTACATCTGTTGCCTTATTTTAGAGAATTGGTATTACACCTGTAAACGAGATTTTAAGTAGTATATTCGGCGTTAATCCTCACGTAGTCATAACTCAAATCACAACCCCAAGCTTTAGCTGAACCATGACCATAGCCAACGTTAACGGAGATTAATACAGTATCCTGTTGGAGATAAGCACCCGCCGCTGCTTTTTTCAAATAAGCACTCGCAGCTGCACGGTCAAATTGCAGAGGTTGCCCATTTTCCAACATTAAGAAATTCCCTAGCTTAATTTGCAGGTTTTCTTGCTCAAAGGGCACACCTGCACGTCCGGCGGCGGCGGCGATGCGTCCCCAATTTGGATCGCGTCCAAAGATTGCAGATTTAACTAAGGATGAACCAGCGATGGTTTTGGCTATTTGTCGGGCTGAGAGTTCATCATGGGCCCCTGTTACTTCCACTTCAATTAGACAGGTTGCGCCTTCACCATCACGAGCGATCGCTTTGGCTAAATGCTGACAAACTGCTGTTAACATCGCCTCTAATTTCTCTGCTTCTGCGCCCAATTCTGTAATTGCTGGGGTACGAGATTGACCGTTTGCCAAGGCGATTAAGCTGTCGTTGGTGCTGGTATCGCCATCCACAGTAATGCAATTAAAGCTTCTATCAGCTGCCCTTGCTAACATCTGCTGCCAAAGAGCTGGCGAAACCACAGCATCACAAGTAATAAATGCCAGCATGGTTGCCATATTGGGGTGAATCATACCGGAACCTTTGGCAATGCCACCAATTCGTACCGGGCGTTGGCGCAGCCCGGAGGAGGCATCGCTTATAGTTGTCTCTAGGGCAATAGATTTTGTTACCAAGTCTGTAGTAATAATCGCCTCTGCTGCTGCATCTGAGCCTGTTTCTGATCTTGCTGCTACTACCTTGGGAATCCCGCTTCGCAAAGCATCCATCTTAATTCTTTGACCAATCACGCCAGTGGAAGCCACTAACACAGATTCAGATGGGATGTTTAGTGCTTGACCTACTGCCATAGCAGATTCTAAAGTATCAAGGTAGCCTTGAGTCCCTGTAGCAGCATTTGCTTGTCCAGCGTTGCAGAGGATGGCACGAGCGCTTTGTTTAGCTTGCAAGCGTTGGCGACAATATTCTACGCAGGCAGCTTTAACTTGGCTGGTGGTGAATACACCAGCTGCGATCGCTTCCACCTCTGAGAATATCAAAGCTAAATCTGGCAACCCCGAAGGTTTCAACCCTGCGGTAATTCCCGCCGCTTGATACCCCCTTGGTGCTGTGATGCCACCTGTGATTTTTTGCCAATCTGCCATTATTCTTCCTTACAACTATCAGGTTGGATAGGTCAATTTGTACTTTGGAAAAGTGCTTTGGAAAAGTGCTGAGTTAGGAGTTAGAAGTTAAGAGTTATTAGTTTTCCCCTACTTCCCCTG
>NZ_CAXTNP010000314.1:0-7970 GCF_964245575.1 uncultured Nostoc sp. | reverse complement strand
GGCGAAACAATCGCATTGTCAGGCGAAACAATCGCATTGTCAGGCGAAACAATCGCATTGTCAGGCGAAACAATCGAATATTGGACAAATACGTTCAGGGAGCGAGAGTATTTTCAATGCGACGGTCGGGGATGAGCCACATAACTGCAACCAGAACGTATAGTATACAGGCAAACCATGAGTTCACAAAGGCAAGTGGAATTGCTGCTGCATAGAACACCATCGATATTTGTCCTTTGAAATCTCGGCCCACTGCGATCGCTAATGTCGAATCGCTTCCGTGGTAAGAAATGAGAGTGCGGGTAAGGATAAAGTAAGCCAACGCAGACAACAACAATACCGTACCATAAAGGGCAACTGGCATAGCGGCAAATTGATTCTCGCCCATCCAGCCAGTGACGAAGGGGATTAGGGACAACCAAAATAGCAAATGCAGATTCGCCCAAAGGATACGCCCATTAACGTGTCGGACTGCCTGTAGGAGATGATGGTGATTGTTCCAGTAGATGCCGATATAAATAAAACTCAGCACATAGCTCAAAAATACCGGGATTAGTGGACGTAGCGCAGCTAAATCGAATCCATGCGGCACTTTGATTTCCAGCACCATTATAGTGATGATGATGGCAATCACCCCATCGCTGAATGCTTCTAACCTCCCTTTTCCCATGTACGTATTCCTTTTCTATTTACTTGAGAGTTAAGTTGTAATACTCTGTACTTTATCGTACCAAGTAGCCGCCATTCATGAAGATTGTCTACCAGATGATCTTTGATATGCTATGATTGCACTTTTCTTTAAGCTACTCCATACCCTGTATACGGACGCTTATAGGGCGGATGTAAACCCAGAATAATATCCTGCTTCGGCACACCAATTTCTACTAATTCCCGCGCAATATCTATATCAGTCATATTGCGCTGAATCCAAATCTTCCCATCCTTAATGTCTAAATGGATGATACAGTTGTAAACTCGCTTAAGTCCCTCCCAGCCAACTTCCAAAAGGTGGTAGTGGTCATGTTCTGTATCAAACACAAGTTGCGATTCTATGTCTGAATTGCCACTCTCAAAAATAGCGTGAGATGTTAATACTTGGCGGATACTTTGGCGGTATTGTTCTACTCTTTCCATTCGAGAATCACCTCCTGAAGTGGATCATAACTCACCAACTTCACTTGATAAAGTTTGACAGCTTCCTGAGTGAATCGCTCCTGAAAGAACGAGTCAAAGGTATCGACGGGAACCGCTAAATAAAGTATTCTGTAATGTTTTAAATATCAACTGCTGCGGCTGAAGAATACAGCAGCGACAATAATCAAACCTAAAAGTGTTAAAGGAACCCAAAGATTAGGAATATCTGACAAACTCATTTTAATTACGAATTACGTTAGCGAGAATTCGAGCGTCATTACGAATTACGAACTTGTACTGAGCGACTTGCCTTGAGCGAAGTCGAAAGGAGCCGAAGTATTACGAATTATCCTAAACCAATGCCTCCTTTAGCGAATTCTTCAACAGTTTTCTGTGAGAATTCATGAGTAGCGATCGCTTGCAACATTGCCAATGGTAAAGTCAAATGATCCGCCCCGGCTTGCAATGAGGCGGCTGCTTCTTGGGGAGATTTGATACTGGCTGCCAAGATTTCCGTATCACTGCCTTTGAGTACGCTAGCCATATCCCGCACCAAAGCAATACCGTCACCTAACAACTGCGTAGCTCGATTTACATAAGCTATGGCAATTTTAGCTCCTGCTTCTCGTGCTACTGCTGCCTGTGCTGCACTGTAAATCGCTGTCACCGAACAGGTAATTTCTGGTGATAGACTCGCCACCACTTCAAAACCTAACGGTATTGCGGGAATCTTTAAAATTGTTTGCGAACCAATAATCTCGAAAGCTTTTCTACCTTCAGCTAGCATCCCAGCTTTATCAGATGCCACAAGTTGATAGTATAACGGGCCATTCGTCAAGGCAACCAATTTTTTGAGCGTGGTTTTTGGTGGGGTATCGCTTTGAGACAACAGCGTGGGATTTGTGGTAATGCCTTTCACCCATCCCCAAAGCTTAACAACTTCAGCTTCAGATGCGATCGCTGAGTCTAGATAAATTGCCATAATTTCTCCCGATCAATTCCCCGATATTAATGTGCAAGTGCTGCGTTTTTAACCGCTTTGCATCCTCTACCTACATTGGCGTAGCGTCTCCTTTTGGGAGAAGCGTTGAGGCAGGGGTATTACAGCGATTAGATAAATGAAATTTCTCATCAAATTTTTCAATGAAGCAACTAACAGTATCTTAGTAATTTTTCTACTTAATAATCCAGAAGCGAGTATTTATCTTAGTGTGATTCAGCTAATGTGTACAAATATCAATCACGTCTACCCAGTTGTGGCATTATCTCATGAATCGTTACTCGTTAGCAAAACGATGTTTTGCGGAAGCTCTAGGTACAGCTTGGTTGGTTCTGATGGGCGTGGGTACTGCGGTTATCTCTGGTGCAGTACCTTGGGTTGGAGTTACTGGGGTGGCGATCGCTTTTGGCTTAAGTTTGTTGACTGCTGCCTATACTTTTGGTTCTATAAGTGGATGTCACATCAACCCCGCAGTCACAATTGGTTTATGGGTAGCCAAGCAATTTTCTTTCCGAGACGTTTTGCCATATATAGGAAGTCAGGTTCTCGGCGGAATTTGGGGGACTACTATCCTGTTTTTGATTTGCATGGGCAAGCCGGAGTTTACAACAGCTAACTTTGGTTCTAATGGGGTGGGAATTCACTCCCCTGGTAACTATAGCTGGTGGGCTTGTGCATTAGCCGAATTCACTGTTACCTGTGGCTTTGTGCTGCTGATCTTGAGCGTCACATCTTCTCCCGTTTTCAAACGGTCTGCACCCATCCCCATTGGTTTAGGGCTGACCTTGGCGCATCTTATCCTGATTCCTGTGACAAATGCCAGCGTCAATCCCGTGCGATCGCTAGCCACAGCTATTTTTACTCGCGGTTGGGCATTGGCTGACCTTTGGATTTTCATCGTGTTTCCAATTTTAGGTGGAGTTTTGGCGGGTATGGTCGCCCGATGGCTGCAAGAACCAGACATTTAAGACTACTCACAACTTTACTGAGGCAGTAGCGGCGCAATACTCCAACATGGAATCATGAGTATGGACGGACATGATATAACTTATTACGCATCGCCCGCCACACGCAGATGTTTTAAGCTAGTTTTCAAGTGATAATCTTCTTATACAGCAGCCTACACGGAGAAATTAATATGACATCTCCAGAAACGGTTACATGGCTACAAAAACGCACGAGTTTAGGAATTCTCTCGCCTGAGGTGTTAAATGCGATCGCTCAAGTAATTGAAGAACAAGTAGTGAGTGCCGAAACTGACTTAGTTACCGAAGGCACTCCTCCAGAAGCCCTCTATATTCTTGTAGAAGGTCAACTAGAAAGCAATAGCACCAATGAAACCAACCCAGCCTTAGCTTGTGGATTCCTCCCGGGTGCAGTGATTGAACTCAAAGAATTGCTGTTGGATGAATTAACTCCATTCACAATTACTACGGTAACCGAATGTCATTTGTGGGTTGTCCCTGGTGATAAATTTCGTGAATTAGCCACCCAATACCTTGAAATTGCTCAGGCTTTTTCGCGTCAATTGGCTCAAGAATTAGCTCAAGCTACATCTGCACTTGGCTATGAACAAGAACGATCTGTTGCTTTGCGACCATATTTAGTCACCAAAGCGCAACGCGGAATTATCGGTACAAGTCGCTATGCTGTGCGGCTGCGCGAGCAAATTCGTTTATCGGCGGCTGATTGCAAATCAGTGGATATTTTCGGAGAACCAGGGTTAGAAAAAGACAATATAGCAGCCCTCATCCACTTTGGTTCTCCAAAACGACGAGAACCAATTATTAAAGTAAATTGCGGTATTCTGCAAACTAGCGGTGCAGATTTATTCGGTCGCGCTGGCGGTAAACCAGGATTGTTGGAATGGTTGGGAGAAGGTACTTTAGTTCTCAACAATATCCAAGAATTGCCCGAAGAATTATTACCTCCGGTGACGCAGTTGCTCAAAACTGGCACATATACCCCCGTCAATCGTTCGGGAGAAGCAACACCTGAACCTCGTTCCAGTAAAGCCAGAATTCTGATTGTTTCAGAAAAAACTCAGCCGACAATTGAACGCTGTATTGGTCACATTATTAAAGTACCACCGCTACGGGTGCGGAAAACCGATGTTCAGGCACAGGTTGAATATTATATTAGTCTCTACATTCGGGCTAGAGGCGTTCCGAAACCGCACATCACCCCAGAAGCTCTGCGTCGCCTACAGTCGTATGATTTTCCTGGTAACCTCAAAGAATTAAAAAATCTGGTAGAAAGAGCGATCGTGCAAGCGCAGGGTGCCAATGAATTAACAGAAGAAATTTTCTGGCCAGCCGAAACAAAGAAAAAACGTTTTCGGGTGAATCTGTTAAATGCCTCTCCTCGTTTGCGGCGGTTTTTACGTAGTCCCTGGTGGCCCGATCGCATTAACTATGGTTTTACGGCAACGGCTTTTGCGATTATTGTTGCAGTCTTATTTATTGGGCCGCAAACCCGCGATCGCAATTTCGTATTAAATCTATTTTGGGCTTGGTGGTGGCCTTTCTTCCTATTTCTCTTTCCCTTTTTGGGACGTATCTGGTGTTCTGTTTGTCCGTTTATGATTTACGGGGAAATTACCCAAAAGTTATCTCTGTGGCTGTGGCCTCGAAAACTCAAGCGCTGGCCGAGAGAGGAAGCTGAGAAATGGGGCGGATGGTTTATGTTCGGTTTGTTCACCCTAATTTTCTTATGGGAAGAACTCTGGCATTTAGAAAATACAGCTTACCTTAGCGCTTGTTTGCTGCTATTAATTACCGCAGGTGCGATGATTTTCTCTGCCATTTTTGAACGAAGATTTTGGTGTCGTTATCTCTGTCCCATCGGCGGGATGAATGGTTTATTTGCCAAACTCTCAATGACGGAACTCCGGGCACAGCAAGGTATTTGTTCTGCCAGTTGCACGACGTATCAATGCTATAAAGGTGGGCCACAAAAGGGCGAAGGGATGGAAACTAATGGATGTCCTTTATACTCCCACCCAGCCCAGTTAGAAGATAACAGAGATTGCGTGCTGTGCATGACTTGCCTTAAAGCCTGTCCCCATCGTTCCGTTGAGTTCAACTTGCGTCCCCCTGGTATTGAACTGTGGACAACTCATGTACCCCGCACCTATGAAGTAGCATTATTGTTTTTGCTATTGGGTGGGATATATCTGCATCGCTTGCCAGAGTTGCAATCTTGGTTGGGGTTGCAACTGGATTTAACTCAGTTTTGGCAGCACTTGGGATTATCGCTGCTAGTGTTAATTATCCCAGCGATTTTTACCTTTGCGGCTTATGGCTTGCTGCAAGTGTTCAACTTTAACCATAAGCCTCGAAGATTTGTAGAACTTGCCTATGGCTACCTACCATTAGTGTTAGGGGGAAACTTGGCTCACTATCTGCGTTTAGGCTTAGGCGAAGGCGGACGGATTTTACCCGTGACCTTTGCTACTCTTGGTCTGGGTGGTGAACAATTGCCAATATTGGTTGCTCACCCAGCTGTGATTGCCTTTTTGCAAGGTGCAACGATAATTTTCTCAGTGTTGCTGAGTATGTTATTAACGCAAAAGATTGCCAAGCAAGCAGTGCGATCGCTCATACCGCAACTCCTAGCAGCGATCGCGTTGGGAGTTAGTATGTGGGCGATTATCGTGTTTTGAGCTTTATATTTAGCGATCGCTCTTACAATACGGTTCGGTTAACATGTTTGTCTCTTGAAGATCCCCCCTTTTTAAGGCTTGTTCTTTCTGAACTTTACCCCCAATTTATCGGGGGTCGCCGCAGGCGGGGGGATCTTATCCGAACCGTATTGGGAGTGATGATATCAAATCCGTTTGTATGGGAATTATCCCTCTTTCCTCTTTCTCTGCGCCCTCAGCGTCTGGAGCGGTTTCTGAGGCGATCGCTAGAATGAAATGGCCCTGTATTGCACCCAACCGAGAACCCCTATATACAGTTATTATATGGTTAGTCTGTAATTTTTCTGTCTCAGCACTAAATCAACTGGCCATGAAACGAAAATTTTTACCGATTATTGGATTACTCTTTACCATCGGTTTAATATGTGCAGTGGTAAATCATATTTTAGGCGGAATCTGTTTGTTTCCCGATATAGCATATAACCCAAGTGAGGGTCAGTCAATTAAAGCCAGAACATTGGCTATAGTTGCTGTTGGGTATGCCCAGATGGGACAAAAGGATAAATCCTCAAAAATATTAGCTCAAGCATTAAAGAATGCTGAAAAGATTAAGGAGATCAATACCTATTCTTCTCGAAGAAGCTCTGCACTGCTTAAAGTAGCTACCAAGTATGCAGAAGTTGGGCAACCCGCTCAAGCTCTTCAAGTTATTAAGATAGCAAAAGAAGGTGCTGAACATGGAAGTGGGGCTGCTCAAATGCTAAATGAGGCAGCAGTCAAGGCTGCCGAAGCAGGTCGCTTCAACCAAGCCATTCAGGTTACCCAGTTGCTCGATAATAAAGCAATTGGATATTTTGAAAACAGAGACAGTGCTATAGCTGAAGTTGCTGTTGAAGCTGCCCAAGTCGGGCTATACGACCAAGCTTTTCAACTTCTTAGCTCGATTGACGAGAATACCGATAAGACAGGAGAGGCATTAACTAAGATTGCTGAGTTGGCAACCTCTACAAAACTTAGAAGTAAAGCCTTGCCGTTATTAGATCAAACCTTTGAACTTGCCAATAGAATTAAGAATGTTAGTGCTTTAGCTAAGGTAGCTAGTCAGTACACAGAATTAGGACAGAAAGCTAAATCTGAACAAATATTAAACCGATGTCTTCAGCTTACCCAATCTGATAAGTACATCTCCGACCAAGTTGAAAACATAGTCAAGATTGCTGTTAGCTATGCAAACATAGGACAACAAGATAAAGCTGTAGAGATATTAGACAGTAGTTTTGGGGCTGTTCAGCTTATTCAGATTAATAATATACCAAAACCAATATTGTCCGAAATCGCCATTGGTTACGCAAAACTAGGTCAAAAAAATAAACCCTTACAAATACCAATATTGTTCAAAATCGCCATTGGTTACGCAAAACTAGGTCAAAAAAATAAAGCCTTACAAATATTAAATCAAGCCTTTCAACAGATTAAAACTAATGAATATGCTTGGAAAACTGAGCAATTCAGTCAAATTGCTGTTAAATACGAGGAGATAGGATTTCATCAACAAGCTTTGGAAGCTGCTAAAATGCTGGGGGCGCCTGAAAGAGTTCGGGCATTAGTTGCAGTAGCGGTTGAAGATGCAGAGCAATCTCAATATGACCTAGCTATTAAGAACATCAAATCTATTGGAAACCATTACCCTCATGAAGTTCGCCCCGACAAAATGAATGGACTATCTCAAATTGCCATGAAAGCTGCGTCAGCAGGGCAATATGAACAAGCATTTAAAATTATTGAGTCTATAGATGATGATTTTTGCGGAGATTGTATCGCTAAACCCTTAATAAAACTTGTTAACAAGGCTACTAGAACAGAAACAAAAGATCAAGCCTCACAATTGTTACACAAAGCCTTAAGCATTGCTCAGTTTAATATCCTAAATCAACCTGAACGAGTTGGAGTATTGGCTGAAGTTGCTAATCATTATGCACAACTGGGACAACAGCAGAAAGCTTCAGATATACTAGCTCAAGCCCTTAAAACTGGCGAAGATATTACTATTGTAAAGAGGATGCGTGAAAATATGTCCGTAATTTTTACCTGGTTCAAATATCCTTGTCCATATATACGTTGATGATCTATAGCAATCCGATTTGATTCGGTGAATTACTCGTAGAGACTCAATACTTGGGACTGGGGACTGGG
>NZ_CAXTNP010000313.1:0-8093 GCF_964245575.1 uncultured Nostoc sp. | reverse complement strand
CATCAACAGATGATAAAACTTAGACACAAAAAGACTTTTCACCCAGTCCCCAGTCTCTTGCTATACTTCCTATTTTTTTTAGTTTAACACGACAAAAGTTAAGTATATAAAATTTAAAATAAACGTCAAATTAAAAAATATAAGTTCATTTACTGACTATAAAGCAGGTAATAAATAATTTATTGAGTGTATTATTTTTATCATTTGTTGGCTAAAATGTTATTTAAATAACCAATATAAATTTTTCAAAAAATAGGGCTAATTAGAGAAACTTGAGTTAATCTTGGAAACTAGCAATTGTTAATAACATACGTTGTTACTGGGTGACAACATTGGAGATTCGCTTTGGTCTCTATGTAATCAAACCAGCAAGTAAAATGATTAACATAGAATATGCAAGAAGGAAGCTTTATTTGGAGTCATCTAGAAAAACAGCATCGCACGGTTGGCAAATGGATTGATTGGGTATGGCTAATAGTATTGCTGTTGGCAGCAGTGTTACTATTTAGCATCAATCTGGGAGGATTGCCGTTGCGAGATTGGGATGAAGGGACTGTGGCACAGGTTGCTCGTGAAATTTGGCACGCTCCAGCAGGTTCAATGCGCTGGCTTTACCCAACGCTAGGAGGCGAACCATATCATAACAAGCCGCCTTTGATGCATTTGCTAATTGCTTGGGCTTATTCTTTAGGAGGCGAAAATGAGTTGACAACGCGCCTGCCTGGAGCAATTTTAACAGCGACATCTGTACCTTTACTGTATTGCATTGCTAGAGAGATATTTCGCCAACGTTGGGCTGCTATTTATAGCGCCTTGATTTATCTAACAATGCTACCTGTGGTGCGTCATGGGCGGTTGGCAATGTTGGACGGGGCGATGGTAAGTTTTTTGATGGTGATGATGTTGTGCGTGTTGCGATCGCGCCGGAATTTACGCTATTGCCTTGGTATTGGTATTAGTTTTGGGCTGATTTGCCTGACTCAAGGATTATTAGGCGTATTACTAGGTGCGATCGCGATCGTATTTCTGTTTTGGGATACGCCACGACTGCTCACTTGTTACTATCTGTGGATAGCAATCTTAATTGGCATTTTGCCTGTAGCTGCTTGGTATAGTGCCCAACTAATTCACTATGGTTACATTTTCGCCCAAGTTGGGCTTGTAAACCCATCACTAGGCCGAATTGGCTCATTTGTAGAGGGGAATCCTGAACCACCTTGGTACTATGTTATTGAACTTCTCAAGTACACATGGCCGTGGCTATTATTCTTACCGCAAACTGTCCGCTTAACCTGGGAAAATCGCAACCTTAGTTGGGCAAAATTAGTAATGGCGTGGAGTGGTGTTTATCTGCTGGTAATTTCTTTCATGATTACCAAAGTTCCCTGGTATTTATTCCCGATTTACCCTAGTTTAGCCTTAGCTTTTGGTATCCAGTTATCAGATACAGAAAATTCGCCTTTACTCTCATCCTATCCCCGTGCTTGGGTTGCTGGTTTGGCGATACTTGCTGTAGCCGCTTCTGCTGGTAGTATTTATTTTAGTTGGGGTACAACACCGAAAACAGACTTACAACTGATTTTTGCAGCAGTAGCTGTAACTATGACCTTAGCAGCTATTTTGGCAGAGCGAGGTGATGGACAATTTCTGAAGATTTTGTTTTGGGGAAGTTATATTTCGCTGCTACTGTTAATGAAATCTAACTACTGGGTTTGGGAATTATCTGAAGCTTATCCAGTTAAACCAGTCGCCGCGATGATCGTGCGGGCAAATCCAGCTACGAGAAAGATTTACACATCTTTTCCCTATCATCGTCCCTCGTTGGATTTTTATAGCGATCGCACCATCATACCCGCCTCTGTCGGCGAACTAGAATATTATTGGCACTACAACGGGCAACCCTATTTCCTGCTTCATGCATCTGCTTTCAACAATCTCGAATTAGAGTCGATGAAGCTAATTGACCAAGCTGAAGGCTGGAAGTTAGTTACAAAAGATACAAATCGATTGTAAATGTCGGGCATGGGGCAGAAGAGGCAGAGGAGAAAGACTTACTACAATTTCTCCCCCGCTCCTCATCTTCCTCATCTTTCTCATCTCCCCCTGCCTCACGGCAGTTGCTACAACGCGGGGAACCCGCGCAACGCACTGCCTCCCCTGCGTTTACGATTACCTACCCAAGCATGTATGGGGATATTAGTACAATTTCGCCATAATAGCTAGTACAATACGGTGTAAATAGAGCAACCATTTAAAAACCCTAAAGAGCTTATTCCGTAATACTTTTGACTTTTGACTTTTGACTTTTGACTTCCGCCCTGCGGTACTAGGTGCATTCTGTTGCTGATTGATTTCTGGCGTGAAATACTCCAAAAATCCCATAAAAGGCAATTTAATAGATTATTGAAGGCAGAAATACGCCTGCTGGCTCGTTGTACAGTCCCATACTCATCAATGTCATTGGTCGAACTACGTGGAATCCTTTCTCTAAGCACCAGCGCAATAACTCAGTATTGCGGGTTGGCAACAGAAATCCTGATTTGGAAATTGCTGTTGCGGCGCCGAGGAGGGCCTTGAGGTCTTGATTACTGTGTGCAACTGCGTGTCCATCAAAACCAAGTACAGTTGTGTATCCTGTAATGTTACCGTTATGTTCAACTACTGTAAGCGTTTGTTGCTCAATCGCATCAAGTAATTCCAGGTGACGAACATGACCATGAACTTGAAAACAGAGTTTGTTGCAGATATCAATATCTGCTAAGGTTGCTGTACGAACCACATACCCTAAAACTTCAAGTTGAAGCGTCGTACCTTTTAGGACTGCAAGCGGTTCTCGCACATGAAATCCGAGCTTGGTATATAAGGATAATGAACTACTATTATAGGCAGCTTGCACTAACCTCACACCTGCAAACTTCTGCTGCCATGCATAATCTAAAACGTATTGCATGAGATGTTTACCGATTGAACGTCCTTGTGTCATCGGGCTAACTGAGAGTGGCCCAATTCCCGCAATTGCTCCATTACTCCAGAGGAAATTGCTGCCTACAATATGTCCATCTAGTTCAGCTACAACCGAGTAAATATTTTGACGCTTAAGCAGAGAGGAAAACGACTCAATTGTAGCTTCGACTGAAGCCCAGTCTATGGTAAAATTATGTTGGTCATTGAGTATCTTAAAGGCTTGGTAACAGATTGAACCGCAGTCATGGGCGTCTTCAATTCTTCCCTCTCGTAAAATGAGGTTTGTGCTTTTCATAATTGGTAGACTAGCCGTTTCAATATAGTAAGTAGTAGTCTGTAAACCTTATGATCATAACTACACTATATCAACCGATCTGACACCACTTGGGGAACACCCAGACGTTCCCACTAGCATTAAGGAGCCACTGCCCCAGGTATACATTCTATTGAGCGATGGCACTCTTGCGCCCGCATGATTGTCAGTAAAGCTATCGGAGGCAGCCTCTATGTGTGGATGTATTTTGTATCTTCTGTGGAAAATTTTTGGCGTACATATCCTTGTTTTCTGAAGCTTTGTTTGTCAAAGTCGGGCTACACAGAGCTACCTGATGCCGAGCGGTTTGATGAAAATCAAGGAATATTTAACTACAGAACAAGAATTAGATTAAGCGATCGCAGAAGCCTTAGAAAGAGTTGCCAAAAAAGACATTGTTGGTTGGTTCACCCATTGCTACTATATTGCACTCAACTGAGAACCGCTATATTTACTTGAACATGGTCTTTTTTTTACCTTAAACAATGCCACTTTTAAAATTACAATAAAATAATTAATTTCTCAGGGATTTTATTTTTATCTTATAAAAGTTAATACTTGATATATTTAAGTACTAAAATTCCTCACTTATTTGTTGCTCACCAGATTTATTAAACTGCACTTTCAGCTTATTTTATCCCTTACTATGAATCGTTGTGGGCAATGTTTTCATCCCAAGTATTACCAGACAGGAAATTATAGATCCTCTGGTATCCAGATTTTCTACATTGTTTGGCTAGACTTATAGGATCAGCTGTACCCCGCAAAAAATTAAGGAATCATCGCTACCTTAATAACCTGACGCGCCTTCATCTGACAAAACACCTGTTCTAAATCTTTTAATGGCCGCTGTTCACTAATAAGTAACTCAAAGGGAATTTTGCGACTAGCGATCAGTGCAAGCGCCTCCCGCACATATTCCGGTGTATTATGAAACACGCCTTTGAGAGTAAGTTCGCTGTAGTGAAGCTGTTCTGTATTGACGGTAATGCTGGTATCTCGTGGACATCCACCGAATAAGTTGACTGTTGCACCAGGACGGGCGCAGGCGATCGCAGTTTCCCAAACACTCGGTACACCAGTTGCTTCAATTACTACATCTGCGCCCCATCCTTGGGTAAGTTCTTTCACCACACTGGGAATATCTGGGATTTGATGATAATTAAAAGTCTGGGTTGCACCCAATTTCTGACCAATTTCTAGCCTGAGGTTATTACCTCCCCACAGCAAAACTTCAGCTTTCTCACTCAACGCCGCCACAAACATCAGCCCGATCGCCCCATCTCCTAAGACGACTATTTTATCTTTGGCTTTGACGTTAGAACGGGCTATACCATGCAAGACACAAGCTAAGGGTTCCGTCATCGCTGCCAATTCCCACGGCAACTCATCGGGAATTTGTAACAAGTTATGCTCTACTATCGGTGCGGGAATTTTCAGGTATTCTGCAAAAGTTCCATTATTCCAGGTCAAATTTGGACATAATGAATATTCTTGGCGTTGACAAAAAAAGCACTTCATGCATGGAGCGGAATTATTAGCGACAATGCGATCGCCTACTTGCCAATTTGTAACCCCTGCACCCAAGGCAACAATTCGCCCGCCCCCTTCGTGACCAAACAGCGTTGGCGGTATTAGCATTTTGGCATGACCACCACGCCGCCAGACTTTCAAATCTGTACCACAAGTTGTTGCTGCCTCCACTTGGATCACAACTTCGCCAGCCGCCGGAGTGGGGTCAGGAACTTCCTCTAGGCGTAAATTTTCTTGCCCATAAAGTAACGCTGCTAACAAAGCTTTAAACCTATCAATTAGCTCCATCCGATTTTATCAGTTGAAGCTAATGGTCGTCTGATTAATTTTGATGAGTTCGTAGTAAGCACAAAGCGTGCTTAAAAATCCCGGAATAAAGTCCTTATTACGAACTTGTTTACTCCTCGTAACTAATGAGACAGACCACTAGTTGATAGGTTTAAAGTAAATTAGTCTTGATTTTTAGTAGGCTTTTATTAATCTAAAATACCGTCAAACTAGGAATTTACCGCAGGCTGTGGAACTACTCCGGTGTTCCGGGTTTCCACATTAGGCAAGCGAGTAGCAGTTAATAGCGGTACTTCTTGTCGGCACGACAGGCAAAACCAATATAGTTCACTATGTCGTACATGGCGCAGGAGGGAACCACCGCAGCATGGGCAGGTGTTGGCTCTCGTACTCATACCAATGTCCTCTTTAAAAAAGTTATTGTTTAAGTTGGATAAAAAAACAGTTGATTAAAACTGAATGTTAGCTGCATGAATGCGGCCATTCGATTCTATGCGGTCTTTAATAATTTGTCTGTAAACAGCTTCATATCCGTTAACCATTTGGCTAACACTAAAGTTGTTTTCTACATGTTTTCGACAGGTTTGACGATTGAGTTCCAAAGCTAGTGGAATCATTGCCGCCATTTCTGCATAGCTTTTGCAAATAAAACCTGTTTTACCGTGGGCAATAACTTCAGGTACAGAGCCGAAATTCATGGCAATGACTGGTGTACCAGTTGCCATTGATTCAGTCATTACTAACCCAAAAGGTTCTTGCCAGCTAATGGGGAAGAGAGTTATGGCAGCATTGCCTAGAAGTTCAGTTTTTTGGGCGTGGTTGATTTCGCCTAGATATTCAATTTGCTGATTATCTATGAGGGGGGCAATCTCTTGTTCAAAAAACTTAGAGTCTTGGACATCAACCTTTCCTGCCATCTTCAAGCGCCAACCACTCTGTTTAGCAATAGCGATCGCATGTTGTGGCCCTTTCTCTGGCGAAAAACGACCTAAAAATGCCAAATACGGAGGTTCTGACGGTTGGGCTACGAATGGATAATCTGCTAACTCAATTCCGTTATAAACCGTGTCAATATAATTGAGATCGATTTGACGCTGCGAGTTACTAAGGCTGACATAAGGTTGCTTTTTGTGGTAGTTAAATACGTGACGGTTATCCGTTGTAAAATCATTGTGCAGAGTATGGACTGTAGAAGTTGCTGTTATCAAACTCGCTAAAGGTAATGCCGAAATCCCTACATGGGAATGGATAATATCGAATTGGGCAGCACTCTGGTAAACTTGGCTTAGTTCTAGAATTTCGTACACTGCATACTCTTTGACATTTGGATCTAAGCGCAATGCCCGTGGATAAACTGCTTCTAAATAAGCCAAAGTGTGAGAGTCGCCAGAGGCAAATAAGGTTACCTGATGACCACGACGAACAAGTTCATCAGTCAAGTGACTCACTACCAGTTCTATACCTCCATAATTAGGAGGTGGAACCCTTTCCCATAAGGGGGCAACTTGAGCGATTTTCATAAGTTTTTTTGGTTCAGTCTATGAAATTGTCCTCAATATAATGAGTTGCATCATTATTGTATGAGTAAAGAGTATTTGTACTTACTCTTTTGACATTTAGATTAACCTAATAGGCTACGAAAAGCGCAATAATGGTTAACCGTGCTGTAAATTTTTTACCGACAAATCTAATGGACTATCGGCAAAACTCAACCCTGAGCTATATTTCTAATTTAAAGTAAATCAATTACTTGTTGCATCTGCCTTGGGGATCATAAGAAGGTAAAATATTTTGTAGCAGTAATTACAAAAAGGAATATTTTGTAGCTAAAACTACTAAAATATCCTATGGGATCAAGCCATTAAAGCTTGGTTTAAATGTAATTGGGAAATGGAACAGAAATTATAAATATTACGTAACTGTACAATAATTACATAATTTGTAATTATTAATTTACAAAAAATTCTGATAACTAATGAAAATCGCAACTTGGAATGTCAACTCAATTCGCACTCGTCTAGAACAAGTTATCGATTGGTTAACTACCAATCCTGTTGATGTTCTCTGCTTGCAAGAAACCAAAGTTGTGGATGCCGAGTTTCCGCGATCGCCTTTTGAGCAGTTAGGCTATAACCTTTATGTATCAGGACAAAAATCTTACAACGGCGTAGCCATAATTAGCCGCCAGCCACTTGGAGACGTAAGTAGCGGGTTTAGGGCGATTTTGCCAGATTTACACCACGAGTGGGATGAGCAAAAGCGGGTGATTACAGGTGTAATTGATGGTATTCGGATTGTCAACTTATATGTTCCCAATGGTGCAGCAGTCGGAACTGAAAAATATGAATACAAATTGCGTTGGTTGACAGCGCTACACGAGTATTTACGATTGTTGGTGTTGTCAGAACCTGCAATTTGTGTGTGCGGTGACTTCAACATCGCTCTAGAAAATAAGGATATTCACGAGCAAGTGAGTACAGAAAATCACATTATGGCAACAGAAGCAGAGCGCCAAGCCTTACGGGATATTCTGAAATTGGGATTTGCTGACGCTTTTCGCAAATTCACCACAGAAGGCGGAAATTATAGCTGGTGGGATTATCGCGCCGCCGCCTTCCGTCGCAACTTAGGTTGGCGGATTGACCATCACTATCTCACACCTATCCTGTATGAGCGTGCTACAAGTTGCATCATTGATGTCGCTCCCAGAAAATTAACTCAACCCAGCGACCATACGCCGGTAATTGTGGAATTTTGATTTGATGAATTGCAATCCGAATTATGGGACGCGTGGCTTATTTAGATACCGTTTCAATCCCTAATAGGGATTTTGATGAATTGCAATTTGCCCGGACTACAATCATGAGCTTTTAGGGCTTTGTAGTTTCAATCCCTAATAGGGATTTTGATGAATTGCAATCTTTCGCAATTCGTCAATAAAAGGATGAAAAAGCTAGAGTTTCAATCCCTAATAGGGATTTTGATGAATTGCAAT
>NZ_CAXTNP010000312.1:0-8225 GCF_964245575.1 uncultured Nostoc sp. | reverse complement strand
CGGCCACGATAGTTTAGGGGTAGCCCTACGCAAAAATAGCTCAATGCCAGGGATTCTTATTCAAACAAAAGCCTTCTCAAAGTCATTTGAGAAGGCTTTTGTTTTTTCTGGAATATACTGCTAAAACAACAGAAGAACTTATTTTAAACCCACATTCCGCACCCCAACTATCACAATCAGTAATTACTGACATAAAAAAGCCAAGCAAGAATAAAAATAGACATCTGAAGTCAAAAAATACATTTGAGTAGCCATGAATAATCAAGAATGGCATTAAAACCTATTCTCAATAATTAGCAATAAGAATGAGGGAGATATAGATTCGTGTTAGATAAATAAATGAATATATTAAATGCCTAAATAATAAATTAGATTAATAAATTGAAGTGATAAACCTAGATTTTTGACATAGTAAATAAGAGCTAACTGCAAAGAGGATTGTCTATCTTGATTGGCACATGGCTTGGTGACTTGCTTCACCAAATCATCTTAATTCTTTAAAAGACGACACCAGTTGGTGAGAATACTTATTGTTTTTACTTACTTTAATGTTACTTTTATATTCTATTTATAATTATTGCCCTAAAAGTGGCTAAACTTCATACTTGAGAATATACCCTACCTTTTCACTATTGCTTAGAAAAACATAATATCTTGCTTCATGATTACTTAAATTAGATGTCATTAGTTATACCCTTGTAGTAGCAGCTTAAAAGATTGATATTAGAGAAGTAGTTTAAAAATATAGCTTGTCTGTCTACCACATGAATAAAAAATGGGCTGCTAAACGACTTACAATCAATCTCACATCAAGTGAGGCACAGAAGCTTGAACAATACTGTTCAATGACGGGAAGACCAGCAACCGATGTAATTCGGGAGTTAATTCGCTCTCTTTCTACTCAAGAGGAAAAAGTGTCCCAAAGCTACTAAATCATACTCAACAAAAAACAAAATCATGATAGGCACATCTCAATTGCTGAGTAAAAGATAGTGTTTCACAGTTCTCAGTGATTTTTCTGTAAACACGCGCTATAGGTAGCAACTAAACACAATCCAGATGTGATTCTGCTCATTTAGCCATGCCCAATATAGATGGTTTTGAGCTAATAGTTCACCTACAAGCATCCGTAAACCTGTCTGTTCTCATCGTCTTTAGTGCCAGCGTATTCGAGGAAAATCACTAACGGAGTTTGAAGGCAGGGGCAAAAGCATTCCTGCCCAAACCCTCAAGATCGATGAACTACTCAAGAGGCTGCGATCGCTGGGAGTGGATGTATGCCCAATCTCCATCTCAGCAGTCCGACCAATTGGGGTTTTCCATGCTACTTTTTACCCTTCTCCTGACGGAGAAGGGTTACAATTCGAGTATTACTCGCCCAAAGTCCTGGCTCAACTTTCCAAGACAGAACCTTCAAAAGTCTTGTAGACTACTAAGGGAATGCCAAAAATAAATTTTTTAGCCAAATTTTAGTAAAGTCAGCATAGCGATCGCCATCCTGGAAGTAACAATCAAAAGTTTTTTTGCAGTTGGGGGACACACCGTTATTTACATGCCCATCCCATAATCAGTTATGCCTTCGCCAAAACCTACCCTTTAGATTTACATGCAGGAGTACAGCGATCGCCTCTTCGACAGCTAAGAATCTAATCAGAGAGTGCGTTAGTGTACCTTACCGTAGGTATCGCTTGTTTTCAATTGGCACGGAAATTTCTCTTACGTTGTTTGTGCCTTGCAACTTCTTTGCGCTTGTGTTTTTCCAAAGGCGTTTCAAAGTGACGATGCTTTCTCATATCTGGAAAAATACCTGCTTTGGAAACTTCTCTCTTAAATCGACGTAAAGCTGACTCAATTCCTTCATTTTCGCCCACAAATACTTGGGTCATTTTCATCTCCTACTTAATTGGTACTGGGCAATTTTAAGCTATCCAGTAGACCGAAGCGCAAAAAGGGCAGATTCATTATCTGCCCTTAAGACGTTAAAACTTAATTTTTGATCTTAAAGCTTAGTAGCGTCCTCGGTTGTATCCACCACCGCCGCCGCCGCGACGATCGCCACCACCACCAAAGGAACCACTTCTGTCTTCCTTCGGTTTAGCCTTGTTCACTTTGAGATCGCGTCCCATCCACTCAGCACCATCAAGAGCTTCAATGGCAGCTGTTTCTTCAGCTTCTGTACCCATCTCTACGAAAGCAAAGCCGCGTGGACGGCCTGTTTCACGGTCAGTAGGCAACTGAACGCGTTTTACAGAACCATGTTCAGCAAAAACAGATGTGAGGTCTTCTTGTGTGACCTCGTAGGATAGATTACCTACATAAATTGACATGCGTTATCTCCAAAATCATAGGTGTGTAGAGATTTAGATTTCGGAGACAAGCTTGTTAAGACCAAAAGGGAAAAGCCTGTCAATACTAAAAACAAACGCTGTAACCGAATTTTATTCTCACCTAATTACCTTAGCACATCATTCAGTTGTTACCCACCGTAACTAAAGATTAGGGATTGGGGATTGGAGAAAAATTTATTTATTACCCAGTCCCAAGTACCCAATCCCCAGTCCCCAGTCCCAAGTACCCAATCCCCAGTCCCCATTCACCTCATAATATTGAGTAGCAGATATTCCCCAATTAATTGCAAAATAAATGCAGTTCGTCATTGTTACTACCTGGAAATGCCGACTACACTTGCTGACGCACAAAATTTACTTTCTGACCTGATCGCCCGCTACTCTGAGCGTGTAGATTATCTGATGATTCGCCTTGAAGAAGCAGAAGGGACTGATATCTTGTTGCGTGGCGACAAGGTAGAAACCCTAAGCGTTGGCATCTCCATTGGTGGACATATTCGCGCTTGTTATAAAGGTGGA
The DNA here is from genome assembly GCF_964245575.1 of uncultured Nostoc sp. GTDB lineage: Bacteria > Cyanobacteriota > Cyanobacteriia > Cyanobacteriales > Nostocaceae > Nostoc. Next base: position 5,358 of record NZ_CAXTNP010000312.1, on the reverse strand, counting down.
TGGGGTTTGAGCTGCTTTAACCAATTGGCGACAATTCAGGATCGGATAGAAGAAGCGATCGCTGCTGCGCGGATGGTTGGTGATGAAGAAACTTTACTTGCACCTATTGACCCAGTGCAAGCAGTATGCATTCTACCCCTAAAAGGCACCGATCCCCGAAAAATCCCACTCTCGAAGAAAAAACAATTGTGCGATCACTATACTGAATTGCTCAAAAGCGTTGATCATCGGATTACCACTACCTCGGTGCGTTATGGTGACAGCGCCCAAAAAGTGATTATTGCTACCTCAGAAGGCACTTTGATCGAGCAATCTTGGGTGGATATGGAAATGCGCTTTGCCGCCACCGCCAGAAATGGCGAAACCGTACAAACTGGACGGGAAACTACTGGCTCTCGCAAAGCTTACGAAGATTTAACTAATTTGGATGAACAGGTAAAAGGTGCCGCTCAAAGAGCGATCGCAGCTTTATCTCTGCCATCGGCCAAAGGCAATACTTATACCGTAGTCATTGACCCAATTCTCACGGGTTTGTTTGTCCATGAAGCCTTTGGACATCTTTCTGAGGCTGATATGGCTTATGAAAATCCCGATCTTCTAGAAGTCATGACCATCGGACGGCGGTTTGGCCCAGAAGAACTCCAAATTTTTGATGGTGCTGCCCCAGAGGGACATCGCGGTAGCTATTTTTACGATGATGAAGGCACGCCTGCTACTACTACTCAACTAATTAAAGATGGAGTTTTAGTTGGACGTTTACATTCTCGTGAAACTGCTGGCAAATTAGAGGAAGCGCCTACGGGTAACGCTCGATGTCTCAACTATCACTTTACTCCCATTGTGCGGATGACAAATACCTGGATTGAACGGGGTAAAACACCAGTCAAAGACTTATTCACTGATATCAAAGAAGGAGTGTATGCCCGTAATTGGTTAGGTGGGATGACGAATGGAGAAATGTTCACCTTTAGTGCTGGAGAAGCGTGGATGATTAGAAACGGCAAAATTGCCGAACCTGTGCGGGATGTAACGCTTTCGGGAAATGTATTCCAAACTTTAGCGGATATTGAGGCAATTGGTGATGATTTTAACTGGGATGAATCCGGTGGTTGCGGTAAGGGAGGGCAAAATGGTTTATCAGTGGGTTGTGGTGGCCCTAGTCTGCGAATTCGAGATGTAGTGGTTGGTGGAGAAACGTAAACCCCACCCAACCGTTGTAGCATTAGCTCTGTATTAAACAAGTTTGTAGTAAGCACTTTAGTGTTTAAAAAATAAAGATTAAAGTGCTTACTACAGCTTTGCGTAAAATCGTAGCGTTTTTAATGCAAGGGGACGCATTGGCATTGTCAGCCGATGCATTGGAATTGTCAGCCGATGCATTGGCATTGTTAGCGGATGCATTGGCATTGTTAGCGGATGCATTGGCATTGTTAACGGATGCATTGGCATTGTTAGCGGATGCATTGGCATTGTCAGCCGATGCATTGGCATTGCCAAATTTAATTCGCTACGAATTAATGAAATGCTGTATTTAGTACCAACCATCAAAACTAGCTTGACAGACTATTAGTCAGGAGCATCCTGTTTTGGTGAATTGACCTCAGACTAGAAGTCTGTAGCTACACAAACTCTCGTCCGCCTTCGTCGCGGACTCCTTGAAACCCGCCTTCGCAGGTTTAGTTTGTATATAGCAATCCTTGCAGGAGTCGTGAAAAATATAGATAAGGAAACGAACCGCCATCGTGCAGCGTCTCGTTAGAGAAGAACGCCAAGGACGCAAAGGGAAGAAAGAAGAAAGAGATATAGAATTTTCACAAATGATTTAGGACTGCTATAGCTGCAATTTATAATCGCCAGGTATTTCTTCCAAAACTGGATGCTCCCCTATTAGTTTCAGGGGAGAATGACTCAATTCAAATTAATTTGCTAGCCAGAAAGCGACGTTACGCACATAGGTTTTGATATCTTCTAAAGCGCGTGGCTCTTTTTTCATACCATCTCCCGGTGCTTCATCTACAAAAGTGGGACAGCCTTTGTTAATATCCCAGTTGTAATCTACTAAATGATGGAAGCTAGAGTTAGCTACTGCTCGTCCTAGTATATTCCCCTGTTCATCTTGATGATGCTCGATCGCTACAACCAGATTGAAGTTACGACCTGTAACTAAACTTTTACCCAAAGCAATTACCCGCGCGTTTGCATTTCCTAAAGGCACGCCAATACCGCCTTCATGGGGATGTGTTGGGAAAAATTCGATACTTCCCGAAGGGGAATTTGGATTTTTTAAAAGTTCGTGAATGGGTTCAACAATCGTAATTTTTTGATAATCGCCGTTAGCTCCAGAATGATAGTTGGGCCAGGATATATAAGTTGTGTATGAGTCATCTCGGCTCCAGCGCGATTCATCGGGATCAGGATTTTTGGTGTTGAAATAGTGGATATCACCAATGTCAACTAAATTACACATCGAACAACCCATATCCTGATGATCGCGTGTTGTCAAAATACCGCCACCGCGTTGCCGAAAGGCATTAATTCCGGCAATGTCTTTTTCGGTTAAACCCTTATCCACCTCTAATCCAAATAGCCAAAGTTCATCAAAATCTGATTTGTCGAGACTACTTAAAATTGGGTCACTGCCTACTGCATCTGATTCGTAATCGCGTCCCGTAACTTCAAATAAGGAGTTTGCTGCTTCGTCTTTAATCGATGCTAAGTAATCTTGTAACATCGAGAAACGAAAAATGCTCCAGTCATCTTCAGTCGTAGGAATCGTAGTCTGCAAAAGAATACGAATTGGTTTTACCATAACCTCTGCCAGATGAACACCACAATTGAGTATAGCGATCGCTTTGCACTAATGCTTAAGTTTTTAAATCCCTCAACATCCCTCCCAAGTAAGAAAATAAATCACAACTCTAGGTAGTAGCGCCAGTAGTTGAGGATGGCTAATTTAGATAAAGGTGATTCGATATTCACTCCGGTTTGATTCACCACACCAATCCTCCGTGGCGCGTCCTGGGGATTTACTGCCTGTCTGAGTAAGCTGGATAGCTTTAATTAAACGTTCCTTAACACAGCGACAGATATGAAAGCAGATCAACTCCTGAAAAACTATGCCGCAGGTGTCAGAGACTTTACTGGTGTTAACTTGAGCGAGGCAAACTTAAGGGAAGCCAATCTCAGTAGCATAATTTTAGATAGAGCAATTTTAGATGGAGCTAATCTGAGTCACGCTAATTTAGCCCAAGCCAGTTTGATTGAGGCCGACTTAAATGGAGCAGATTTGAGCAATGCTGACCTCAGTGGTAGCAACTTAAGCGGAGCTATCTTGGATGGAGCTATTTTGGATGGAGCAGCAATGGAAGGAGCTAATTTGAGTCAGGCTGATTTGACGGTTGCTAAACTGATTGAAACTAACTTGAGTGAAGCGGATTTGCAGGAAGCTAGTTTGATAGCGGCGAATTTAGATGGAGCCGATTTGAGTGGTGCAGACTTAACTGTAGCCGACTTATCCCAAGCAAATCTCACTCAAGCAGATTTGAACCAGACAAATTTGAGCGGAGCAAATTTGGATGGAGCCAATATAGAAGGAACAGTCCTGGATGAGAATGTGTGACACTACCAGCCAGATAAACCCATGACCGAAACAGACTGATGATACAGAGCAAGTAAATTTATTTATGGTTACTGAGCGACTTGTACTGAGCATCTCGACTTACTTCGACTACGCTCAGTACAAGTCGCTTGATGGAACCGTAGCCGAAGTAAGTCGAAAGGAGCCGAAGTATGGGGATTAAAAATTATTGAATTTTGTTAGCGCAGCGTAAAGCCAACTCTTGGAGACGTGACTCGCGCCCAGTATGCAACTCTAGTGGCGATCGCTTTTAACCCATTTCCCAAAATCTCAGCCCCTGATTTTACTGATGTACCCAAGGATTTTTGGGCTTATAGCGCTATCCAAATCGCGGCTAGCGGTGGCTTTGTTGGCGGATTTAGCGATGTCTACGACGGGCGTAGCTGCGGCACTTTTCGCCTCGATCAGAATGTCCAACGGCTACAGGTGATTGTCTCGCTAGTAAACGGACTGGGACTACCAGCTGTTGATAGCGATATTTTAGAAGTTTATAGCGATCGTCATACCATTCCCGACTATGCCGGAAAAGCTGTTGCCACTTATGCCATAAAGAATAATATTTGTCAACTATCCAGAGACCAAACTGCTTACACCTTCATGTCCGGCAACACGCGCCGAAGTTGCAGCAATAGTTTATCAGGGATTAGTCGCCATTGGGCAAACATCTGCGATTAAATCAGTCTATGTAGGGTTGCATTCTAGAACTTGACAAGTAAAATAGGAAACACTGCTTATCGGCTTGGTACTCTTGGGAAAAAAACCATGTAGTTAAAAGCACGCTAGGCTAATATGCGATGGGTGAAAAATCTTAGACCTATTGCCTAAAGCTAATAGCCCCATGTTAACAACACTTCCAGATACTTCTGCCAACTTGGCGATCGCTTTATTAATTAACTATAGTTTCGATCTCAGTGGCTATACTGCCAATGAGCTAGTTGAGCGTTGGCAAACGCAATACCCGCTTAATTGGCTCCACCTGGCAGTGATTGAGGCACTATATCAAGGTCGTTATAAAGCTGTTTCCGTGCAGCAAATTTTAGTATTTTGGCAGCGCCGGGATCAGGCTTCATATCATTTCAACATGGAATTTGAACGGATGATTTGTAGCAAATTTCCTCAAAGTTTAACTTCATCGCCTGCGCCAGCCCTACCGCCAGCGAAGAAAAACTCCACTGTAGAGAAAGTCACGAGTCCTCAATTACCACCGGCTAAGATTCGCAACGGCTATCAAAAAAGCAATACTGCAACTCTACAACTGAAAAGTTCCGAACAAAAAACATCTGTAGATGAAGAAGCGAAGGAGGAAGCTAGGGACAATAAAACTGTCCTGAAGTCTCCCCTTTCGGGAAAATTTGCTTCTTCAACAACATATCAGTTATCATCTGCTATCAGTCAAAGGCGAGCTTCACAAGAAAGTCCATCGCCTTCACCATCACCAATTCCTCACCAACGACAGCCAAAACTGCTCCCACCTGCTGCCATTCATGCCCCAATCGGGCAATTTACTCCAGAAAAAAGCGATCGCTCTGAATCTTTTACATCTAAACTCAAAGCGATGTCTGGCAAATAGACCTTGTAATGTGTCTACCATTGCAATCCCAAGTATTGGAATCTGAATGATAAACTCTGCACCCTCGCTAGAGGAAGAGAAACACTGGAAAGTACAACTGTGTGCTTCTGTGACCATATGATAACCAATCGAGATTCCCAAACCTGTGCCT
>NZ_CAXTNP010000311.1:0-8253 GCF_964245575.1 uncultured Nostoc sp. | reverse complement strand
CCCCAATACCCAATCCCCAATCCCCAATCCCCAATCTATATGCATCTTGTGGAAGTTCGTCAAATATCGATATCCATAGGAGACTAGAGAAAGAAGAACAAAATATATCTGACACGTTTTCAAGCAGCGAAGGCTGTAACTAGCTAAGGAGGATTTATGCGTGCAGTACTGATGGCGGGGGGTTCGGGAACGCGGCTTCGCCCGTTAACTTGCGATCTGCCTAAACCGATGGTGCCGATCCTTAATCGACCAATAGCCGAACATATTATCAATCTCCTCAAACGACATCAAATTACAGAAGTTATCGCGACATTGCATTATTTACCTGATGTCTTGCGAGACTATTTTCAAGATGGCAGTGATTTTGGCGTCCAGATGACATACGCCGTCGAAGAAGATCAGCCTTTAGGTACAGCAGGCTGTGTGAAAAACATTGCCGAACTTCTTGATGAAACCTTTTTAGTCATTAGCGGTGATAGCATAACAGATTTTGACCTGACAGCAGCGATCGCATTTCATAAACAAAATAAGTCAAAAGCTACTTTGATTTTAACCAGGGTTCCCAACCCGATTGAATTTGGGGTGGTGATTACCGATGAGCAAGCACGGATTCGGCGATTTTTAGAAAAACCCTCTAGTAGTGAAATTTTTTCTGATACCGTTAATACTGGCACTTACATTCTCGAACCAGAAGTTTTGGAATATCTGCCAGCAAACATTGAATGTGACTTTTCCAAAGACTTGTTTCCCTTGTTACTAGCAAAAGATGAGCCAATGTATGGTTACATCGCTCAAGGTTACTGGTGCGATGTTGGTCACTTAGATGCTTATCGAGAGGCTCAGTATGACGCTTTAGATGGGAAAGTGCAATTAGATTATGCCTATAAACAAGTTTCTCATAAGTTATGGGTAGGTCAAAATACTTACATCGACCAAACGGCTGTGATTGAAGCCCCAGCAGTAATTGGTGATAATTGCCGCATCGGTGCAAGAGTCCAGATTGAGGCAGGAACCGTAATTGGTGATAATGTCACTATTGGCGCTGATGCGAATCTCAAACGTCCCATAGTGTGGAATGGGGCATTTATTGGCGAAGAAGCAGCTCTTTCTGCCTGCGTGATTTCCCGTGGCGCTCGTGTAGACCGCCGCGCTCAAGTATTAGAAGCTGCTGTTGTGGGTTCGCTTTCCACGGTGGGAGAAGAAGCCCAAATTAGCCCTGGGGTGCGCGTTTGGCCTAGTAAAAAGATTGAGTCAGGGGCAGTTTTAAACATTAACTTGATTTGGGGGAATACCGCCCAACGGAATTTATTCGGGCAACGTGGTGTGCAAGGATTAGCTAATATCGACATTACCCCAGAATTCGCTGTGAAATTGGGAGCTGCTTACGGTTCTACCTTAAAACCTGGTTCTAAGGTAACGGTTTCCCGTGACCAGCGTAATGTCTCTCGGATGGTGACGCGATCACTCATTGCTGGTTTAATGTCAGTAGCTGTTGACATTCAAAACCTCGATGCCACAGCTATCCCCATCGCCCGCACGGTTATACCCACAATGTCGGTAGCTGGTGGTATCCATGTGCGGGTTCACCCCGATCGCCCTGACTACATTCTGATTGAATTCATGGATACCAAAGGCATTAATATCTCCAAAGCCCTAGAAAAGAAAATTGAAGGGGCTTACTTTAAGGAGGATATGCGGCGGGCGCTAATTCATGAAATTGGCGATGTGTCTTACCCCAGCCAAGTGAATGACCGCTACTGCACTGCTTTTGAAAAACTGTTGCATGTTCATACACTCCGCAACAGCAGAGCAAAAGTGGTGATTGACTATGTTTATGCCGTATCGGGGGCAGTTTTACCCCAAATGTTGGATAAATTTGGTGCTGATGCAGTGGTACTAAATGCCAGTGTCACTAAAACAGCGATGTCAATCACTGACCGTGAAGGACTGCTGACTCAATTAGGTCATGTAGTCGAGGCATTGAAAGCTAACTTTGGTGTCCAAGTATCTGCTAATGGAGAACAGCTAATTTTAGTTGATGAATCAGGCTACCCAATTCGTGGGGAAACTTTAACAGCACTGATGGTAGACATGATTCTGACGGCTAACCCCAGAGGAACTGTAGTTGTGCCAGTTCATGCTTCCAGTGCTATTGAACAAGTCGCCCGTCGCCATGATGGTAGAGTGATTCGCACTAAAGCCAACCCTACAGCTTTAATGGAGGCTTGTCAGAAAAACCCGAATGTGGTTTTAGGAGGTAGTGGAGATACTGGTTTTATTTTCCCGCAACTGCATCCGGGATTTGATGCCATGTTCTGCATTGCGAAGATAATTGAGATGTTGACTATACAGGAGCGATCGCTTGCTGCTGCGCGGTCAGAATTGCCCCGTGTAATTCACAAAACTTATACAGTTCGCTGTCCGTGGACAGCTAAGGGTGCTTTGATGCGTTACTTAGTGGAAACTCATCCAGCCCAAAACCTAGAACTCATCGATGGAGTGAAAATTTGTCAGCCCTACGATGACAGTTGGCTGTTAGTTTTACCAGACGCTAGCGAACCACTGGTGCATTTGTATGCAAATAGCAATGATCGCGATTGGGTAGATGAGACTGTAAGAAACTACCGCACCCGTGTCCAGACTTTTGTGGAAAGACAACAAGAATATCAACCCGCCGAAGCGTAATTCGTAATTCGTAATTCGTAATTCGTAATTCGTAATTTAATTTTTTAATTACGAGCTACGAATTATGTTCACCACCCGCCCAACTATCGGAAGGAAAGTAGGCTTTCACATTTGCCTCTGTAGTTTACTCAAAGTCTTAAAAATTGACCAAAAATATAGGTAATTTATATTTATAAATTATTCAATCTAAAATACTATCAAATAAAGAATATAACAATCCTAAATTATTCGTTAAAAGTTAAACCCCCAACTTATTTAAGAAGTCGGGGATCTGGACACAGCGAATTTTCACAAATTAAATATAATTCCTATGGCTAACCCTCCCAGAATGCTTTGAGAAGGGTTCAAAATTATTATTGAGAACATTCTGGTAAATTTTTCTCAGCGTAATTGCAATCAAAATAAATTAAAGCTTCTCTACTAGAGGGGAATCTTGTAGTTGTGGTGTATGGGTGACTATTTGGACTTGCTTCATATAACCAAATTTTCAAATAGTAATGACTATTATCATCGGTAGACCATAATTCATAACGGTAATCACCTCCTGAACCCTGACTAGTTAAATAGTCAGCTAGTGCTTTATTTGATGCAGATAGCAAGCTCAATACAGTCAAAACAGGAATTACGGCTACTTTTAGTATTTGGATTAATTTCATAAATGCACAAAAAATTTACCTTCTCTAGCTCAATACGGTTCAGTTAAGACTAAAACTCTTTGTTAAAGTCAATTTTTTTAACGAACCGCCTTTCCTTCCCTACGGGACGCTGCGCGAACGGAACGCTATGCGTTCGCGCAGCGTCTCTAAGAGTTGGACGCAAAGAGAAGAAAAAAATGCTTAACTGAACTGTATTGTTCTCTAGCTTCCTATACCGATGTATTTTTTCAAATCGGTAATAACTCGGAATATTGTGTGAGGATATCGTAAGCCACTTACAAGAAGTTGGGGTGGAATGATCCGCCGCCCACCTTTTCGGTTTGTTTGCTGAAATACTTTACAAAATTTTACTTGGCTCAAATGATAAAAAGTTTCAATAAGTCTGGTAGGATATCTTCAGGTTTATTGAGATAGATATTCATTAAGTGAAGAATGAATATCTATCTCAATAAGGCAAATAGATATCCTGGCGATCGCAAATCCATATATCAGGTGAAAATATGTCCAAAAAAATCGGTCTGTTCTACGGTACTCAAACTGGCAACACTGAATCTGATGCTGAAAAAATTCGGGATGAGTTTGGTGGTGATGTTGTAACATTACATGCCATTTATGAGGCGGATACTAGCACTTTTGATGAGTATGACTTGCTGATTATTGGCTCTCCCACTTGGGATATTGGTCAACTTCAGAGCGATTGGGAAGGTTTTTTCTCCGATCTGGATGAAATAGATTTTAGTGGTAAGCTGGTTGCCTATTTTGGCGATGGAGACCAATATGGCTATGCCGATAACTTCCAGGATGCAATCGGAATTCTGGAAGAAAAAATTTCCCAGCGAGGCGGTAAAACTGTTGGTTACTGGCCAACTGAGGGTTATGACTTTGAGAATTCTAGAGCTTTGAAAAATGGCAAGTTTGTTGGGCTAGCACTTGATGAAGGTAGTCAATCTGAGCTAACAGATCAGCGAATTAAAACTTGGGTTGCTCAGTTGAAGACAGAATTTGGTTTGTAGAGATTAGGGTAGCACAGCTAGCTGTGCGCCTTTATTGAAATTGATAATTTAGAAGTTATAGGTATTTATGTCTGATTCATTTGATGTTTTGTGGTTAAGTGCTAGTCCTGTTTTGCAGCGTTTTGATAAACCATTACTTGAATATTTATCTGGGTATATAAGGGTCGCCCAGTGGGAATACCAGCAAACTAAAGATGAAGCTAGTTCCATAGATCAAGCTGTGGAGTTGCTATATGAGTTTTTAGAATGGCGCGATCGCCCCGTGCATCTAGCAGGACATGCGATGGGTGGTGCGATCGCCTTAAGCTTTGCGCGACGATTTCCGCAAAAAGTGCGATCGCTCACCTTGCTGGCTGTAGCAGCTCAACCTGCAAACAATTGGCAGGCTCACTATTACTTTCAACGACAGCTTTTTAGCATCAGCCGTGAGCTAGTTTTAGCAAGCAGCGTTCGCAGTCTTTTTGGAAAGCAATCGCCTCATACTACTAAAAAGTTAGTAGCTGCTTTAGATAAAGATTTAGAACAATCTCCATCATCACACTCTTTATTTAAGTTGGTTTATTTACCCAAGGGTGGAGTTTCTATGCCAATGATGGTATGTGGTAGTAAGAGCGATCCAGTAGTCAACCCAACTGTATTGCATGACTGGTTGAATTGGTTGAAGCCAGAAGATAAACTCTGGGAATGCCCAGAAGGATATCATTTTTTTCACTACTTCTATCCTCAACAGGTTGGTGAAGAAATTTTGAGTTTTTGGCAAAGTCACCATCCGCATCTACTGGAAGCATCTGCACTATCTTTTAGCACTTCTACAAATTAGTAACTTTGAGAGTGCGATGCCTACGGTGTGCTATGCCTACGCTGTTGTTAAATTTGAGGTGTTTTGGGGTGCGTTCGCCTTTGGGGTTGGTGCTGCGATCGCTAATCATTTTACCACTCATTATTGATGGTTCATCCTTTCAAGCTGGGTGTAATCATTCGGATAGGCGTTCTCGAAAATAAAAGCGATATAAATTACAAAGGCATTGAACTTCATTTCCTTTAAATTTAATTAAGCCCAGACTGCGTAATTTAAAACTTTGTGCAGAGTCTAACTTCACAGGAATATCACTCTTGATCACTTTTTGGATCGCTGTTTTTAACAATAAATCTTCTTCCAGCAATGAAAGATAGGGATGTAAAAAGCCTCTAAATAATCCCTCGTCAGTGGGAGCAACTTTCAGAAATTGCTCTAAAGTTAAATTACCTGTGGCAATTTGATAAAGAGCAGTCCTTAATAAATAAGGATGGCCATCAATCATTCCCCTTAATTGTTCGATTTGTGTATCCGACCAATTTAATTTATGTCGTTGGACTAATTCTTTTATTTGTGTGGCGTTGAATTCTCCTATTTCAACAGATAAACCCACATTAAAGGGGGACTGATTGACATTTAGGGAAACATATACTTCTTGAGAATGAGCAATTACTAAACGCAATTTTTGCCAAATTTCTTCGTTTTTGCCGTTTTCATGCCAAGCTCGGAGTAGAGCAAAAAATTCTTCAGAAATTGTTGATGTGGCTGAGAAATTTATTTTTGCTAATTGTTACAATCCGCAAGTTGCAGGGATGATTTTTAGAAATCACAATCAATGATTTGAGATGAAGATAGGAGCAGTGTCTCTATTTATCACTAAAGATGTCTTTTTTAGAGGAATTTGCTACTTTTTAGTAATATCAAAGACTCTAAATTAGCTCTTCTCAATTCCCTTTGTGTTGTTTGTTTTTTTTTCTTTGGGTTTCCGATTGCTTAGTGCCAGATATCGAATCTCCTAAAGCCTAATTTCTTTAGATTTGGATGTTAATTCTATTTTGAGTTTTTCAGCAGCATAATTTAATTTATTTTTTTCTACTTCTAAACTCTTTTTAACCTTTTGAACTTTATCTAAATATTCCTTAGTTTTTTTAGCTTTTTCTTGAGCGTTATTGACTGCTAGCCGCTGTGTTTCCATTTGCTCATTTAAGCCTGCTAAATGCTTCTTACTAATATTAAGTTCTCGGTTAGCTTGGTCAGATTTATTTTCAGCTTGTGTAGCGATTCTTTTAGCATTTTCAGCTTTTTCTTGTTCATTTATTGCTTTACTACTAGCTATAAATGCCACTATTACAGATACACCTAAAGTAATAAATAGAACGATAACTCCTAAACGTGTTCTTTTCCTAGCAGTTACCAATTGTCTTTCTGCTTCCTGTTTAGCCTCAGCTTCAATTTCTCTAGCCCTTTCTGCTGCTTCTTTTTCTTTCCTTTCTCTTTCTAATTCTGCCTGTATTTCTGTTTCTGCTAGTTCCTCTTCTCGCTCTCGTTTACGACTAGCTGCTAAAAATTCCAAATCTTGAAAACCTAAATTTTTATCCTTTGCCCAAGTTGACGCTTCTACTAAAGCTTTTCCCCGCAATAACCGAGACTCATCCTGCTTGACTGATAAAATCCACTGACGATAATTCTCTGCATAAGGACGCAAACTGGCTAAACTTTTCTTAATCCATAAGCTGTCAAAAATGGTTTGATAAATCCGATTATAAACTTTTAATTTATTCCCTTTGTTAACAACGATTCCCGCTAACTGTAAATCACTCTGTTCAATACTACTATCAATATCAATTCCGCCTGAGTGCCATACTTGTTGATATAAATCTAATAAGTATGCTGCTTTCTGTTCATCTCTTTTTAAAATCCTATCCCGAATCGTTCTAAAGTGTTCCGGTTCATCTTGAGATTCCCAATTATGAATCACTCTATCTCTGACTAAATTCTCGACAAAAAGAGCTTCTTCACCTGGGAGAATTCCAGTTGCAGATTTACGGACAAATTCACAGACTTTCTGAGTCAAAAATGGCTGTCCTCCAGTCCAGTCTAAAATCGCTTTGAGTACGGCTTCCGGGTTGCTAGTTTTTCCAGAGAATCCCTTAATTAAAGGTAAAGCTTCTGCAAATTCAAATCCGGTTAATTCGATTCCTTTGCCAATATTAAAAGGAGTGCGCTTTTTATCTTGAATTAACTCAGAAGGGGTAGCTACTCCCAAAAGCACAAAAGTAATGCGTTGATATTCGGGATTATCAACTCTTTGATTAAACAATGCTCGAATTAAAGCAAAAAAATCATCAACCGGAAATTTTAAACTGAGAACACTATCAATTTCATCTATAAAAATAACAATCTGTGTGGAAACTAATTTGAGTAATCTGTCAATAAACTTCCCAAAAATCTGCACATCAGAAAAGCGGGAATTTTCTTCCCAGAACTCATCTATATCAAACTGCTCACCTAAGTTTAAACTTTCAGAACCGGCAATAGTATCAATAATCCCAGAATACCATTGTTCAGACTTTAGCCCGGATGTCCCAATTGCGGTTAAATCAATAGATACACAAGCAATTCCTTCACGCTGTAACGTTTGCATTGTGCGGACACGCAAACTGGATTTACCCATTTGTCGAGAGTTGAGGACAAAACAAAACTCTCCAGCTTTCACAGCCTGATACAAATCTGCATCAGCTTGGCGTGTGACGTAGGTAGGTGCATTAGCAGGAAGACTACCACCAAATTGATATTGATAATCTTGGGGAACAGGCGAGTTCATAGTCATACTCTACATGGCTAATACTCAGGTGATATGTCAATTAAGACACAATATACTACTTGAAGGCTGAAGTTTCTTTCATAAGTGCATGAAAATTTTGATTGACCAATTAGGAGAAGCAAGCTACAACCCAATCTACAATATCAGGCGATCGCGTAGCCCAGAGCAGGCATCGCACTTTTGATCTCAATGTCTGAGCCGTCCCCCCTTACTAAGCTACCGTGTACACACAAGTCTGAAATAGCTGATTAACCAGGATTTTACCCCACCCTAACCCTC
>NZ_CAXTNP010000310.1:0-8280 GCF_964245575.1 uncultured Nostoc sp. | reverse complement strand
TGCACTTAGTTGCGGTTTTCACATCCATTTTTCCAGGTGCAAGATGTGAGTTTACTTCCCTCATGGCTAGATTTGTCTTTGTCTTGCATTGCCTATTGGGCATTAGCAATGGTGAGCACGGTTATTGGTCGTTGGCGTGGTGTGGTATTGGTAGACTTTGACGTGCCTGTAGAATCGGTAAATGCTGTACGCTACAAACTCAAGATATCTACACACCCAAGGGAAACGTTAGACCGCAGTTTGTCATTAGAAAGTCAAATACCAAGGGGAAACTTGCCACTAGGGCCATACCAGTGATTGAAGACCTACGGCGTTTACTGGTTGAATACTACCCATTGGCAGGGGATGATTATCTGTTTGCCGATCGCAGTAACGGACATATCAGCCATGACTCAGCAGCTAGAATACTGAAAACAGCTTGTCAACACGTAGATATTTTTGGAGTGAGTACCCATAGCTTCAGGCATACCGCGCTCACCCAGATGAGTAACGCTGGCATACCACTGAGAGTTATCTAGGAAATCTCTCTTCATCGGAACTTAGAACAGCTACAGAGATACCTAGAAGTGTCTAACAATCAAATACTGAGAGCGGTTGCGGCGTTATCGATGCTGTCACCTGTTGGGCAAAATGTCGGGAAATAGGAAGACTTCCGCTTTCACTTCTCCAGTTTAAGAACTGTCATACTCAAAACAATGAAAATCAATATTTATGCGTTGAACGATAGGTTTCTACAAAATAAGAGTTCTGATTACTTTTTAGCAAAACTGAAAAGATATAAATTATTCGCTATTTACATGGTTAGATTCAAAGACTGACACAATATTTTTTTCAAAGATTATTGGATTTTATATATTGCTAATTGTCGGCAACGTTACAGCGTTGGGATTCTCACGTTTATCGTTATTTAAGAAAGGAAAATCAATTCTGCATTTGAACTGCGCTTGCCTAACTAGTCAGGGCAAACGCATCTAAATTACTCTTGATCACAACCAAGGCAAAGAACCAACGACTTTAGCAGCATTTCTCGTTTGGTTTAGTTTTCAAGACTCAAAGCGATCGCTAAAGGTGTGTCAAGAAGCAAGGATTAATGCGACTATCTTCGAGCTTATTGAAAATAAAATCCTCTTGTTGACATGATGCGTTTGCCCTGCCTAACTAGTGCTGTTGTCGAAGAAGCTTTTTTAGAAGATTCGTTTTCAGTTCTTACTCCTATAGGACTTACGCACAGGTAACGGAAAACGAACCACAGAGGACGCAGAGGTCACGGAGAAATGAGAGTTTGAGAAGGTTTTTGCGTAAGTCCTATCCTATATAAGCTTCAGTTAAATCCAATTATTTATCTATAGAATTCACAGAAAATATAGTGGATTCTAATTTTTATTTGACAATGTAATTCTGGTTAAGATTTGCTATCAATATTAGAGGAAATAGCAGCATGGAGCGGCGTTGTTGCACGAATAGAGAAAATGGTAAATTATATCTATCAACTATTCCCTCTCCACTTTCAGCCTGACTATGAGCAAGAAAGGCAAAGCTAAGTACAAAGTTCGTAATTGGCAATCATACGATGCAGCACTTAAACAGCGAGGTAGTATTAGCTTTTGGGTAAGCGAGGAAGTAATTGAGCAATGGCGTAACGAACAGAGAACAGGACGACGCGGAGCATCGAATTACTACAGCGACGTGGCAATCGCAGCGATGGGGACAATTCAATCAGTGTTTCATTTGCCAGGAAGGCAAACAGAGGGGTTTTTAGAATCGCTATTTACTGTAATGGGAATTGAGCTAGAAGTGCCGGATCACTCCACACTATCGCGCCGTTTGAGTAAGTTACCTGTGTCACTACCTGTGGTTCGCAAAGATAAGGCTGTGCATATAGTAGTGGATTCAACTGGTGTAAAAGTATATGGTGAAGGGGAGTGGAAGGTTCGTTAACATGGAGTGGGGAAACGGCGTACATGGCGCAAGTTGCATTTAGGAGTTGATGAAGAAAGTGGAGAAATTCTAGCGGCGATGGTAACTACCGCTAATGTCTCAGATTGCGAAGTGTTAGGTGAGTTATTAGAGCAGATTGAACCAGACATTAAACAAGTATCTGGTGATGGTGGCTATGACACATTCAACTGCTATGATGCGATCGCCCAGCGAAAGGCCAAAGCCACGATTCCACCTCGATTGAATGCTAAGATTCACCAGCGTAAGAGCTGCAAAGTACCGCCACATCCAAGGGATGAAAATCTGCGCTCGATTCGTCTCTTTGGACGCAAACAATGGAAACAAGAAAGTGGTTATCATCGACGTTCTTTGTCTGAAACCGCTATATTTCGACTTAAAACTATTTTTGGGGGTCGGTTACGGCGACGAGGTTTTGATAGTCAAGCCATTGAGTTATTTCTCCAATGTGTTGCCCTTAACCGCATGATTCAGTTGGGCAAGCCCGATAGCTATAAAGTGGAAAACTAACTTACTACTCTATTGAAAGAAGGTATATTATATCTTTTTTTGTTTCATGCAACAAAGCCGCATGGAGCATACAAAAATTCAAAGTCCCGAATGGCTTTTTTTCTTATGGTTGTTATGGGTGATAGCTACTACAATAGGCGGAATAATTTTTGGAGCTTGGATTTTTGGTGATGAAGATTATTTCTCCCATATATTCATGACTGGTCTGATCATCGGAGTCGCTCAATGGTTGGTTCTACGCCATTACATTCCAGACGCCAGATGGTGGATACTTGCTAGCTTTCTTGGTTTGTTTTTGCGTACTTTTGTACCATACTACGGAGCGACTATAGGATCTTTCGGATATAATGTCATCAATAATTCTATAACTTTTACCTTACTTGGGGTTGCCCAATGGTTAGTTCTACGCCACCACACTCAATACGCAGCGTGGTGGATACCCGTTAGTACTGTAAGTGGGGTCATGAGTGCAGCAGTGAGCTTGACTGTTACTGCATTTCTGGGTAATGTTAGCAGTTTGCATTATGTTATAAAAAATGTTTTGTTCAATGGTGTAAGTTGGGCTGCGAGTGCGGCAGTAATCGGTATTATGCTGGCGTGGCTATTACGGTTAAAAAGTTAAGTTCGACAAAACTTATTTAATTATCAGGGATAACGGGCGCATCCCTGCGACCTGTTATCCCTGGTATTTGGGAGCAAATGAATCATATCAGCCAATCGCCCTTTCAGGGAGGCCACTTTCACTTGTAGCCCAAAACCAGTATCATCTGAAATTGGATGCAAAAAATTATTATTGGGGTTATGGGTCGGGGAGAAAATGCGACAGCAAATGATTTACAAAATGCTTATATACTAGGTCAACTTATTGCCAAACAGGGATGGGTTTTACTGACTGGTGGTAGAAATGTAGGAGTAATGGATGCAGTAAGTAAAGGTGCAAAATCTGCTGATGGTTTAACTATTGGTATTCTTCCAGGTGAAAATCAGGATGGTATGTCCTCTTGGGTGGATATTGCTATTTTCACAGATATGGGTAATTCTAGAAACAATATTAATGTTCTTACCAGTGATCTGGTAATTGCTTGCGGTATGGGTACAGGAACCGCTTCAGAAATTGCTCTAGCTTTGAAAGCAAATAAGCAAGTAATTTTGTTGAATAATAATCAAGAAAGTCAACTTTTCTTTAAAAAGCTGTCGCCAGAAAATGTTTATATTGTCGAGAGTGTGGATCAGGGGATTGCTGCTGCCAAAAGAATTTTATCTTAGTTATGAATTAGTGTATCAGTAAAATCTTCTCTCAAGTGAGAAGGCTTAAGTAAAAAAAATTGCAAGTATGTGTCTCAATCAGGACTTACGCATTGACAAATTAGACAACAAGTGTAGTAGTGAAGAGAAGAAAAAATATGCGATCGCTAGTCGGTAGGTGAGTGGAAAGTTGGATAATTTACCTGTCTCTATTGAGGGTATGGGCAATCAGAGTAACTACCAAGCCATCCACGGCAAAGTGTGATCTTGACACTTACACCTGTTTTTACTTGCAGAATCAAAGTATCCAGGCTGCACACGTTTAGCAGACATCATGGAAGATTTGTCACATGATAGTGTCAACAGATTTTTACTACGTGAGCGGTATGAACCAAAAGATTTATTTGATGAAGTTAAGCTGTATATCAATTTAGTAGGCGGCGGATTAAGTGCAGACGATACGGTAATTGATAAACCTCATAGTGACCCCAAGTTAACAGAATTAATTGGTTACTCTTATTCGGGAAGGCATCATCGTATAGTCAAAGGAATTCAGCTAATTACCTTGTATTACACTGATTTATCAGGGAAATCTGTACCTATAAATTATCGTATTTATAACAAGCAGGATGGTCAGACAAAAAATGAATATTTGCGAGAGATGATTACGGAAGTTTTGGCTTGGGGATTAGAGCCACAGGTGGTGACTACTGACGCTTGGTATTCCAGTAAAGACAATATAAAATTCTTTAAAGACAAGGGATTGAGGTTTTTAACTGGTATAGCTAAAAATCGCTCATGTTCTGTCGATGGTAAAAATTTTACCCAAGTCAAAATCTAGAAATTCCCGAAACTGGTTTAATCGTGTATCTAAAAAAGTGTGGACAAGTGAAAGTCTTTAAGAGAAGTTTCAAAAACGAAGCTCACAGATATTACATCATGTATTCACCTCAAAAAGATGCATTAATTGAAATCACTAGAACGGATTTTAACACATTACATTCAATCCATTGGGGCATCGAATGCTACCACAGAGCTATTAAACAGGTGTGTGGAATTGATCTATTTATGGTGAGAGCAACTGAGGCTATTCATACTCACTTTTTTAGTGCAATTCGTGCTTTTACTCAGCTAGAATTAATGCGAACAGAAGAGTTAATTGAAAACTGGTATGAAGTCCAGCGAAATTTATCTCTACAAGTAGCTCGTGACTTTATCCTTGAACATCTAAAACAGAAAGTTGCTTGAGTACACATACTCAGTTTTCTGTCAATGCGTAAGTTCTGCGAGGGACGGCTCACATCTTTTATCGTGATATGCAAACTTTACCAGGTTCAGGATTTGTCAATTCCTCTACAAGAGCCATCTACTTAGAGGGGGATATGCATATGCAAAATCTTGGGGGAATGAGGGATAGCAACGATAATAACGTCTTTGATACCACTGACTTTGATGAAGGTTATCTTGGCCCCTACGTTTGGGATTTGCGACGGATGGCAGTCTCGATTCTTCTAGCAGCCAAAGAGAACGGCCTAAGCTCTAGTGATGCTCAAGATATTGTCCGAAATTTCCTGGATGCTTACCTCAACAAAATGAGCGATTTTAAGGGGACTAACGACGAGCGATCATACCGTTTGCAACAGAGCAATACCAACGGTGTGGTCAAGGATTTAATTCAACAGGCAGCAGGCAAGAGCCGCTCTAGTTTGCTAAATAAGTACACGCTGCTAAATAGTAGTAGCAATCGAGTTTTTCAGACAACCTCTGAACTCCAGCCTGTATCCAGCAGCACCTACTCAGATATTGCTGGGGCGATGAGCAGCTACATCGCTTCAATTCCTAGCAGTAAGCGCTACAGCAATAGTTACTACACCCTGAAGGACATTCGTCTCAAATTAGGCTCTGGCACTGGTAGTCTTGGTAAGTATTGGTATTACTTGCTGATTGAGGGGCCAAGTTCAGCAACCGATGATGACCGGATTTTGGAGATGAAGCAGGAAACTTCTAGCGCAGTGGCGATCGCAGCTCCAGGTTTACTACCAAGTTCAGTCTATGGAAATCATCAAGGAGCGAGAGTGACAATCGCCACCAAAGCGATGCTCTCCAATACTGACCCTTTAGTTGGCTACACTACGGTCAGTAGCATTCCCTTTATGCTGCATGAAAAATCCCCTTACCAGGTTGACTTTGACTATACGTTGCTTACCACTAAATCAAAGTTCATGGATGCGATGGGATATGCAGGCAAGGTCGTTGCTAAGAACCATGCTATCTCTGATCAAGATTACGATGCTAGCATTGTTTCAGAAAGCGTTGACAAGCAAGTGACTGATATCACCAGCCCTAACAAGGCTGTATTCAAAGATGAGATTGTTAACTTTGCTCTAGACTATGCAACTCAAGTCGAGTACGACTACACCAGTTTCGTGAACGCTTACAACAGTGGGGTGACACTCTACTAAACTGAACTATTGATTGCAATTGTTGAATATGGGTGATAGTAATTACAGGAGTGCGATCGCTCTTTTAAACCCGTTAACAGGTTTGTTCGCGAATTTCTCACAAACAATAAAAAATCAATTTATATAGACTTATATAAGGCATTTTTTTGCTACATTATTAATTGAAATTTAGACAAGGAAACAAAGTAAGTATAGATTAGCAGATACAAGCTTAATCCTGCATCTGATGTTACTGTCCCTCCTTGGAAATTAACTACAATCGGGCGTGATTTTTCCCCGGAGAATTTGAATTGTTTTGGTGTACGAGCTGTGAAGGTCGGGGTCATACTTTATAACTGTTGAAATGCTTATCCTATATACATTTTCGCAGTTTTTGACCACCTTTTTTTATTTCTTTGTGAGAAATCCGGGTTAACGGCTTACAAATCTCTCAATGAATCACCAATGAAACCTTTTGATAGGTCTGCTCCTCGCTGTAATATGGCTGCCCACGGCGGAGCTGCCGCTCCTCCAACCGCTACAATCTTGTTTCCAATGTTAGAAAAGGCAGTGGTCTCAATAGACCTCTTGCATAATTATTTTGTGGTATGATTAAGGGTTTTATAAAAATGCATATCAAAATCTATACTGAGAACCTATGTTACCTCATTAGTATGTCTGATTGAGATAGAAAGCATATTTTTAAAACCTCTTATCATACCATGAATTATTTTTGCAAGAGGTCTATTGAAAGCGGCTCATCAAGCCCAAGTGCGTAACTTTCGGTATCACAGATCATTTAGGAGAGTGATTTTTTCGGGGGAGATAGCAAGCAAGCGCTTTGTGTGCCCTGAGTTTCTATTTCTTCAATCGGCATCCTGTTCCACAATTTGGGCTTGCAGTACCCGATTTTGTAAGGGGGAGGCAGTACGATCAACTCTACCCACAACTACGACTGACTTTCCTACCGTAAGCGAGTCAGAGACAAGTGTGCCATCTGCGGACTCAAACAAAGCAAAAGTGGTATCAACGGTAAACGTCACCCCGGCAATGATGTACTGTGGACAGGGCTGACCTGGTTTACACACAGGTCTAATGTCAGGTGTGCGAACCGTTGCTGTCCGACCCTCAATACTAATTACCTTACCTTGAATTACAATCAAGCGAGTTGTCTGGGTATTTGGCGGATAACAAGGACCACCATCAACACCAATACAAACACGGCTGGAATTGATAGCGATTGAGCCTTGTATGATTGTCAGTGGTTTAACAACTTGAAGTTTGGTTTGCTCTTTGGCAAACGCAGGAACACTAACCATAGTAGATAGTAAAGCCAGTCCGACAAAAGCTGCGGGTATTCTAAGACAGCTAATCAGCATAGTAATGTTTCCTTTTTAAATATCACCTGTATTTACTTATTACTGTCAAGCGCACAAGTTTTATGCAAAACGCGCCACTGTTTGGTGTCTGCCTGTTTAGTGCTTGCCGTATCCGCGAATGCTGTACTCTGTTGACTCAAGACATCTACACACCCAAAGGCAACGTTAGACCGCAGTTTGTCATTAGAAAGTCAAACACTAAGGGTAAGCTGGCTACTAACTTTCATCTTCAGTTTTATTTAGCATTTAGGGGTCTTAAAGCAGATACTGTCGGAGAAGAACAATTTGCTGAATTTGTACTGACATAACGTCCGTAGGCTAACGTGAATGCTTGTCCACTATTTATGGCTTGGTTCCCATTGTAATAATTGATTTGCACAGTGTAATAACCTTTGACATCTCCAATTGCTACGACTAACGGACGAGTACCATTAGTATCATCATTACTCCATATTTTGCCAGAGGGTGAAACAAGTACTATTTTTGTATCTGCACTTTGGAAAACTACATCAAGACGGATGCACTCATTTGCATCACCAAATACCTGCACAATAAATGGTACTGAGTCACCAAATGCATTTTTCTCAGAGATGCCACTAATATCCACTGACCCACAGTTTACTGTTGTACAGTTATCTACAACAGGGTCAAATATTGTCGAACCAGCCCACGCATTCTCAACTGAAAACATTACGAACCTATCCCACTAATAATATTTTGTTAATCCAGATGTGGATGGTAGCGAGGTC
>NZ_CAXTNP010000309.1:0-8290 GCF_964245575.1 uncultured Nostoc sp. | reverse complement strand
CCGAGTAAAAAGGTTCAACTGCCGAGTAAAAAGGCTCAACTGCCGAGTAAAAAGGTTCAACTTTTTTAACGAACCGCCAACTCTTGGAGAGGCTGACGCCAACGCGCAGCGTCTCTAAGAGTTGGACGCCATCGCGTAGCGTCTCTAAGAGTTGGACGTAAAGGAAGAGAAAGAAGAAATGCTTAACTGAATTGTATTGAGTTTCAAATAAAACTTTATGTTTAAGATATTTAAGGGCTTTTACAAAACTAAGAATACTCGCACAGTGCCGTTGCTGGAAATCTTGACAATGGCGGCAGAGACTTTGTGGAGTAACAAATTACGCACAGGTTTAACTATGTTGGGCGTGATTATTGGGATTTCTTCAGTTATTGCCATTACTTCTGTCGGTCAGGGAGTCCAAAAGGGGGTTGAGCAACAGATACAAGCATTGGGTACTGATGTGATCCAAATTTTGGCGGGTGCAGCAAGAAGCGGGAATGTCCGTCAAGGAGTAGGTTCTAGCAGCACCTTGACTTGGGAAGATGCAAAGGCGATCGCTACACAAGCGCCATCAGCACAGATGGTTTCTGCTTATCTTCAACGCAGCGCTCAAGTTGTATATGCAGGACAGAACACTTCAACAACCATTTATGGCACAGATTTGAACTACCCAGAAGTCAGAAATACTCACCCCCAGCAAGGGAGATATTTTACTCAAGCAGAATTAGATACTACCGCACAGTTAGCTATTCTTGGCCCTACAGTTCAAAAAACACTCTTTGCACAGGGTGTAAATCCGATCGGCGAGAAAATTCGCATTCAGGGAGAGGCTTATGAAGTGATTGGGGTGATGGAACCTAAAGGTTCTCAGGGGCCGATGGATCGAGATGACCAGGTTTTCATTCCTCTAACTACTATGTCGAAGAGACTGGTTGGGAACAATGCCCTGGTAGGCGTTTCTGTAAATGGAATTTTAGTTAAAGGCGCTAATCAGGAGCAGTTAGAAGCTGCTCAGTTTCAAGTCACCAATCTTTTACGGCTGCGTCACAACATTTATCCGCCGCAAGCTGATGATTTTCGACTGACCAATCAAGCTGATATTGTTAGTACCTTCACTAGTATTGTGGGTTTATTTACAGTAATGGTGGTAGCGATCGCTGGAATTTCGTTAGTGGTTGGTGGAATCGGTATTGCCAACATTATGCTGGTTTCCGTGGTTGAGCGGACGCGAGAAATCGGGATTCGCAAAGCCGTAGGAGCCACCAATTCTGCAATCCTTAATCAATTTTTAACAGAAGCGATCGTGATTTCCATTGTTGGCGGATGTATTGGGATGGTCAGTGGTGTTTTATTAGCGTTTATAGCCGCAAACACTTTCAAATTTCCCTTTGTAATTTCTTTATTGTCGATCATTGCTGGCTTTGGACTCTCATTGAGCGTTGGCTTAGTGGCTGGGGTAATTCCAGCACGAAATGCATCTAAATTAGATCCAATTACTGCTTTAAGAAGCGACTAAATAATTCATAACTCCTAACTCCTGTACGCGATTAATCGCGTCTCTACTCCTAACTCCTGTACGCGATTAATCGCGTCTCTACTCCTAACTCTTAATTCTTATGCCAACAATGATTTGGATGGAATCTATTACTAAAACTTACCACTTGGGAGAAGTTAGTGTTCCAATCCTCAAGGGAATTGAACTCTCTATTCAGGAGGGGGAATATGTCTCTATTATGGGTGCGTCAGGTTCGGGTAAATCCACACTCATGAATATTTTGGGATGTCTGGATCGTCCGACAACTGGAGACTATATTTTTGAAGGCAGAAACCTGACGACTTTTGATGATGATGAATTAGCCTATATCCGTAACCAAAGGATTGGTTTTGTTTTCCAACAATTTAACCTATTGGCACGGGCAACAGCGCTGGAAAATGTTATGTTACCAATGGTTTACGCTAACTTGCCTAAGCCAAAACGCCGTCAAAGGGCATTAGATGCCTTGGAAAAGGTAGGACTAGGGGGACGCATATCTAACCGTCCAAGTCAACTATCTGGGGGACAACAACAACGGGTAGCGATCGCTCGTGCTTTGGTCAACCGACCTGCATTAGTTTTAGCAGATGAGCCAACAGGAGCTTTAGATACTGAAACTTCTTGTGAGGTGATGAGTTTGCTGACAGAACTTAATGACCAAGGGATCACGATTGTGATTGTCACTCATGAACCAGATATCGCTGCTCAAACCAAAAGGATTATTCGAGTTCAGGATGGCTTGATTGTAGGCTAATTTGTTAATATCGGTTTTTTGAGGGGGAATTTAAAATTCCCGTAGATCAATTAAGATCAAAAGTTGTGATTGTATCCTCAAAAACTAATTAATAACTACAATCTATTTATGAATTTCAGTTTATTCTTCGTGCATTTTACCTGGGTTAGCGTAGCAATCGCTATTCTTTTTCCAAATGCAGCAAGTGCAGCAACTCCTTCAAAACCCCAGAATACCTCAAGCCCTGTACAAGTTCCCAATTACCTCAACCCCAGTCCCAATCCTCTGCAATTTCCTACCAAACCAGGGGAAGTAAGGATTAGGCAAACTGTGCCAATCAGTTTGGCACAAGCTTTGGAACTAGCAAGACGCAACAATCGAGATTTACAGGTAGCCCTATTACAGCTAGAACGCAGCCGATCGCAACTACGCGAGTCTCAAGCTGCCTTGTTTCCTACTCTGGATATTAACAGTGATGTGACTAATAGGGGTAATGGTTTTACTAACAATCCATCTCAAGGTAGTACCTCTTTTAATGGTTCAGCACAACTGAATTACAACGCTTATACCTCTGGTAATCGAGAAGCGACTATCCAAGCTGCCGAAGAACAACTACGTGTAGATCAATTGAATGTTGAAAATCAGTCTTTGACAATTAGCTTGAATACCACAACTCAATACTACAATTTGCAACAAGCAGATGAACAAGTAAGAATTAATCGAGCTGCTGTGGAAAATGCCCAGGCTAGTTTGCGAGATACTCTAGCCAGAGAACAGGCTGGAGTAGGTACGCGCTTTGATGTGTTGCAAGCTCAGGTGAATTTAGCAAACTCTCAACAAGAACTGACTAATGCTATCTCGCAGCAGCAAATTGCCCGTCGTCAGCTTGCCACGTTATTAAGTTTGTCAGAGTCAGTTGATATTAGTGCCGCAGATCGTGTACAAATAGCCGGTCTTTGGCCGCAGACGGTAGAACAAAGTATTGTCCAAGCGTTTCAAAATCGCCCAGAATTGGAACAGCAATTAGCACAACGTAATATTTCCGAGCAACAGCGACGACAAGCACTTTCACAGCTAGGGCCGCAAATTAGTTTGGCAGCCAACTACAACCTGTTAGATCAGTATAATGATGGCGTCAGCATTACTGATGGCTATTCATTGGGACTTAACGGAAATCTCACTTTGTTTGAAGGGGGAGCTGCAAGAGCAAGGGCGGCTCAGTCGAGAGCTAATATTGCGATCGCAGAGACTCAATTTGCTAGCCAGCGCGACCTAATTCGTTTTGATGTAGAACAATACTATTCTCAATTGCAATCCAATTTAAATAATGTGCAGACTTCTAGTGTGGCTTTAAATCAAGCTAGGGAAGCTCTGAATTTAGCAAGGCTGAGGTTTCAAGCTGGTGTGGGCACTCAAACAGAGGTGATTGATGCTGAAAATGACCTGACAAGAGCAGAAGGTAATCGAGTCGCAGCTATTTTGGATTACAATCGCGCTCTAGCTAATTTGCAAAGATCAGTCACTTCCAGAGGTTCGCGCTAAAGTCAGCCCCAACTCTTGGAGATAAATTCGCGTTCGGGGAATTAAAAATTAAATATTAAATATTAAATATTAAATACGCCACGGATAAATCTGCGCGTAAAATCGTGGCGAATTAAGGATTGAAATTTAAACGCTCTAGGGGCGCAGAGGTAAGCCAAGAATTCGCTACGAATTACAGCGCTTTTCAAGTAATTAAACTAGCTACTCCCCACTCCCGTTCGACTACGCTCTCGTCTTGCCCACTCCCTACTCCCCATCTCAGTCGTAATCTAGCTAAAGCTGAGAACGACTATGGCGTAGTAATTACCGCTACTGGGCAATCGGCTTTACTCAGAATTGCATCCACTCTGTGACCGAAGAAAACGCGACCCGTAACCATTCGGATACTACTCCCTAAAATAATTAGGTCAACTCCGTTGGTTTGGGCAAACTTGAGGATTTCCCTTTCTGGGCTGGTTCCTTGAAGAATATAGGTTTTGACATCAGCACCTAGATTGCGGCCAATTTCTGCTTGTTGTTCGAGTAGTTCATGGGCAATTTCCTTGACTGGAGCTAGCGATCGCTGCTCGTAAAGAATATACTCAACTTGTGGCAAATTAATCACGTTCACAATCATCACTAATGCGCCTGTTTGAGCAGCGATCGTACTTGCCATCTCCACAGCATTTTTGCTATATTCTGTCCCTACCGTTGGCACTAGAATCTTGTTCAACTGTTGTTGAGCGATTTTGGATATCTCGCCTTTGGGTTGGGGTAGGTGCGACTTCACCACCATCGTTGCACAAGGGGCTTCTTGTACTACCTTGTCTACAAGCAAATTGAACAATGCTTTCTGGGGGCGTATCTGTTCAGAAGCTCCCAGTACGATCAAGTCATAGTTTTTGTTCGCTTCATTCAGAATTACCTCCGCTTTACTACGCCCAGACTCCGTTTTTGTTTGCAGGGTGGTATCAGCAGGTAGCTGCATTTCCTCAGCAACAGAGGCCAAAGCTTGCTCGGCGGCAGTGTCTTTTACCTCGGTTGCTGTTCGACGGGCTTTTTTTTGGGGCTGTTTGTCACTCAGGGCATATAAAGAGGTGACTTCTATCGAGTTTTGGTGAGCCATGTAACCGACTAGTCGCGCCGCGAGTTGGATGTTGGGGCCACCGCTAGTAGGTATTAAGACACGCTGGATCTGCTTAATAAAGCTGCGGCTATCCTGCTCTTCTTGTTCCAAACGTCGAGCTTCCTCATCACTCATAACCACCTTAGACAAACACCAGCGCAGAAGGGGTGGAGCCATTAGGGAAGTGACGATCGCCACCATAACAATAATCGAGTACATCTGGGGATTGAGCACTCCCAAAGATAAACCAATCGTGGCAACGACAATTTCCATCGCCCCGCGAGCATTCATCCCGGAACCCATCGCCAAAGCTTCCCAATGACTCAAGCCGCCCACGCGAGAACCAAGGTAAGCACCTGTAAATTTGCCAACACAGGCGACAGCGAGAACAATCAAGGCAAATATGAACGTTTGCGGGACTAACAGAGCTAGTAAATTAACTTTCAAGCCAGCTGAAGCAAAGAAAATTGGCGCTAGAAAGCTTGCTGTAAAAACTTCTAGCATGTGTCCAGCTTCATTGCTAAAGCGGCGAGATTGACCTGCTAGAATCCCCATTACAAAAGCACCTAATGCTGCTTCTAGGCCTAATCCGTGGGTAAGTGCTGCTGCTGAGAGCGAAAGAATTAGCACAACCGACATACTCGCGGCGATTCCACCAACATAGTCATCAACCCAGCGCAAAATCTGGTCTACGATGGTACGCCCAATTGTAAAGGCGATCGCTAGAAACAATATAGCCGCACTCACGGAATGGAAAATTGTCCCCAGGTCAAATTTGCCGCTACTAGCTAAACCTGAAACCACAGAAAGTAAAATCCAGCCGATAGTGTCGTCAGTCATACCAGCAGCTAAGGTGACTTGACCAATGTCACGGCGAATCAGGTTTAAGTCCATCAGCACCTTAGCAATCACTGGTACTGCCGAAATACTCATTGCTGTGGCGATAAACAGACTGAATACTAGTCGCTTTTCTGGGTCGGCTAAAAAACTATCTGGCAATAGCCAGCCCAATCCAAATCCTGTGATAAACGGGACAATAATTCCGCCCAGTGAAATCAAAAGAGCCGTTTTACCCTTACGAAGAATCAGCTTTAGATCCGTCTCCAACCCAGTCACAATTAGCAAAAATAACACGCCTAACCAAGAAATCACCGAAAGTAAATTAGACTGTTCTTGACTTTGAGGAAAGATGTGTGCCTGTAAGTCTGGAAGGAGCAAACCAAATAGAGAAGGGCCAAGCACCACACCCGCCAGTAATTCTCCAACAACAGGCGGTAGGTTAATTCGGCGCATCAACTCACCTAATCCCCGCGCTACCAGAAGCAATAGTGACAGTTGCACCAACACCAACAGCAGCTCATGATGACCAAGAGGTTTAATTAAACCGTCACCTGCTACTTTCTGTGCAGCGAGTACAGGCACTAACATCAGGGACAGGTTTTGCATATAAACGTCCAAAGGTTGGATTACAAATTTTTAAAGGGGCTGCTTCAAGTAAATCTAAAAATGTTTACTTCTACATCGGTCTAGAGATTAAACTATCATTGTGATTATTAGCGGCAAGATTATCATGCGCGATCGCCCTTAGCTGTAAGTTCAGGATCAAAGCTGATTAACTTATTTTCGAGCGCGAACAAAGAACTTTGTAGTGTCTATCCAAATACCTTGATCGGTTGCTAGTTTCTCAATTTCAGCTTTGTACTCAACTTGCAACTGATTTAATTGTTCTTGTGATAATTTTGACAACAGAGGATTACCTTTAAAATTTATATTAATTACTGTCCAAGATAATCTGTTATCACTAAGAGGGCGATAACGTCCTGAGGGTTCAATCTTAATTTCGATATCTTTAAAACCTGCCTGATTGAGCAAATTGCGACATTTTTCTGGAGTCCCTAGTGGTTCAAGGATATGTGGTAGCGATTCACCCAAAACTTTAGCGCAGATCCTCTGCTGAAGAGATGCCATAAAAGCAGTTTCGGGAGGACAGGTGAATCCCACAAATCCTCCGGGTTTCAAGAAGCGATACCACTTTTTTAAAATAGCAATTATATCAGGAAAAAGTACAATGGCCTCACAGCAAAAGACAACATCAAAACTACTATCACTAAAGTTGAAATCTTCTGCATCCGCCTCAATTAACTCGATATTTTGTAATCTTGCTGCTGCAATCTTAAGTCTTGCTTGATGCAACATTCCAGGGGTCATGTCAATTCCAATCACGTAGCCCTCTGAACCAACTTTTTCAGCTGCGGGTATCGCAACTAAACCTGTTCCAGTTGCCACATCAAGG
This sequence comes from uncultured Nostoc sp., assembly GCF_964245575.1. Taxonomy (GTDB): domain Bacteria; phylum Cyanobacteriota; class Cyanobacteriia; order Cyanobacteriales; family Nostocaceae; genus Nostoc. Next base: position 1,101 of record NZ_CAXTNP010000309.1, on the reverse strand, counting down.
ATTTTTTGTCCCGAATGTAGGGGAACAAATTCAAGTAAAATCTTGGCATCTAGAGGATGGCGAGTACCTTCCTCATGGTCATAAGTAATTCTGCTACCATAAAATTCTTTTAGTTGCTGCTTATAATTATCCAGAACAGTCATAATTAAATGTCAAATTTTCTCCACTTTATAGTAACTCTTGTTGTGATATTGAGTTGCTCGCTGCTGAACCCAACCCTGACAGCACAAGCGACGTCTTCATCCACTACAGTTTACGAACAGCGTTTTATCCATAGTCCAGATGGTATCGGCAAATATTACATGGGGCGAGAAATTGCCAAAGTTATGGGATACACTGGCGCTGGCTGGCTAGAACGTCCCAGCCGAGAGGGAGAGGAACAGCCAAGTAAAGTAGTCACCCTCCTCAATCTGAAACCTAATGATGTAGTGGCGGATATTGGTGCTGGTACTGGTTACTTAAGCTTTCGCATCGCACCGTTATTAACAGCAGGTAAAGTGTTGGCTGTAGATGTTCAGCCAGAAATGTTGGAAATTATTGAGTTGTTCAAAAAAGAGAAAAATATCATCAATGTTGAGCCTGTTTTAGCAAATCTTAGTAACCCCAACTTACCATCTGAAAGTATAGATTTGGCTTTGATGGTGGATGCTTACCATGAACTTGAGTATCCCCAAGAAGTGATGCAAGGAATTGTGAAAGCACTTAAACCAGGTGGTCGGGTAATGCTGGTTGAGTACCGGGGTGAAAATCCCTTTATCATGATTAAAGGTCTGCACAAGATGACTCAAAAGCAAGTCCGTAAAGAAATGCAAGCTGTTGGTTTGGTTTGGCGTGAAACTAAAAACTTGTTACCTCAACAGCATTTAATGGTATTTGAGAAACCTGATTCTAGCGCTTCTAATTTACTCTGACCTCACTTCCATTCCTCTCTCCTTTTAGGCTATCGTGTACACACAAATCTTTTAGAGTGGCTCCACAGACTTTTAATCCCCCCAACCCCTCTTGAAAAGCAAAGCTGTTTCATTCCACTCATTGGCTCAAGAAAGACTTGTGTTCTGAACGAAAAGACTTGTGTTCTGAACGAAAAGACTTGTGTTCTGA
>NZ_CAXTNP010000308.1:2677-8292 GCF_964245575.1 uncultured Nostoc sp. | reverse complement strand
GGGGAGTGGGGAGTGGGGAGATGAAGAGAAATAACCAATGCCTAATCCCCAATACTTCGACTTCGCTCAGTACAAGTGCCCAATGCCCAACCCCCTGTCCCCAATCCCCATTTCCCTATAATCAGTCAGCTGACGCTAAAATGAGTCCACAGTTAAATTTGATTATTGCTAAATGTTTACCATCGATTTAAGCATCAGAAACACTGCTTTCCCTATTTCAGTACAACGTAAGTCAGCAGAGGATGCTGAGGCTGTCTATCAGCTGATTTTGGCAGCAATACGCTCTGGTAACCCTGACATTGTGGAACTCAAGTGCGAGGGCAAGACAGAAAAAAAAATTGCTGTCCGCGCTAGTGAAATTTCTGGGGTGCAGATTGTTCAGAAAGATGGTACAACCCCTGGTGGTGGTAGACCACCTGGCTTTTTCGCTGTAGCTGCTGAGTAACCAAGGTTGACAAATGGCTCAAGTGGGCATTGAGGTCAAGGATTTAAATTTCAGTTGGCCTAATGGAGAGAAGGTTATCAAATCTTGCTCTTTAGAAGTACCCAAGGGCGAGTTTTGGATGCTCTTAGGTACAAATGGTAGTGGGAAATCAACGTTACTAAGACTGCTGGCAGGGCTATTAGCTCCTGAGTCTGGGGAAATTCGAGTTTTGCACCCTGTTGGCTTTGTCTTCCAAAATCCGGATCATCAACTGGTGATGCCAACGGTTGGTGCTGATGTGGCTTTTGGATTGGTGGAAGAAAAGTTACCACCTGCTGCCACTAGAGCAAGGGTTGAGGAGGCGCTAGGAGCGGTGAATTTGCTTACTCTCCTACGACGCCCTATTTATGCACTCTCTGGGGGACAGAAACAGCGAGTCGCGATCGCTGGTGCGATCGCCCGTCGCTGTGATGTCTTATTACTAGATGAACCCACTGCCTTATTAGATCCAGATAGCCAGTTGGATTTAGTGGCTGGTGTGCGCCGCCTTGTCAAAAGTCGAGGTATTACAGCCTTGTGGGTGACACATCGATTAGACGAGTTAAATTACTGTGACGGCGCTTTCTTGCTAGAAAAAGGCTCTCTGGTAGATAGGGGTGAACCTCAACGCCTCAAACAACGTCTAATGGAGGTACACAGCGAAGCCTCTTAATTTAGTGCTGAGTGCTGTTAGCGGATAGCTATGGTTTAGCCCGTGCTAAGTGCTGAGTAAAGTAAAAAAGTACTCAGGCTTTCATACCTGTACATGCTCTGCCCTTTATAGGTAGTCTTTTAACTCAGCATTGCTTCGTTTTTATTACTACTGAAAAAGAACTGCAACGCGCCTTTTAAACAAAGGCGCGTTTTAAGTTGGTACGTCTGTCTTAAGTTTTAGTTTTGTGAGGCTGCCGTATTTTTTATTCTGTGTAGCATAGTGTTACAGACTATGCATCAATTATTATAAAACTTATGAATGAATTTTGTTAACTCTAGAAAATTGTGATTAAAAACCATGCCCCGTTCCTTACTCCAAGCCGTTTTGTTAGTAGACGGCTACAATATAATTGGCGCTTGGCCTTGCCTTAAAAAAACGCGTGATAGTGTTGGACTAGAGGCAGCACGGGGTGAACTTGTGGAAGCGATGACGGGTTATAGTGCGTTTCAGGGTTATGCAACTCAAATAGTTTTTGATGCCCAATATCAGAACTCCTCTAGCAATAAAGAAATAATTACTGAGCTTTTATCAGTTTATTACACTGATTTTGGACAGACAGCAGATACTTATATTGAAAAATCCTGTGCGTCTATGCGCCAGGAAATAGCCCAATGTTTGATTTCTCGTGTAATTGTTGCTACATCAGATCGGGCACAGCAGTTGATGATACAGGGGTATGGGGCTGAATGGTTATCGGCACAACAACTCTGTGGGGATGTAGAAGCTACTGTCTGTCAGATGCGACAGAAGTATCATACGCGCAAACAATCTAAGAGTAGGTTTTTAGCTAATGCCATTGATGCTAAGGCGCGGCAGCGTCTGGCTGAATTACGAATGGGATTACAGTAGATATTTAAAAGTCTCTGCTTAAGTTCCTGAATGAGTTTTGGTTACAAAAATTTTATAAATTAAGTATTTAAAAAAATATTGGCGAAAGTACTTGCCAAATCCTATTTTTAGCCCTAATATTATAAATCGTGAGTGATCCTCAGTAGCTCAGTGGTAGAGCGATCGACTGTTAATCGATTGGTCGCTGGTTCGAATCCAGCCTGGGGAGTTTAGCAATTTTGGGTTTTAAATTTTGGATTCTAGATTATCCTTCAGAGATTTGTGGTCGCTTGACTCGACTGTAACGTTTCTGAATCATGGATCTTTTGGTGCTTGTCCGAAACAAGTGCTGGAGTTTCAACAAGGTTTGCGATCGCAGCTCGAACAGGAACCCTTACGCTTTTTTGGTAGGGAGTGGGAACCCCTGCTAGACGATGCCAGAACTAAGCTGGCGGCGTTTGTAGGTGCTGATGTCCAGGATTTAGTATTTGTCCCCAATGCAACAACTGGCGTTAATTCGGTGTTAAGGTCGCTGACGTTTTCACCAGAGGACGAAATACTTACAACCAACCACGAATACAATGCTTGCCGCAATGCACTTGATTTTATTGCCAGTCGCACTGGTGCGCGGGTGGTAGTGGCAAAAATTCCTTTCCCCATTGACTCGCCACAGCAAGTAGTGGCACGAGTAATTGAGCGAGTTTCACCAAAAACACGATTAGCACTTTTGGATCATGTTACCAGCCAGACAGGGTTAATCTTTCCGATTCAAGAGTTGGTGAGGGAGTTGCAACAACGGGGTGTAGATACATTGGTAGATGGTGCCCACGCACCTGGAATGATTCCCCTCGAATTGAAAGAAATTGGTGCAGCTTATTACACTGGAAATTGTCATAAATGGCTGTGTGCGCCAAAAGGGGCAGCATTTTTGTATGTGCGACGAGATAAACAATCAGAAATTCGTCCCTTAACAATTAGCCACGGCACAAATTCGCCACGCACTGATAAAACCCGCTTTCAGTTGGAATTTGACTGGACAGGTACAGACGATCCTACAGCTTATATGTCTGTACCAGAAGCGATCGCTTTTATGGGTTCGTTGCTACCTGGTGGGTGGATAGAATTGATGCAGCAAAATCATCAGCTAATGTTACAGGCAAGACAGCTACTTTGTAAAGCGCTAGAAGTACAGCCGCCTTGTCCAGAAGAGATGATTGGTTCAATGGCGGTTGTGCCGATGCCTACGATTTGGGAAAACCGCGATTTCATGTCTATATATGATGAGTTGTTTGATAAGTTTGGCATTGAAGTGCAATTGATACCCTGGCAGGAAAAACCTCGGCTGTTGCTAAGGATTTCGGCGCAGATTTACAATACTTTAGAGCAGTATGAGTATTTGGCAAAGGTTTTAAAGGGGTTGCTCTTGGGTTAATCTAGTTTTAGGGTTACAAGCCCACGCCACTTGCTTTATGCCGGGGAACCCGTCCACCGCAGTGGTTCCTCAATTTATTGATGAAGAAAATAAAAAACACTTATCAATATTCAGAGCAAGCGCATCCACGGCGTGGGGTAATAATGGGCGAAAAAGCGAATTGGTAACTGCGAATTGGAGATGACTATCACTTCGGCTTTAGTTTTTTCAATATTGGTCACATTATTCCTTTGAAAGAACTAAATTTGGAATTATGTGACTGAATGTGTGCGCCTTTTATATCAGTGCTTCCTTCATCCATTCAGATGTATTGTGTTTTCGTCTGTGATACGCGCAGCGTCAAACTAGAGGCTTATTGCCCCCGTCGTCAGATATGATTGAGTTGTGGTTGTGTACACCCACAAATCCAGAACTTTGAAAAGAATTTATAGAATATGAATTCACTCGAACCAAGCATAAGTACTGAAGTCGCTGCATCCGATGTTATGCTTCAGATGATTTCTGGCTTTTGGGTGTCACGAGCAATCCACGCTGCTGCTAAACTTGGTATTGCTGACTACCTTAAGGAACAGCCAAAGACATTAGAGGAACTAGCTGCAATCACTGATACTCACGTGCCATCTTTGTACAGATTACTGCGTGCGCTTGCTAGTGTGGGTATATTTGCCGAAGATGACGATCATCGATTTGGCTTAACACCCTTGGCTGCTACTTTACAAACAGATGTTCCTGGTTCTTTGCGTTTTTTTGCGATTTCCGAACTAGGACAAGCGCACTACTTAGGCTGGGATAACCTGCTACATAGCATCAAAACTGGCGAGATTGCGTTTGACCACATCGCTGGAATGAGTGTTTGGGATCATTACCTTAAAAACTCCGAAGCTGGCAACTTGTTTAATCGGGCAATGACAAGTCTAACAGCTTCCGTTTTGGAAGCAATTATTTGCAGTTATGACTTCTCTGCATTCAACACCATTGTTGATGTAGGAGGAGGTGAGGGCAGTTTGGTGACTAGCATCCTTAAAGCTTATCCGACTGTTAAAGGCATTATCTTTGATATACCAACGGTGATAGAAGAAGCAAAATCTCGTCTGCAAGCACAAGGTTTTGCAGACCTCTGTACGGTAGTGTCGGGGAACTTCTTTGAGTCAGTAACAGCAGGTGGTGATGCTTACCTTCTCAAGCACATCATTCATGACTGGGATGAGGAAAAAGCGATCGCTATTCTCAAAAACTGTCATCAGGCAATGTCACAGCATGGTACACTTCTGCTGTTTGAGACAGTAATTCCTCCTGGGAATGCATCTTCTTTTAGCAAGTTGTTTGACCTCAATATGCTAGTTATGACTGGTGGACGCGAACGCACAGAAGAGGAATATCAAGTGCTACTGCTTCATGCTGGCTTCCAACTTACCCAAGTTATTCCAACCCCGTCACCAATTAGCATTATTGAGGCGCTAAAAATTTAAAGGATTGGCTGAAAATTTAGCTCAACAAATTATCGAAGCTGCACAGCGATTATCCCGCAAAGTATACTTGCCTAATCCAGATGGCGAAAAACTAGCTGAAGATCCATTTCCCGCTCTGCAAAGTTGGTTAGCACAAATATAACGCTGCAATTCTAGTAAGCGATTTATCCTTTGTCTAGATGAATATGAGCGCTTGGGTGAGGTAGTGGAAGCAACAAGTAGCCGTGTACCGCTCAACTTTATTCGTAACCTGCTGCAACACTAACCCAAGTGGATTCTATTTTTTAGTGGTTGGCATGAGTTATCTGAACTTCCCGCTTATTGGAGTGACTATCTAATTAACACCCGTGCTTTGCGAATGACTTACTTGCAAGAGTCAGAAGCCCACGAATTGATTCTACAGCCAGTCGAGAACTTCAGCAATATCTATGAACTAAATGCTGTAGATGCAATTATCCAACTTACTCGCACTCAGCCTTTTCTTGTTCAGTTAGTTTGTTACGAGTTGGTGGAGTCGCTAAACCGCGATATCACAAGAAACACACCAGAAGCAGATACAGTAAAAGTAACAAAATTTTCATCGTTATTGTCGCAACCAACATTGCTACAGACATAACCGATATCGCTATAGTCATGACGGAACTTGCTACAGGGAAGGCAGAAGTTGCTACAGGCTGCGCGAAACACGGAAACGTCTTGGCAGAAGTT
>NZ_CAXTNP010000308.1:0-2577 GCF_964245575.1 uncultured Nostoc sp. | reverse complement strand
GAAGTTGCTACAGGCTGCGCGAAACACGGAAACGTCTTGGCAGAAGTTACTACAGGGAAAGCAGAAGTCTCTACCGTCGCAGCTTTGGGCTGTAGTGGCTTTTTATAGCAGTTGAAATATAGTTTAGAACAGAAACTGATCGTAAAACTCCGACATCAAGACACTTTCAAGCCTGTTGCCTATTGCCTATTGCCTGTTCCCTGCTATAAATTCAACTTAACTATGAAACATCACACTTACTAAAGGTAGAAAAGCTAACAGAAAGCCATGCCAGGATTGCAATTGAACTTCTGGGGTTGGTTCTGGTGGTGCTAATAAAGCTTCTACTCTTTGTTCTAAGCGATCTGCACCAGAAGAACCTAATGCAGCACAGCAAATTTCCGATAAGACTGGGCTGCTACTAACTACTAATAAAAGTGATTCCGCTAACACCAGAGGATCTACCTGCAATGCTGCATAACCGTCGGCACGGAGTTCGCGCAAAGCTAAAAGTTCTTCCCACAAAGGCTCTGTATTCGGCAACCATGCAGTGCAGGAACGCACCCAACCCAGCCAGAAAAACCAGAACGTATCCCTGTAATAGTGATGCCCTTGCTCATGGGCTAAGACGCTTTCTAAATGAGCAGGTGAAAGAGTTTGCACTAATCCTTGGCTAACCACTAGTTCTGGTTGCCAAAAACCGATTTGACCTGCGAACAGCGCCCCCGTTTGCAGCAGTCTGGCTCGTCTATCGCCAACATTCACTAAGGGACAGTTACGGGCAGATTCTAGAGACTGCCAACCTTGGAAGGCAAGTTTAATGCATGAAATGGCAAAAAATGCCAAATAAATTAATGCTAGTAAATAGCTAATTGAGCCTGTATACATTCCGCCCATTTCTCCTTGAGGCCCCATGAACAGCACAGCGATCGCTGTCATGAAAATTAGCAAGGGGGGGAAGAGGAACAAAAATAGCGATCGCTGCCACCGCAGATTCCAACTAGCTTGGGGTTGATTCCAAGAGGATCTTAACCACCAAGCAACAGCCAAAGCATTAAAAATCATTATTAGATGCATCATTTTTCCTCCCTAGCTTGGCGTGCTGATTGAATACGTTTGGCGATCGCAGCTATTTGCTCGCTAGCTGCTTCATCCAGACTATCAGCAAAGGCAGCAACAACATCGGGATTCCCCACTGCTAGAAATCGCTGTAACTGCTCGTGAGCTTTAATGACATCTGATTGCTGCTTACTCAGTAATGGCCGCCAATAGAATGCCCGCTCTTTTTTGTCACAGGCTAGCCAACCTTTATCAGTGAGACGACGTAAGACGGTGGTAACAGAAGTATACGCTAATTCACGGTTGGGATCGGCGAGGATGCGATCGTGTACATCTTTTACTGTAACTGAACCAAGTTCCCAGATAATATTTAAAATTTCCGCTTCCAACGGGCCTACAGATAGTTGTTTAGGGCGGTAGTCAGGTAAAGGTGCCATAGCAATTTTCGATTTGGGATGAGCAAAGTGGAAGTGAAAATTTGAGTTTTTATTTGGCAAGCTTAGTCAGGATGCGTAGTGGTGCTAACTTGGAATGCCAAATACAGCTTTAGAAGGTCTGTTCTTGTTTTAGATTACAGGATAGTGCAGCGAATCTGAAAGTCTAAAAGCATAAAAATGAACTTTTTAAGTATTTATCTCTTGAATTAGATACATTGTGTATTTTGATGGTCAAAAATAATTCCAGAGCAATTGAGATTATAGTTAGTGACATCAACTAGGTAAAATGTTATTTTCGGCAGTAGTATTAAAGCAGGTGTATCCAGCGCGTGAAGCTATTCGTATACCACACTCCTGAATTGACTCCAACGGGTAAAGCGCCAGAATGTGCGATCGCAGTCGATGTCTTGCGAGCCACTAGCACAATTGCGACAGTTTTGGCAGCTGGAGGCGAAGCTGTACAAGTATTCAGCGATTTAGATCAATTAATTGAAGTTAGCGAAAAATGGCCTTCTGAAAAACGTCTGCGGGCTGGAGAACGCGGTGGCGCGAAAGTAGCTGGCTTTGAGTTGGGTAACTCTCCGCTCGACTGCACACCAGAATTAGTCCAAGGGCGTCGCTTGTTTATCAGTACCACCAATGGCACTCGTGCCTTACAACGGGTACAAGACTCCCCAAATCTATTAGCAGCAGCCTTAATTAACCGGGCGGCGGTGGTGCAATTTCTCCAAAAGTTACAACCTGAGACAGTGTGGATTGTCGGTTCTGGTTGGGAAGGCAGTTTTTCTTTAGAGGATACAGTTTGTGCAGGTGCGATCGCTCATAGTCTTTTACAGCAAAGACAGCTCTCACCAGAAGAATTAGCTGGTAACGATGAAGTAATTAGTGCGATCGCTCTTTATTCTCAATGGCAAAATAACTTATTGGGATTACTTCACCAAGCTAGTCACGGCCAACGATTGTTGCGTCTTGACTGTCACGAAGATTTAAAATATTGTTCCCAAACTGATATTTTAGATGTCTTGCCCATACAACAAGAGACGGGAGTTTTAAAAAGTCAAAGGAAATAGGGAATAGGGAATAGGGAATAGGGAAGAAACTT
>NZ_CAXTNP010000307.1:0-8295 GCF_964245575.1 uncultured Nostoc sp. | reverse complement strand
TCAAAGACTCGTCGGCGAGTATCAAAGACTCGTCGGCGAGTATCAAAGACTCGTCGGCGAGTATCAAAGACTCGTCAGCGAGTATTAAAGACTCGTCGGCGAGTATCAAAGACTCGTCGGCGAGTATCAAAGACTCGTCAGCGAGTATTAAAGACTCGTCGGCGAGTATTAAAGACTCGTCGGCGAGTATTAAAGACTCGTCGGCGAGTATCAAAGACTCGTCCACGAATCTTAATTTAACGTGCGCCTCCATTGGAGACTCACGTTAATTTACACAAAATTACAGTTACAAATGATTCTCTCCTGCCCCCTGCCCCCTACTTTAGCCATCCTATCCTCATTTGGAGGCTAAATAGATAACCTCAAGCAGGCTAAAAATTTGAAAATTGCTAAATTCCAGCACCTGCTTTTGCTTCAGCACCCATTGGCGAAACATAATCACGGAAAACAGTCATCTGTTGCTCAAAGGCTAATCCTTGAATTTTGCCAAACAATGGTTTAGCTTCTGAGGGAAGTTCATAGTCAGAAGGTACAGGAATAATAGTACCATTATCCATACCTTGAGATAATCGATACCAAAATAGTAGCTTAGTGGTATCACCCAAAGAACCATATTCACGAGAAATTTCGTTATCTACTTTATTAATCAAATCACGTTGAACTTGTAATTGTTGCTCGTGAGATAATTCCTTAACTTGATTAAACAAACCTTCAGCAATTTCTGGGGAGACAGTGCTAGCACCAGGGGCAGCTGGGGTAATTGAACCACCCATTTCTTTATAAATGAACCAAAACAAAGCCAATTGTGTATCCACATTTAAACTTTGCCAAGCTTGAACATGTTCACGAATAGTTGGATCGTTAGTTTGGGTAGATGTCATTATTAACTCCAATTGCAATTCATCAGTGTTATTAGCAAGGTTATCAAATGTACATTTAAAGTTTTAACCTACTGAAGACAGATGTCTTGCAATCATAAAGAAGAACAATTAGAAAACAGAACATAAATCGGGTGGAGTGTAGTCCTGTATTAAAAGCATTACAGTTGGCTCATCCAACATCAAAAGTCAAAAAAATACTTGGAAAAGGCAACGTAAAAGAGTTAGCAATTGTAATGCTAAAAAATTAAGATATTTTCAGGAGGTATATCGGTAGATAGATGTTAGTTTGATTGTGACAGTGCTTAGAAAAGCACTGCCCAATTTAGCGACATTAATTTATTAACGGCGACATCCAATTTTGCTTTTATTTAGCTTATTCTCGCCGATCTTGATAATCTTCAGAAGACTTCGGATCTAACTCCCAGCGATCGCCGTCACGTTCCTCTAAAATATCGTTAGTACGCAGAAACGCAAAATCATCCATTTCTAGCCCCACTGCTGCTTCTAGCTCTTCAGTTACATTTTGATCGGGAGTGGAAGTACTACCACCAACAGCTTCATCCCCAACTGCATCTGCATCTTGCCAATAAGCATCAACATCCCCACCAGTGAGTTCAGGACTAGTTTCTGTATACTCCTGTCTTTCCTCCTGTATAGAGCGCCCGCCAATATTGTATCCTGGCAAGTCTTTCACACCAGTGCCATAGGATTCAGTAATTTCTTGCGGCAAATCATTGCTTTCAATTTCGTCATTATGATTTTTTTTTGCCATGATGCTAGCCATTTTCTGCATTCTCACAATAACGTTTTCCTGTCAACAAGTTGTCTTACTAGAGATGTATAGCTTTAGTAATAAAATAATCTATCCCCTTGGAACGAAGCTAAACTAGCGATCGCACCATAGGATTATAAATATGAATTCATGGTCAAGCAACTTGTAGTTGAAATTTTTAGTTATGAGTTAGGAGTGATCAAAGTGAAATTATTCAGTAGCCAACTTCGGACTCATAACTTTTTTTTATTACTGAGCAAAAGTTGAAATTTCAGTTTAGGCATTTTAACTTGATATATATGCTTGTAACTACCTGAATGCTAAATAACAAGACATTCAAGAATTTTGAGAAGCGGAGGTAGACAGACAGTGGAATACGATGAGTTCATTACACATGTACAAAGCCTTACCCAATCAGATTCTCGTGAAGAGGCAGAACGTGCTACCCGCGCCACATTAGAAACCCTTAAAGAACGGATAGCAAATGACCAAGCACAGGAACTAGCTGCAAATTTGCCCCAACAACTAGGGGATTATTTGCGAAAAAAAGAAGGAGATAGTGGTGGCTCATTCAACTTACAAGAGTTTATTGTCCGTGCAAGTCAAAAAGAAAATATAGAACCAACTACTGTGGCAATTCATGTTCGGGCTGTATTTACTGTGTTGCAAAATGCCATCAGCCCAGAATCATTTGCTGCCTTGCACTCCGATTTTTCTCACGATTACGAAGAACTGTTTGGGACTTGACCAACAAGTAAAGTTTCTGCATAGTAGGCAATTCAAACAAAATTTATCAGGAAAAATCCTGGTTTTTAACTGTCCTAATCCATAAATATTGTAGCTAGTTAAATACTAGAAATAAACAGGTAATACAATCTATGACTGACTATAACAATCATTCCGCTAACAAAAAAGTTGCTATCCTGATTGAACAGGCAGTAGAGGATGCAGAATTTACAGTTCCTTATAATGGACTAAAACAAGCGGGAATGGAGGTAGTAGTCCTTGGTTCCCGAATGAATGAAAAATATAAGGGAAAACAGGGTAAACTTAGTGTGCAAGCTGATGGTACTACCACAGAAGCGATCGCAGCCGAATTCGACGCGGTAATAATTCCCGGTGGGATGGCTCCTGATAAAATGCGGCGGAACACCAACACAGTACGTTTTGTCCAAGAAGCTATACAACAAGGAAAATTAGTCGCTGCGGTTTGTCATGGGCCACAAGTTTTGATTGAAGGCGACTTGCTCAAAGGTAAACAGGCCACTGGTTTTAGCGCTATTGCCAAGGACATGATTAACGCTGGCGCAAATTATTTGGATGAGCCGTTGGTAGTTGACGGAAATTTGATTACATCCCGTGAACCCGGAGACTTGCCAATTTTCACCACAGCTATTTTAAGCCGTTTGGGCTATGGTGGCAAAGATGCTGCATTACCAGATGAAAAAGACACAAGTGCTGAATGGTGGAAATTGGCTGATGCTTGGGGTGGCTCAACTAAAGGTGATATTGCCAAAGGCTTAAATACTGCTCTAACTGGTGAACGCTATTCCCTAGAAACATTTGAGAAATACTTGGAAAAGGAATCAGATAGCGAAGTAAAATCACTTTTTCAAGAGATCATTGGTAATAAGCAGCGCCACATTCAAAAACTGGAAACCTATCTTCACCGATTAGGTGAGAAACCTTCTTTGGGCGCAAATATTGCCAATCAGTATGCCAAGGTGAAAACTGCCTTAACAGGAAGTGATGACATATATCAGTTACGTTCTGCTTTAGGAGATGTGCAAACTGGTATCGGCGATATTGGCAATTTGTGTGCAATGTTAACTGACCCAGTAGCAACTGCTATTTTCAAAGAAATTTACCACGATTTATTGAAATACGAACAGCAATTGGTAGAGTTGTATCGGACGCGAATAGGCGCTCAGATTCAGCCTCCTAAGCCGACTACAGGGGCTGCTGTGTCAATGTAAGGTTTTTTGAACGTAGACGGCTACCGAAGAGGCGCAAATAACACACAGATAGAAAGAAGAGGGTATTTGCGCCTTTTTGGTGAATTTACATAAATGGAGATATAAAAAGTGACTTCAACATCAGGGGATAAATCAAGTACAAACCAGCCAGAAGCTAGTGATGTAGAGCGTTGGGCATCCCTTATCGGTGGCGGTGCGATGGTGCTGATGGGTTTAAAGCAAGGTTCATTGCGAGGAGCGCTGACGGCTTTAGCCGGTGGCGGTTTGATTTATCAAGGTGCAACGAAGCAAAGCACAATCCAGCAAGCACAGGAAGCAATAGGGATAAACCAACCCATCAAAGTTGAAAAGACGGTAACAATTAATAAATCGGCAGAAGAATTGTATCGCTTTTGGCACAACTTTGAGAATTTGCCTACATTTATGAAGCATCTGAAATCTGTCAAGGTGTACAACGAAAAACGTTCTCATTGGATTGCCAATGCACCATTAGGTAACAGTGTAGAATGGGATGCAGATATTCTCGAAGACCGGGAAAATGAATTTATTTCTTGGGCTTCTGTAGAAGGTGCAGACGTTGATAATTCTGGTTTTGTCCGCTTCAAAAAAGCACCAGGCGATCGCGGCACGGAAGTTAAGATTGTCTTGGAGTATAACCTCCCCGGCGGAGCATTGGCAGCTACCGTGGCTAAACTTTTTGGTGAAGAACCAGAACAGCAAATTGGTGATGAATTGCGCCGCTTCAAAATGCTAATGGAAGCAGGCGAAATTGCCACAACCGAAGGTCAACCTTCTGGACGTAAGTAGTTCTTTGTCCTTTGTCATTTGTCCTTTGCCTAAAGCGAATGACTAATGACTAATACTTCGGCTTACCTCGGCTTCGCTCGGCACAAGCCGCTCAGTACAAGTCGCTCGGGCCGAGTGCGAGAGTAAAAGTGACTAATGACTAATGACTAAGGACTAATAACTATGAAAGCAGTCTGCTGGAACGGTGCTAATGATGTGCGGGTACAGACGGTACCAGACCCGACTATTCTCAACCCGCGTGATGCGATTATTAAAATTACTTCCACGGCGATTTGTGGCTCTGATTTACATATATATGGCGGCTATATTCCCACAGTGCAACAGGGTGACATTATTGGTCACGAATTTATGGGGGAAGTCGTGGAAATTGGTAAGGGAGTCAACAATTTAAAAGTGGGCGATCGCGTTGTTGTTCCTTCCACAATTGGCTGTGGTAATTGCCATTATTGCCAGCGTGATATGTGGTCGTTGTGCGATAATTCCAACCCTAATGGCTGGATTCAAGAAAAATTGTTTGGCAATATCACCTCAGCTATTTATGGCTACTCCCACATGTTAGGTGGTTTTGCAGGCGCACAAGCAGAATATATCCGTGTACCCTTTGCTGATGTGGGTGTTGTCAAAGTTCCGCCAGATTTGCCGGATGAGATGTTGCTATTCATCTCCGACGCTATACCCACCGGTTATATGGGTGCAGAATTATGCGATATTCAACCGGGTGATACTGTAGCCGTTTGGGGTTGCGGTGCTGTTGGACAATTTGCCATGATTAGCGCCTACATGATGGGAGCTGAAAAAGTGATCGCTATAGATCGCTTTCCCGAACGCCTGGAGATGGCGAAAAAGTTTGCCAAAGCAGAAGTGATTAACTACGAAGAAGTTAATGCTGGCGAAGCGTTGAAAGAGATGACTGGTGGTCGTGGCCCCGATGCTTGCATCGATGCTGTTGGTTTAGAAGCACACGGCGTTGGTTTAGAAGATTTCTACGATCAGACAAAACAAAAGCTCAGATTGGAGACCGACCGTCCCCACGTTCTGCGGGAAATGATGGTCGCCTGTCGTAAAGGCGGGACTCTTTCAATCATGGGTGTTTATGGTGGTTTTGTAGACAAAATGCCATTTGGTGCAGCCTTCAACAAGGGACTAACCTTTAGGATGGGACAAATGCATGGACAAAAATATATGCATTCGTTATTACAGATGATTTTGGATGGAAAACTTGATCCATCTTTCGTTGTCACCCATCAATTGCCTTTAGAACAAGCACCGCACGGCTACCACATCTTTCAACAAAAAAAGGATAACTGTATTAAAGTTGTTCTTAAACCCTGAATAGTGAATAATGATTTAGGGTTTTGAATTGTACACCCAACATAATGCAATTGAGGTTTTTTATGAATCGAGTAACTTCTTGGCTACGAAATATTCGCATTTCCCAAATCCTTGTAGTTTTCCTAGTAGGATTTATGTTTTTACTGGGTCAAGCTTTTACCTACGTTAATGTAGCACAAGCTGATGTTACAACTCCAGAAGGCACTTATTATAAAGGAGTACCAGACGGGCAAGGTGAAATCAGAAACGATACCCAAACCACAAATAGCCAAAATCCAATAAAAAGCGCTGTTGATAATATCCGCGAAAAGCTAAACTTGGGTGAAGAAACTCCTCGAGCTACAAAAGAGTTTCTTAACTCTACAAAAAATAAAGTCGAAGAAACAGTTGAGCCATTGACTGAAACGAAAGAAGGTTATTACCGAACTCCTCCTAGCAAATAACTAAGAGATAGAAGCTAGATTCGTAGCAATTTCTGAGTCTAAATTTTTGACTCAGAAATTGTTGAATAAGTTTTGAAAAGTTATTGAGACGCGAGAATTATCGCGTCTCAAAGTCAGGCTAAATCGAGTATCTATCTTGATATTAACAAGCCAAAAATCATAACTAAGGACTAAATAATTATGAAAGCAGTTTGCTGGCATGGAGCAAACGATGTGCGGGTAGATACAGTTCCCGACCCCAAAATTATTAACCCACGCGATGCCATTATTAAAATTACATCTACGGCAATTTGTGGTTCCGATTTGCATATTTACGACGGCTATATTCCTACCATGCAAAAGGGCGACATCCTTGGTCATGAATTCATGGGGGAAGTCGTAGAACTTGGAAGTGCGGTTAAAAATGTCAACGTAGGCGATCGCGTAGTTGTTCCTTTCACTATATCTTGCGGTAGCTGCTTTTTTTGCAATCGGGATTTATGGTCACTGTGTGACAACTCTAACCCCAATGCTTGGTTAGTAGAAAAGCAAATGGGCCATTCCCCATCAGGTCTATTTGGCTACTCTCATTTATTCGGCGGTTACGCTGGTGGTCAAGCAGAGTATGCACGAGTACCCTTTGCCGATGTCGGCTTGCTCAAAATTCCCGATGGTTTAACGGATGAGCAAGTGCTATTTTTAACAGATATTTTCCCGACTGGCTACATGGCAGCCGAGAACTGTAACATCAAACCCGGTGATATTGTCGCCATTTGGGGTTGTGGCCCAGTCGGACAATTCGCAATTAAAAGCGCATATATGCTAGGTGCGGAACGGGTGATCGCTTTTGACCGCATTCCCGAACGTCTGCAAATGGCTAAAGAATACGGCAAAGCTGAAGTTCTCAACTACGAAGAAGTGGATATTGGCGAAGCACTCAAAGAAATGACTGGCGGTCGTGGCCCCGATGCTTGCATTGATGCAGTGGGAATGGAAGCACATGGTACAGATTTTATGGCATTCTACGACCAAGTAAAGCAAGCAGTACGTCTAGAAACAGACCGTCCGACGGCATTACGCCAAGTAATAGTGTCTGCTGCTAAAGGTGGTCACGTATCACTTGCGGGTGTATACGGTGGCTTTTTAGATAAAGTCCCGATGGGTGCTGCGATGAACAAGGGACTAACCTTCAAAATGGGACAAACGCATGTCCATAAGTATTTACGACCCTTGCTAGAACGGATTCAAAATGGTGAAATAGATCCAACATTTATCATCACCCACACCTTACCTCTAGAACAAGCGCCCCACGGCTACGAAATTTTTAAGCACAAGAAAGATAACTGCATCAAAGTGGTACTCAAACCGTAGTAGGGAATAAGGAAGAGTTTCCCAATGCCCTATGCCTAATCCCCAATACCTTAGCTTCCATGTTTGATTTACTAAAATCAGAATTTACGCGTCGTACTATATTACACAAAGCAGGTTTAAGGAAGGTTTGCAAGATGTCAGGCTGATGCAGCTAATTTACCAAGCAGCTCGCACTGGCAAAACAATCAAAGTTTAAAAGTAAAAGAGGCAAAAAATATGTCTGATAAAACCGTTATTAAAGTAGACTCTAGCAATTCCCCTAAAGGTGAACTTGGTCAAAAATATCTTGCATCTGGCAAAAGTCTTTCCATGCGCCTGTGGGAAAATGAGGAACCGAATGAACCTAAAGAGCCAACAGCGCGAGAATATGAAACTGTTGGTTATGTAATCACTGGTCGTGCAGAATTGCATATTGAAGGGCAAACGGTTTTACTAGACCCTGGGAGTTCTTGGGTAGTACCAAAAGGAGCTAGCCACACCTATAAAATTTTAGAAGCATTTACTGCTGTTGAGGCAACCAGTCCACCTGCTCAAGTTCACGGGCGAGACGAAAACTGATTTGCAGTTATCTGAAGTTTTGCGATCGCTAAAAACTTATAGCCGCTTTCAATGGCATGGAATATAGAGGGTTCGTAGGGGAACAAGAGTAGTTGTTCCCCTTTTTACTGTGCTTTGCGGCTAAGAAAGAATTGCACAAAATGTTAGGCAAAATAACAAATGCGTTCGCCGAAATA
>NZ_CAXTNP010000306.1:0-8308 GCF_964245575.1 uncultured Nostoc sp. | reverse complement strand
TGCTTTACACTTTTTTATCAAGTTTTATTACTTCAGTAAATCTGATATAACTCATTACTTTTTCTTATATAATAGGTCTATGCTGGTGTTAGCGCCCAAAAAATAAAATGGGAAGGAACATTGTTGTTATCGACTCTGAATAGAGAGTTGATATCAATTACTACCAAAATTAGGAAAGGAGGTGTGACATGACAATTACTCTAAATCACACCATAGTGCCTGCATACGACAAGGAAGCATCGGCGAGGTTCTTTGCAAAAATTTTTGGTTTAGAGGTCGAGGTTCCCGTTGGTCACTTCGTTGCTGTGCATATAAATGATTCACTGACGCTTGACTTCGCCGACGCTGAAGCGTTCGAGCAACATCATTATGCGTTCCATGTCAGTGATCAAGAATTTGATGCAATTTTTGCCCGCGTGAAAGAGGCAGGTATTGAGTACAGTAGTGACCCCATGCATAAAAATAAAGGACAAATTAATCACTGGAACCAAGGTCGTGGCTTCTATTTCTATGACTCTGATGGTCACAACTTAGAATTGTTGACCCGTGCATAGATATTTGACGTAAGAATTCAGGAGTCAGAAGAATACTTCATACATAAATTTCCCGCTCATACTCCATTTCTTTTAAATTCTGACTTCTGACTCGTGATTGCTGAATTCTTACTTTTTCACATCAAGTCAATGCATTACTTCTTTACTAAAAAATATGCTGTGGCATAGTCCGGCAATTGGCTGATATTCTGGCCAAATTCTTTTTTATTCTTAAATATACCTGCCAAAAAATCGAGTTGATAAAGATTGGGTAAAAAGGCTCCGCCTGTATCGGCGATGACTCCCATTTGCAGATGTTTGCGACCACCTTGAGTATGCTCAATTATAATCACTTTACCTAAACCGATATTTAAAACATCTCCAGCAAAAGTGACTCCGGGTTTAATAGAAATTTTTGCATCTATTTTGTATCCATAGCCTTTAATAGCATCAACTTCTCTAAAATACCAATAACGCTTTTGTGCTGTTGCCTTCAATCCGCGAATATAAGACATTCCATTATTTCTATCTACATTGAAAAATGCTTTATAACCATCTGTAAAATTAATCAGGATTGTTCCTTCCATAATTGCTTCTTCTAAGCCATTTCTGGTTAGATAAGCGAGACTTGTAACTTTTCCAAATTCTCTACCACCTGGTTCATAAATACCCGATAAAACATCCTGCTTTGTATATCTAGTGTAAAATTTATCGTTATTAGAATTTTCTTTTAAACTATAAATTGGTGTATTAAAAGTAGAGGTTTTCTTGCGAGAACCGGAGTGAGTGAAAACAGCATATTTGGTTATTCGTAATTGCTTTTGTTGTTTATTCTTGGGGTTATAAGCAGTCCATTTGATAACTCGGAAATTGGAATTGATAAACTTGGAGTCTTGTAAACGAGTAGCTCGATTATTAGCAATATCCTCTTTTAAAACAACAATCATGAAATTCAAAGTATTAAGGACATCTGGAATA
This sequence comes from uncultured Nostoc sp., assembly GCF_964245575.1. Taxonomy (GTDB): domain Bacteria; phylum Cyanobacteriota; class Cyanobacteriia; order Cyanobacteriales; family Nostocaceae; genus Nostoc. The sequence continues at coordinate 6,797 of NZ_CAXTNP010000306.1, read as the reverse complement.
GTAACGCCTTGAGTTGCAAGCATTCCTGTACGCAGAATATCTGGGTCTTCTGAACTATAATCTTGAAAATATTTTCTAGTATTAACGAGAACGGTTAATAAATTTTCTTGATTGAAGTTGACCTTACTACTTGGCAGTTTGACTGGAGTAACAACTTGGCTGCCATTAATACTAAATTTATATTTTTTGAACTCATCGACAACTGGATAGGGTGCAGATGCGGCTAACAAATTCTGTTGAGATGATAAAGAATTTTGCTTGTTTAGAATCTCATCAGATGTTTGTTTAGTGATTAAAGGATTTTTCAACTTCAAATCAAGTTTATGAACAACTTGATTTGAGGTGAGAGAAATTTGTGATTTAAGTGGGGTAAAATTTTCTTGCTGAGTAAAAAACTGATCTTGTTGGGCTAGCTGTTTAGTTTTTAACTGAGTATATAAATGGCTACTGGCTAAACTGACAAGCAATAAGGCAGCACAACCTACTGTGATACGGAATTTTTGGTTAAATAAGATATTCATAACCTAGAGAATAAATTCCTATTATCTCTTAGTATCTTCAATTTTGAATTTTGAATTTTTTAAGTTTCTATCACCTCACGCACTAATTGCGCTAACTTTTCGGCACTATCGGGAACTGCGATCGCATGAGCTTTTTCCCCCATTTTTGCTAACTCATCTGGTGATTGCAACAAATTCAACACATTACTTTGCAATGCTTCAGTCGTCAACTCCGATTGCTTCAGTGTTAACGCCGCACCAGATGAAGTAAATACATCTGCATTATAAGATTGATGGTCTTCTGCGGCAAAGGGATAAGGAATCAAAATCGCTGGGGTTCCACATACTGCCAATTCTGTCAAGCTACCAGCACCAGAACGACTAATGGCAAGAGTTGCTCGTTGCAACAACGCTGCCATATTGTTGTAAAAAGGTAAGGCTATGTACTGTGGATGTTTGAGACTATCTGCTTCCTCGTCGCGATCGCCAGTTAAATGTACTACATAAGCACCAGCATCAAACCAAGCTTTTGCAGATTCACGCACCAACTTATTAACCGCAACTGCACCTTGGCTACCACCAAATACGACAATTAAAGGAACACCATCAGGAATGGCTAAATCCAGAGGTGCATCAATTGCCCCATCAAGGAATTGCGCCCTTACAGGAGTACCAACACAGACATTTTTTGCCCGGGGCAAATACTTAGCAGCTACTTCAAATCCCAAGGCTACCGCACTACACCAAGGGCCAAAAAAGCGAGTTACTTTACCAGGTATTGCGTTAGATTCATGAAAAACCACGGGTAAACCGAAAGAACGCGCCGCAATGACGGCTGGCCCGGCAATGTAACCCCCTGTGGTAAACACCCCTTGAAAATTTCCCTGCTTCAAAATTCGCCTGACTTCTATAATCGAAAGGGCGAGTTTACTTAAAATCCGAATCGAGGAGAGTCCAAACCCTTGCTGAAACCCTTCAACTGCAATAGTATTCAAGGGATACTCTTTAGGGACAAGTTGAGTTTCTAGTCGATTGGTTACTCCCAGCCATTCGATTTGATAATCTGGCAGCTTTTGGGCCAGTGCGATCGCTGGAAACAAGTGACCACCAGTTCCACTGGCAGCTATTAATAATCGTATCGGTGCGTTTGCCATCAAACCTTTACCGTTTAGCGTCTAGCTTAACTAAGATAAAACAATTTCCTTACTTTCTCTCATCAAATCAGTAAACTCTTACCAATGACAAACATTATTACGGCCTTAGTGAGACGACAACTCAGATTTCCAGCTAGTATCTGGCTAGTTTCGTTCCTGCTAACCCTTGGTTTAACAAGTGGTTGGCAACGCACTCAAGCGGCAACACCACAACAATTAGTCCAAGCTGGTACAGCCCAAAATGCACCAGCCGATCTGAAAAACCTGCTGACACAAGTTGATGCAGCCGCCAGTCGGGGCGATGTTAAAGGAGTGTTGCAATTCTACAGCCCCAACTTCACTCATGGGGATGGATTAAACCTGCAAACCCTGGAAAAGTCTTTGACTTCACTTTGGCAACGATATCCCAAATTGCAATACAGTACAAAATTGCTATCTAGTAAACCTGAAGGCAATGGGATTATTGCCGAAACAGAAACGAAGATAACTGGCTTACCTTCCGCTAGCAGTAATAATTCGGCTCTCAATGCCACGATTAAATCACGTCAGCGCATTGCAGGCGGAAAAATCGTTCACCAAGACATTTTGTCAGAACGCACCCTAATTACCTCTGGCAGCAAGCCGCCCCAAATTGATATTAAATTACCAGAGCAGGTGCTGGTTGGTCAGAAGTATAATTTTGATGCGATCGTCCAAGAGCCACTTGGTGATGATTTTCTACTAGGAACGGCGCTACAGGAACCTATCCAAGCAGATAAATTTCTCAACGCCACACCCGTGGATTTGGAATTACTAACATCTGGCGGACTGTTTAAAACTGCACAAGCACCATCTACCTCTGGTAGCCAGTGGGTTTCTGCTGTGATCCTGCGGGGTAATGGGATGACAATGGTAACTCAGCGCCTGCAAGTGGTGAAAAAGTAGAGACGCGATTAATCGCGTACAGGAGTTAGAAGTTAGGAGGAATAGACGACTGATGATAAATTATGAACTATGAAACTTGTACTAATTCATAATTCATAACTATTAACTCCTCACTCCTAACTATCCTAATGACTTGCCTACAAAATCAAATCATTTTAATCACTGGTGCAAGTAGTGGTATTGGTACTGCTTGCGCGAGAATCTTTGCTGGTGCGGGTGCAAAACTTATTTTAGCGGCACGACGGCTGGAACGTTTGCAGCAGCTAGCAGATACTCTCGTTAAAGAATTTGGTATTGAAATTCATTTGTTACAGCTAGATGTACGCGATCGCAACGCTGTAGAAGAAGCCATTTCTACTCTACCCTCTGCCTGGTCTAACATCGACATCCTCATTAACAATGCTGGTCTAAGTCGTGGTTTAGACAAGTTGCACGAAGGCAGCTTTCAAGACTGGGAAGACATGATTGATACTAACGTTAAGGGTTTACTTTACGTGTCCCGTTATGTTGTTCCGGGAATGGTGAGCCGCGATCGCGGTCATCTGGTAAATTTAGGTTCCATTGCTGGACATCAAACCTATCCCGGTGGTAATGTCTACTGTGCTACCAAAGCTGCTGTGAGGGCGATTTCTGAAGGTTTAAAACAAGACCTGTTGGGAACGCGGGTACGTGTAACTTCTGTTGACCCTGGTATGGTAGAAACGGAATTTAGCAATGTGCGCTTTCACGGAGATGCGGAACGCGCCAACAAAGTATACCAGGGAGTTACGCCCCTGACAGCAGATGATGTGGCTGATGTGATATTTTTCTGTGTGACGCGATCGCCCCACGTCAATATTAATGAAGTTGTGCTGATGCCTGTTGACCAAGCTAGCGCTACTCTAGTTAATCGGCGAACATAAATAATAATTAAGCGGTCTTAAAAAATCGAATAATTTCGCGCACATGATCGAGAAATTGCCCGTCGGTGGAAAGTTGCGCGATCGCAGTTCGTGTTTCTCTTGCCAAACGTTCATGTTCAGTTTGATTTGTCGCCCGTAATTCTTCCAAGTTAGCCGCAATTCGAGCTAAATCTCTGCGAGTTTCTTCGGCAAAGCGTTGTTGAGTTGCGGGTAATGAATAAGATTGTTCTGGGTTAAGTTGCTCCTCGAATGACTGGATTTTTTGTTCCAATATAGAGAAGCGATCGCGCAGTTCAACAATATCTTCGCGGGGATACTTCCATTCTTGGCGAATCATCGCTAACCGCGCATATAAATACTCATAAGCTCGAATAGCTGGACGCAGAATTGTTAATAACAAAGCTGCACCAGAACTTATATAACCTACGGTACTAATACCAGTGGCAGCAAGAGTATAAAGACCAACGGCTGAGAATAAGTGTAAAGCAATGGCAACCCAGAGCGATCGCTTTGCCAACACTGTGACATACTTTACTTGTTTCTCATCGACTGGAATTCCTTTCTCTTTGGATTGTGCTGCTTCTGCTAAGACTTCTTTAGCTTGAAAATGTACATTCCACGGTACAGTAACAATTACCAACAGCCACCAAAAGCTTGCACCACCAATCACCCAATCAAGAAAGTTACCAGTAGGGATGTGCAACCATTGCAGTAAGCCAAAAGCTGTTAGCACCACAATTACAATTCCAGCAATGGAACTGATAAAAAAGTTGATATACATTTTGCCCTGTCTCCGGTGAAACCATCACCTCGATCATGACAATACCCCAGCAGTTATACGGGAATGATTGTGATGGTTTTTCTATTTGCACACACCAGTTTTTCAATGAAATAGCTATGCCAATTAGGTTAACTCTCTTTGCTACCCTTTTAACGAAAGTAGCAACAAACATGATTGTGATGGTTTTTTTAGTTGCACATATATAAATAAAATGAACCACTCCTTAGAAACAGAGAAGGGAGAAATAATGAAATACTGTTTTGTAGAGTTTCAAGTAGATGATTGCAAAAGATTCAATGCCCTTTGTGAAGTTTTCAACGAAATTAAAAAAGATAAAGACAATAATTCTTGGCGTAATGAAGAAGATTGGCTAATTTTTTTTGATCGCAAAGCACTATCACATTTTTGGTGGCCTAGTGAAGAAGAAGAGAGTGAACATTTGCGTCGCTGGTTTGCAACACCTGTGGAACAGAGGTGGACAGATCCTAGCCTCAAAACTCCTTGGGACTTGTATTCTATGTTTGATGCTTTTCAAAATGGTGAATATCAATTAATTGCTTGTAGGATGGTTTCTGCCGACAGAGCTAAACTTGAATTTGAACCCTTTAGCTATCCCTATGGCGGAACTGGTGCAATACAGGGGTTAGTTGAATCCTTCGATTTTGTAATTCTTGCAGAAGATGACGGTACAGGATACACAAAATTTAACCTGTAGCTTGGGAAAACGTGAGACAATTTAAACCTTTCCCTGTCTCTATTGGATGAGATAGCTACGCCAAATTGATTGAGTATTTTTACTACCCTTTTCTGGAAGTAGCAATCGCCAGGTTTTGCCTTCTTGTTGAATTTGCAGGTAAACATCAAAAGGTTTTTTTGGTTGCGTCAAGCGCCGTTTTGGTAGCTTGAGAATCAAGTCGTAGGTTCCCCGAACGTGGAAAGTTGGTAAATTTTCAATCGTTAGGGGTTGTTCCTGGGTAATTGATAGCCGCTTGATTTCAAATCCTTGAAAATCTAGATCCAACTGTTGGCTAAGTTTTTGTTGAGTTTGGTCTAGCCCAAGTGCGATCGCTTTTTGCACTAACTCGCTAGTTGGTAGCAGTCCAATACTGCCACAAGCTGTCACTAGCACCAGCAATATTGCTGTCAAAACTAACCGCACTATGTTATTCACTGCTTGATCTGCTATTTTCATAAGAATACCTGCTATGCGGGAAACTCAGTCCTTCGATAAGCTCAGGAACCATCACTGTTAGGGTCGAGGTGTGCATTACTGCATCACCCCTCCCATCCGAAACCGTGCTTGCGACTTTCACCGTACACGGTCTTTAGATACCGTGAAAAGTAGGTTTGATAATTCAGGGCAGCTTAACCGTTTTTATACGCAAAAAAATGTATATCTGCGTATTTTTCAGGAAAAAATATTTATACCAATGTATATTTCCGCATTTTTTTGGGAATTCTAAATTTAGGAAGCATTATAAACCGCAATGTATGACTTCCTGAAATATCAGGTAACTTTTAGAGGATAATTATGTCTAAACGCAAATTGCCCAAAGGCCGTAGTGTTAGTTCAGTTGCTCTAGAACCAGAAGTTGCGATCGCAATCCTTGGGTTGTTTTCCGCAGGGGCTGACGGTGAAGGTATTTCTTCAACAGAAGAATATGCTTTGAGTGAATTTCTTAGTCAAATTGACTTGTTTGAAGATTACTCCGATGAAGACTTTGAAGAATTGACCGAAAAAGTCGTCAGCTTGATAGAAGAAGAAGAACCGGAAGATTTAATCGCTCAGTCCATCGAATCCTTACCCAATAAACGTTATTGCGAAGCTGCATACATCACAGCTATCTTAGTGGTAGGGATTGATGAAGAAGTACCCGAAGCTGAACAAGATTATATCTCTGAGCTTCAGGAAGCCTTAAATATTTCAGACGAACGCGCACAAGAACTTATTGACGGAGTATTTGGAGAAGAAGAAGAGGAAGAAGAGGAAGAAGAGGAGTAATCCTTTTTGAATTGCAGCCTCAGTCATCTAGCATCGTTAATTTGGGGTTGCTAATTTAGAGTATGGAATAATTTTGTTTGAGTTAAGTTGTTCAGATTCCCGACTTCTTTATCAAGTCGGGAATCTTGCACGTTATCAAAATTAATCCGATAGAGCAATACAGTTCAGATAAGCCCAAAACCCTTATGTAGAGACGCGATTTATCGCGTCTTCAAAGATCAATTATATCGCGTCTTCAAAGATCAATTATTTACACGAATAACCTTAACTGAACCGTATTGTCCGGTAGACCACTAATTAGAAATTGGTACATTTTTAAATGCAGCTGTATCTGGCACAAAAATGTCCAAATTATTGATCCCATCGGGAACTCTTAGCCAGATATAAGCATCTGCGGAGGCTTGTGGACGTACTTGGAACAAAGAAACGCTTCCTGTTGAGCGATTAAGAGCAACTCCTTTGTAGGTTAGGCTAGTGTCCATCCGTGAGAGGTTAAAGTAAAGTGCATTTTGTCAATCAGTTAAAATACTCAAA
>NZ_CAXTNP010000305.1:0-8379 GCF_964245575.1 uncultured Nostoc sp. | reverse complement strand
TATAACTTTATCCTGGAAGCTCTATTCTATGCAGCTTCATATTAAATCGGTATAAAGGGGCATTATTTCATATTTACAATAAATAGGTCAGCATAATTAAACATACAATAAAATCCGAATTTGTAAGAAGTTATTCATCGCTGATAGTAAAGTCTATCAGGACTAAAGTCCTTACTACAAACTCGGAGTTATGCTGAGATACTGATCGCAAAGTTGCAACTGAATTTTAAGCTAGAGCCACTGCTGGTTGCTGCCAGCGTCCCACCGCCTTACCAATCACTGCTAATTCTTGCATCAAGTTATCAAAACGGTCTGGTGTGAGAGATTGGGGCCCATCAGATAAAGCTTTAGCAGGGTTGGGGTGAACCTCTATCATCAGGGAATCTGTGCCAGCTGCGATCGCAGCCATTGCCATTGAAGGCACAAACTCAGACCAACCTACGCCGTGGCTGGGGTCAATCATGATTGGCAGGTGAGTCAGCTTTCGCAACACTGGCACTACCGATAAATCCAGCGTATTTCGTGTATACTGACGGTCAAAGGTGCGTATTCCCCTTTCACATAAAATGACATTGGGATTGCCAGATGCCAGAATATACTCGGCTGCCATCAACCAATCTTCAATAGTAGCCGCCATTCCCCGCTTCAACAGAACTGGTTTCGCCTGCGCTCCCACTTTTTTGAGCAAGGAGAAATTCTGCATATTCCTTGCCCCCACCTGGATCACGTCAGCAATTTCTGCAATTTTATCCAGGTCAGCAGCATCCATCACTTCTGTAATAATACCTAGTCCGCTGAGTTCCCGCGCCCTAACCAATAAATCCAAAGCACTCTCGCCGTGTCCTTGGAAGGCGTAAGGTGAAGTCCGGGGTTTATATGCCCCGCCGCGCAAAAACTTGGCTCCAGCCATCTTGACGCGCCGCGCAGTTTCCACAATCATTTCTTCATTTTCTACGGAGCAGGGGCCGGCAACGACTACCAAAGGCTGGTGTTCACCAAACACCACCGTTCCATTAGGAGTATTAACCACCACTTCCGAAGCTTCGCCGTGGCGGTACTGACGGCTGGCTCGTTTGTAAGGCTGCTCTACCCGCAACACCTGCTCAATCCAGGGGCTAAGTTCCTGAATTTGTAGTGGATCTAAGCTGGCAGTTTCACCTACTAGACCAATAACGACTTTGTGTTGACCAACAATTTTTTCTGGAGTTAGCCCCCAGCTAGTTAGTTCCTCATCAATGCGGTTTATTTCCGCCTCTGGGGAAGCACTTTTCATTACTATAATCATCTGAAACTTCCTGATTATTAATTGAGTAAAATTTTCTGTAAATGGACTAACTTTATTGTTGCTTATTAGCCTAATTACGAATAGTTAAAAATAAAATTTATTTACCAAATATAGCGCTCAGTCAGTAAGTTTACTGCTAAATAAATTGACATAGGGTATAAAAAGCATTCATTATATAATTTTAATTAGTAATGTTGAAGTTATAAAATTTCAACTTCAACATTCACTTCTTCATTTACCCAATATCGCAGTTATCTAATACCTGAGCGCCGGTCATTATGAGTTTTTTTGCCGAGTTTCGCGCCAAACTGCCACCATTCGTCCCCAATTGGTGTTGAACTCACCCAAACCCAGCAAACTTCCGACTCTTTCTTCATCCCAAGAGGCAGAAAGAACGCCATAAGTTATCCCTAAAACCCCCAAACCAAATAATCCCATGTTCACCAATAACACGGCGATGGGAGGTAGTTGGATCTTGGAGTAGATAGCAAGCAGATAGCTGACAACCAGGGTGCTAATGCCCAAAACTGTTGGAACACCACAGAACCCAGCTACCCGGCGGATCATGCGCTGGCTGACTACTTGGGGAATAGTCATCTCTTCTTTGGTGTAAGACCGTTTTTTATCAGCCTGTTTGTCAGATTCTTGTGGTTGTGCTGCTGGTTTACTTTGAGTTTTTGCGGGTTTTTGGCGCTTTTTGTTTGGTTCAAAGGGCAAGCGACTGCGTTCAGATTCTTCAGCAGACATAAGCGGTAGTCCTTATCCACGAATACCGAGACGAGCGATCAAAGCTTGATACTTTTCCCGGCTTTCCTGCGATATATAGGCTAGAAGACGCTTGCGCTGACCAATTAGCTTCAACAGTCCCCGCCGGGAAGAATGGTCTTTTTTATTTGCCTGGAGATGTTCGCTGAGGCGGTTAATGCGCTCAGTTAGCATGGCAACTTGGACATCGGCCGAACCAGTGTCGGTTTCGTGAACTTGGTAGTTGGAAATTATTTCTTGTTTCCGCAGTTGCGTCAAAGCCATGATCGATTCAATTTGTAGTTTTTCTAAATGTATGTAGCAGTCTCCCATAATATCACAGCCATCAAACTGGATGTGGAATCATCTTTGCTGCTACGCCTTGCACTCTAGGAGACTAAGTAAGTCAAAAGCTAGACTCCAGTATCTTCTGGTAGTAGACGCGCTACTGAATCGTATTCGGATATACAACATTCTTATCAAACTAGCTACAAATTGCTAATCATTAGAATTTCGATGTTTGGATACTGCGGACTGGCGATCGCGCAATGATAACAAAGTCAAGCAAAGTAAACTACTATTTTGGCTGGCTACTGCAAAACAAATATCTTGGCTGTATAGCTTGGCAAGTCAGTGACTAAACCATCTTCCCCAACTTCCACTTCACACTTGGCGAACCAATCTTGCCAATACTCAGCAGTTGGGAAGTCTGCAATTTGATATCTAGTTAGATTCTGGTCAGAAAAATTAGCCACGACAACGACATGAGAATTCTGTTCATCCCAGCGGGTGTAAGCCACCACTTTATCATCTGCATTTTCGTAGAAAAACTTGATATTGTCACTTTGCAAGGCTAGATTCTGCTTGCGTAGAGCAATGAGTTTTTGATAATACTTAAATAAATTATGATTCTGGTCGCCTGACAGTAAAGACCAATTAATCTTCTGTGGCTTAGTTACATCTTCGCTTTTTTGCTGGTATTCGCCAAACTCTTCTCCCATCCACAGCATTGGTATACCCATCGCTGTCATTAAGAGAACAGCTGCTAACTTCGCTCGCTTAAATGCATCTGCGTCAAAGATACCGCGATCGCCTAATTCTCGCAATACACGTTCGCGATCATGGGTTGCCAAATAATTTATGACATTGGTAGCGATCGCATAACCTTGCTGTTTGGGATCTAAAATTTGCTTTAGTTGTTTTAATTCAAATGTTTCTCCACAAATATATGGAACTATAAAGTACCGAAAACTCTCATGCCAACAAGCATCTAATGGTCCATCTGGCTGGACTACAGAGTTTGTATCGGGAATATGTTCGGCAATGTTGTAAAACTGTTTGGGCGCGGCATGAATTTTTGCTTGTTTAGCCAGCCAATCTAGAAATTCAAAGTTAGCCAATTGGCGCACCGCATCAAAGCGAATTCCATCAATGTGATACTCCTTAATCCAAAATTGCACCACATCCCCGACGTATTTCCATGCAGGTTTAACATCTAATTTTTCATCATAATTATCATAGTTAAACTCTGGCCCCCAGTAATTATCTGGATCTTCGGGATAATGCATGTGTTCGTAATACCAGTAATTCCGGTCAATCAGCATTAATGGGCATTCTTCATCTGTGTGGTTATAAATTCCATCGATAATAACGCGAATGCCTCTAGCATGACACTCATCTATTAATCGCTTTAAATCTTCTGTTGAGCCGTAACTAGATTCTGTAGCAAAGAAGTGGCGCACTTTATAGCCCCAGTTATAGTTACCAGGGTATTCATTAACTGGCATTAATTCAATTGCATTAATTCCCAATTCAACCAAATAATCTAACTTGGCAATTATTCCCAAATATTTGCCTTGTTTATCAAGCCCAACCTCATCACCAGAAAAATCTGCAACGTGCATTTCATATATGACTAATTCCCGATTGGCTGGCAAAGGTTTTTCGTCGTGTTGCCAAGCGTAAGTATCAATAATACGTTGCCCATTTTTAATCTGTATTATGCTGGATTTTTCTTTTTCATTAACGTCTGTTGCTTCAGGGTCAATCACATCTATCCATCCATCAAATGCAAAATTTTGGCTTTTGCTTTGAACACGAAATTTATATTGATAAATGCCGTCTTCTAATTTTACTTGAGTGCGGAAATAACCATTTTCACTTTTTACCATTGGAATTTCTTTCCAGTCATAAAAAGACCCAATTAAAGCTACTCTTTTGTTCCGAGGAGCAAACAAAGTAAATTCAATTAAACTTCCCATTTCCATTTTTTTAAGATATCTTTTTGTGACTCAACTGTGTGATTACGTGTGATAATACAAACATTACCCCAGGGATAAGGTTAGCACCTGCTAAGGAAACCAAGCTTCTTAAGACCTTTGCATAGGTTACTTCCTTCCAAATGAATATACATCTATCTTTAGTTAGTCTTATTTTTAAATAAGTTTTGTGCTTTTAAATCTACTTTTTTATAAGCTTTTTATAAGATAGAAGACTTATTTTCTGTTGCTTCAATAAAAGCTTCAAACTGACCATTGGGCGTCCATTGAATAGCTCCATCTCGTCCTGTAAAAAATAGTTTAGTTTGGCTTTTATTCAATTCAGATAAAGATTTTTGATCCAAGTTAGCAGAAGAAGCGATCGCTACTTGTGGTTGCAGAGCAATAACTAAATCTTTTAATGACTGAGAGGCACACCATAACACTTGGGGATGAGGTAAACTCCCACTTTTAACTAGTTGCTGTACCTCTTTAGACTTGATATTACCTACTAATAACCAATTTTGATCTAAAATCTGTAATTGTAAGATGGGTAATTGATCGTTGATTAATTGTGCTACTATTGAACCCGTTTTCACAGCTTGACCAACTGCTAACGGTTGGTAAGATCCCTGATACTTTTGTAATTCTTGTTGAATTGCCTGAGTTGCAATAGAATTTTCTGGCTTGGATGAATATTCATAAAAGTTTTTAATTGGTAAACGTTGCAGTAATTCTAACCAAGCATTACTTTCATTGCCTTGAAAATCAGTTGCGATCGCCCAATTGATTTGATTTACACCCTGCTGCTGCAAAAACGGTAAGATTGTAAAACGTCCTGTCCCTTCATCGCCACTATTAATTACAGTAACTGTCCCTCTATCTTGAACAACTACAATTGGTTCTGTACCAGATTCTAATACTGTTATCCTAAACAACGTATTTGTAGAATGCCAAAGAGGGATAAATACTAAACCAATCGCAATCATATTAGCAAACCACCACCGCCGCTGCCACCAAGGCACTAGCCAAACCAATATAATCAGTACATAAATCGCTAGAAGCTGCCAACTAGATATGCTGCCTACAGCAACAGAATTTTCTGGCAGCTTGCTAAAAAATTCCACTAGTTTAATCAGCCAATCAGTTGGGTAATGCAACACTACAGCTAAAAAGCTTCCTGCCTGAGTCCAAATTAAACCCACTAAGGCACTGATGATTCCACCTATACTAATGATCGAAATTAATGGAGTACTAAGAACATTCAGCAACAAACTATAAGATGGTACAACCCCAAAGACAAAAAGTTGTACAGGTAAAGTCCAAATAGTGGCAGCTAAGGGAACAGCAATCAAAGCAGCGATCGCAGGCGGTAGCCATCCTAATCGATTGACTAATGCAGGTACTGTTACGATTAATCCCAATGTTGCTAAAAAACTCAATTGAAAACCTAAATCCCAAATCCATAGAGGATTAAACACTAATAACAGAGTTGCTGCTAATAGCAATGAGCCGAACTGTTTTACTTTTCTTTTTAATAGCAAACCAACTAATGCCGCAAAACCCATAATTACGGCTCTGAGAACCGCAGGTTGAAAACCTGTTAAACTCAGAAAAATGATTAAAGCCAAAAAGCCAAGGGTAAATTGCGTTCCTTTTCTTGCCCGCCTCGTTAACTGTAAGATCACACTTAAAATCAAAGAAGTTTGGAACCCGGAAGCTGCTAAAGCATGAGCTAATCCAGCTTGTACAAATAAGTCGCGGATATCGTAGGGTAAATCAATAGCTTTGCTTCCTAACACCATTGCACTGACAAGAGGCCCTTCAGGGATACCCAACCAACGAACTTGCGATCGCACAATTCGCTCCCGAATCTGCCACCATCCCCATTTTCGTTCCTGATCCAAAACATTTATTTGTCGCCCAATCAAACCAGCAAAAGTTCCTTCCTGCTTGAGAAACTTCTGAAAATCGAAACCACCAGGATTGGAAGCCGCCTTTGGTTTATACAAAATTCCAGTCACAGCAATTTGTTGACTAGGGTATAACCCAGTAGCCTGAAGTATAGGCACCGTGACATATAATTTGCCCGTTACCCCTTTTGGAACACCTGCTGAACCTTTTTCATTTTTGACTTCATCTAACTGAGTCGCTTCCAGCCAAAATTGTCCTCGCTGGCTGCGAGTTAAGCGGGGATTACTCGCCACTTGTCCACGAACAATCACAAGTTGTTCTTGATTACTGCTGTTTCCAGGCGGAACGAACTGACTAATATCTTTTGCACCCGGTTGCGGTACTCGCCATTGAAAATATAGAGTTGCCAATAATCCCACTAAGCCAGCAGCTAGCCATATTCGAGCATGGGGAGTAGTTTGCCAAGTGTTAGGCACTACCTTATTTTTGCTTCCAGCATTTTCTGGTTTCTGAGCAAATTGCCGTGAAGTGGTGCGTCTTCTCAAAAAAATCGCTCCCACTATCCCCAGAACCAAAATCCACACACCACCCAAAGGAACTGCTGTAAACAGCAACCCAAAAATGTAGCCAAGACAAATAATTACACCACTGGTTTGAATCATAAGATTTTTTGTAAAAGCATCTGACAACTCGAATTTGCAGCTAACTTAAAAATAGCTAGGGTAGCAATAGAGAAAAATCGGTGTTGCTGAATTTGGCTATGAAATTCAAAAATCAAATATTCCAAACTCTTATTATCTGCGCCTAGAGCGCCTACCGAAGTTTTGAGTAGCTTTCGCTGCTCAAACTTCTCTCTGCGTGAGCTTTTCATCTTTTTAATCAGCAACTCCGAAAAATTTTTATGCTTGTGGTGAAGTATAGTCCATCAAGTTTATACAAACAAAGCCCGCATAGGCGGGCCTTATCCTTGTAGCCTTAATGTTCTAGACTCAAGATTTAATGGTATTTCTGACTTTTAGCAATCGCGACATCATAAAGATATACCTAGCTTAAACCCCAGCACAGCATGGAGAAACAGAACACAGAGTGCTACGCTGACCAAATATGCAATTGTTCCTAGCGGACTTAGTTAGTGTAGCCCCACCCTTTAGGATGTCGGGCTTCCTGTTGAACTCACAGTATCTTTGAGTAACGGAAAACCCAACTTCTCCCTTTGCTCAACATATAAATGAGCTACCTTCTTAGCCAAATGCCGAATCCTGGCAATATAGCGAGTTCTCTCCGTCACCGAAATCACACCTCTAGCATCCAGCAGATTGAACGTGTGCGAACACTTCATTACATAATCTAAGCTAGGCAAGACCAATCCTCGCTCCGTCAATTGGGTAGCTTCCTGCTCATATAAATTAAATAGTGTCAGTAGCAACTCAGGATTTGACGCTTCAAAGTTGTAGATACACTGCTCAATCTCTCCCTGGAGGTAAACATCACCATAAGTAATGTTGTCTGTCCAATGAATCTTAGTAATTGCCTCCACTTCCTGGAGGTACATCACCAATCGCTCTAACCCGTATGTAATCTCAATCGACACAGGACGGCAATCTATTCCACCACACTGTTGGAAGTAGGTAAATTGAGTAATTTCCATCCCATCTAACCATACTTCCCACCCAGTGCCCCAAGCTCCCACCGTCGCATCTTCCCAGTTATCCTCTACAAACCGAATATCGTGGTCTTCAGGACGAATACCTAAAACCCTTAATGAATCAAGATAAATCTCCTGGATATTATCTGGCGACGGCTTAATCAGAACTTGGTACTGATAATAATGTTGGAAGCGGTTGGGGTTTTCGCCGTACCGCCCATCTGTCGGGCGACGACACGGTTCAACGTAGGCAACAGCCCACGGTTCCGGTCCCAATGCTCTTAAAAATGTCTGAGGATTCTTAGTACCTGCCCCCTTCTCAATGTCATAGGGTTGGGCAATCAAGCAACCGCGATCGCTCCAAAACTCATGTAATAAACCTATTACCGACTGAAAATTCACGCTTCACCCTTCCTTACTCAGCACAGTGCATAAACCATTGTTGCCTACAAAGAGAGCACTGTGGGCAGTTTCAGGGGACTCAAAAGCAGTCCAAAATATTTTTGGAAAAATAGTTGACAGGCTTAAGCAGG
>NZ_CAXTNP010000304.1:0-8405 GCF_964245575.1 uncultured Nostoc sp. | reverse complement strand
CACATCCGCGCAAAGCTCGCCGGGGGGATACTCCCCCCGGCAGACTTTGCGTCCTTATGCGAGAACTTTAGCTGAACGTAGGTATATTTACCAACCGAATACTATTAAGGGTAACTTACTGTTTAATATTGGTCATTCTTATTCGATACTTTCTGTCTTACCAGAGAAAGAAACTGGGAATGCAGCTCCTTGGTCAATACCAATATCAGGAGAAAGGGTATCACTTGATAAAACTGGTGTTGATGTGGGTAGTGAACAAATTTCCGAAGTAATGTGCGATTCATCACTGCCATGGCAGGAAAAATTGTGCGTCTTAGTAGCAGATAGCGCCTATAGTCAGCGTTCATTTCTGTCATGAGGAAAATTGGATACGTTTAGTAATGCTTGCTTACGCACAACTTTGGGCGGCAAAAGATTTAGCAACACATTTACCTAGACCCTGGGAGCGTTATTTAAAACCTCAAAGTGATACAATCATGACTCCCAGTACCGTGCAACGCGATTTTCCAAGAATTATTTCTCTTATTGGTACACCCGCTCGTTCTCCCAAAACCCGAGGAAATTCAATCGGTCGAGTTCAAGGTCAGACTCAAACGCAACGCACTAAGCACCCTGTGTTTAAGAAGCAGTCAAAATCAACACCTGATAAACAAAAAGCCGCGTAAATTTTCTTAGGCTTTAGCCGTTCAACTCAGTTGGACTCAGTTTGAAAAATAACTGGGGCAATTTATGATGCCTAGATTTTAGATTCGCGAGTAATTTACGCGAACACTTCTTTTTTGTCCAAAGTCCAATCTGGTAAGTTAAAAATAAAAACTACATACAAGCATTTCCTTTATCAATTAGCTAGGAATAACTGGCGATCGCCAAAATAAATTGTATAAAAAATAACTTTTAAAACCGAACACTATAAAAACTAGATGTTGCTAAATTAAAATATGAAATCCCCATATAAATATCTCAAACTTTTACTCTTTAAACTTTTACAACTATTGTTCGTGCTTTGCGTAAAATTAATTCATCTCTTCACCCAGCAACAGCAAAAACTAAATCGTCATCAATTTTTCAAAGTATTATTTTTGGCAACCCTTTTAATCTGTTTATTGTTTGGACAAGTCGTATCTGCACAAACTCAAAATGCTAGTGTACTGGTTGAACAAGGAATTAAAGACTATGATGCTGGAAATTTTCAGAATGCGGTAAAATACTGGCAAGAGGCATTAAATCAGTATAAAAATAATCCGTCAGGTGCGGCAGTTGTAAATGAAAATTTGGCGCGTGTCTACCAACAAATAGGACAAAACAAAGAAGCTATTGAGTCGTTATCGGCGGCAATGCGTAACTATGGGGCAGTGGCAAATATCCAGCAAGTGGGACGAATGCAGTCAGAACTGGCTCAAGTTTACAGCAATTTGGGACAACCTCGCAAAGCGATCGCACTTTTATGTGGTCAACTGGTAAATAAGTCGAAAATCTCAGAAAATCAAGGGAGTCAAGAAATAAAATGCACTCCCGAAAGTGCCGAACAAATCGCCACCAAACACAACGACAAACGCGGTAAGATTGCGGCTTTGGGAATTCTCGGTGAGGCATATCGGTTAATCGGAAATTATGACCAAGCAATACAGTATTTACACGCTGCCCAACAAGTCTCTCCAGAATATGACTTTTTGGTGTTAAATAGTTTGGGTAATGCTTACAGAAATCGCGCTCAATTGCATGAGTTAGAAGCCAATTCTGCAAAGCAAGCTGGTATTGTCAGTAAAGAAAACGAATTTACCAACAAGTCTGCGGCAGATTACAACCAAGCCCGCGAATATTTTCAGAATAGTATAAAACTTGCCCACAGCCAAAAACAACCCATAGCAGAGATGCGGGGATTCTTAAATTTAATTCAGTTAGGTTCCCAGACAAATGAGACGAAAGTTATCGATGATGAAATCTTTAATAATGCCTATGAGGATGCTTTGAAGATTCTCAAAGATTTACCTGATTCAGCGACAAAAGTCTATGGAGCAATTGATTTAGCATACTTGCAGCGCCATTCTCAAGGAACTTCGCTTTTTACCTACTGTCCAACTCAGATAGTTTTATCAAAAAACGAAGCATTAAATTTGCTGCAAAGCTCAGTATTAACTAGTAATAATTTACAAGATAATCGCCTACAATCTGATGCTAATGGGGCTTTAGGACATTATTGGGAATGCCAAAAAGATATGAAGCAAGCATTAAAAAATACTCATGTTGCAATAATTACAGCAGACAAAAACTTGAGTGCAAAAGATAGCTTGTATTTGTGGGAGTGGCAAGCTGGACGGATTTTAGAGCAAGAGAATCGCAAAGAAGAAGCGATCGCATCCTATCAAAGAGCATTTGAAACCTTAGAAGATATCCGCCAGGATATTTTGACCGCAGAACGTGATGTCCAGTTTGACTTCCGCGATGTCGTTCGCCCATTGTACCGCACATTGGCGCGATCGCGGCTTGAACTGTTGAAAGTTGGTGCAATTGCAGACAAACAATATGCCAAGGAATTATCGCAAGTGGTAGAAACCATCAATGCGTTAAAACTGGCAGAATTACAGAATTATTTTGGCAATGATTGCATTTTGAGTGGGTTGAATCCCAAATCGGTGAGCGAACTCCTAGAAGATAATAGTGCAGCGTTTAAGAATACGGGGTTTTTGAGTTCAATAATTTTAGATGGCAAAACCGGGATATTATTGCAATTACCTAATCAAACAACCAAATTTAAATGGATTGAAGACCCCAATCAAGAGGGTACAAGTAAGATAGTTAGCAGCGACAGGCTACAGGAAAAAATTGCCGAGTTTCGTAGTGGACTAATTAAAGGAGAAGAAGAAGTTAACTACGATACAACAACTGCGGCACAGCTTTATGATTGGATAATTCGCCCTTTTGCTGAAGATATTAAACCTGAGACAGTCAAAACCCTTGTGTTTATTCAGGATGGGTTTTTGCGTAGTGTGCCAATGGCAGCACTTTACGATCGCCAAGAAAAGAAATACTTAGTCGAAACCTACGCAGTTGCCACAACCCCTAGTTTACGACTTACCACACCCAAAGTACGCGATCGCAGTACCCAAAAGGCGTTAATTTTAGGTTTGACACAAAAAGCCACAATTGACGGAAAAGCTTTTGATGCGCTTTTTTCAGTTCCCGAAGAAGTCAGTGCAGTTAAAAGTCTATTTCCCAATTATACCGACCTCATAGACGATAACTTTGTCCCCGAAAATTTTAAACAAAAACTTGAGAAAACAACATACCCCATTGTCCATGTAGCTAGTCACGCACAATTTGGCATCATTCCCAAAGACACCTTTATTGTCACAGGTAAAAACCAAAAACTCACCATCAGTCAATTAGAAAACTCATTGCAAAACCTCAACAGCAAATTAGATAGCGTTGAACTTCTCGTACTTACTGCGTGTGAAACCGCAGTTGGCGACGATCTGTCTACATTAGGATTAGCTGGAGTTGCATTACAAGTGGGAGCAACGCGAAAAAGTGAGATCGGGGTTTAATTCTCAGTTACATAGCTAGATTCTCAATAAAAACAGGTATTTCGTTGCGATCGCACTATTAAACAGGTCATTTATACCCCTAATTTTTAGCACCTCACTTTGGAGCGTTGCTCCCTTACAAGTTGGCGTTAAAAGTGCGATCGCATCTTTGTGGAGTGTCACAGATGCATCGACATCGGAACTAGTCAAAACATTTTACATCAACTATCGCAACGCGGGAATGAGTATTGCAGAAGCACTGCAAAAAGCCCAAATTAGGATGATTAATGCTAAAAAATTACCGCCTTCTGAAGGTATAAATATCAAGTATGATAACCCAGTATATTGGGCACCAATGATTGCGATCAGTAATTGGCTTTGAACAGAGTGTTGAGCACAGGGTGAAAAAGTTCGTAGTAAGGACTTTAGTCCTGGATTTTTAAGCACGCTTTGTGCATACTATGAACTCATCAAAATTAATGAGACAGACCATTAGGTTAGGTTGAACAGCAGTGAAGGAATATATTCCGATTTACTCTTTGGATGCAGTCAAAAACCTGTTGCAGTCGTTGGGTAAGCTGAATCGCGCAAATCTTATTGCTATGGAAGAGAAATTGTAGAGTGTTTTTGAGTTAATTAACTAAGTAATTTCTGGACATAACTTGTTTATTTAGTACTAATTAACTCAATATATCCCCTGATAGTAGATATAAATGGTTAGTGTTGTATCCGCTACAGTTACCAAAACTGTAACAGTTATGAGATCCCAAGCTGTTCAGGACTATTCTAGATAAGTGGAAACTTCAAATCTCAGCAACCTTGTCTAAAGAGACAAGGCTTCCACATATCCCATGAGGTTTTTGAACCGATACACAAATTTAGTATTAGGATTTAGCCATGTCTTACGCGATTCCGTCCAAAATGTGGCAGCGAGTTAGTATTTTAATACTGTTATTATTGATACCGTCAGTAGGAATTGGGATTTTACGTCAGTCCGTTATGGTTGCGGTTCTGGCCAATCAGACTCCTCCCATCTCTACCTCAAAAACCTCCATTCTACCCAATCACCCGGACTACCAAGCACTCCAGGCATTAGTACAAAAGTATAGTTGTATCGTCTCCGTTCAAAACTTTGGCACTCTTGCGATAACCCGGACTGAGTTTGCCGCAGTCTTGAATGCCTGTGTGAATCGGAGCAATGAGCTAATAAAGACTGACCCCAAGATAGTTACCCAAGCGGATATAACAACCCTGCAACGGTTGCAGTCCGAATTCGCACCAGAGTTAGCAACCCTAAGAAGTCCGATAGATGAATTGGAAGCTCCTAGTGCCATCACTCCTACTCAGACTCTCAGAGAACGTACTCAAGCCGAGCCTACCCGAAAGACTCAACCCTTACCCACACTGATGCCCCCACTCTCTAGTATTCCGTCTGGCTCATCTGTCCGGGATCGAGTTGTTAACCGTGCAAATATGCCTAAACTCCAAGCTGGTAGCAGTATTGGAAGGGTTGCCCCCCAACCACAAACAGATGGTATCAATACAGAAAACTACAATCGGATTGAAGATAATCCTTTTCATCGCGTCGGTAATGACCCCCTTTCCACCTTTTCCATTGATGTAGATACAGCATCTTATAGCAACGTGCGACGGTTTATTACTCAAGGGGAATTACCACCTAAGGATGCAGTGCGAATTGAAGAACTGATCAACTATTTTACCTACAATTATCCCCAGCCAAAAGGCGAACGCCCTTTTTCTGTCACCACTGAAGTTGCTGCTGCTCCCTGGAATCCACAACACAAGCTGGTACAGGTGGGTTTGCAAGGTAAACAGCATTCGAGTGAAACCTTACCACCCAGCAACCTAGTATTTCTGATTGATGTCTCCGGTTCTATGGATGACCCCAACAAATTACCCTTGGTGCAACAGTCCCTCAAATTGCTGGTAAATAAACTGCGTCCTGAAGACCGGGTAAGTTTGGTAGTCTATGCTGGGAATGCTGGACTGGTGTTACCTGCTACTCCTGGTAGTCAGAAAGCAAAAATTCTGGCGGGGATTGACCGCTTAGAGGCTGGAGGCTCTACTGCTGGCGGTCAGGGCATTGAACTCGCCTACAAAATAGCCAAACAAAGCTTCCTCAAGTCTGGTAATAACAGAGTAATTTTAGCTACCGATGGAGATTTTAACGTCGGGGTTTCCAGTGATGCCGACTTGACGCGATTAATTGAACAGAAGCGAGATCAGGGAATTTTCCTAACGGTGTTGGGATTTGGCACCGGCAACTATAAGGACGGAAAAATGGAGCAGCTGGCTGATAAGGGTAACGGCAACTACGCCTACATCGATACCCTATTGGAAGCCAAAAAGGTTTTAGTTAATGATCTGAGGGCAACTCTGTTTACCATTGCCAAAGATGTGAAAATTCAGGTGGAATTTAATCCGGCGAAAGTCCAGGCATATCGCTTGATTGGCTACGAAAACCGCCTGCTGCAAAACCAGGATTTCAATGACGACAAGAAAGATGCAGGCGATATTGGGGCTGGTCATTCTGTGACAGCGCTTTATGAAATCATTCCCACTGGCACAAAAAGCGATGTGAAACTGCCGGAGGTAGACCCTTTGCGGTATCAGCGTTCTGCTGAAACTGCCCTGGATGCTGCCAGCAATGAGTTGATGCTCTTAAAACTGCGGTATAAATTGCCTCAGGACAGCACCAGTCAACTAATTACCCAAACCATCCAAGATGATGATTTAAAAACCGACCAGATACCCTCCACAAACCTGAGATTTGCTGCTGCGGTAGCTACCTTTGGGATGGTGCTGCGTGACTCTGAGTATAAGGGGAATGCTAATTATGATTTGGTGATGAAATTGGCAACTCAAGGGAAAGGGGAAGATCAGGAAGGCTATCGGGGTGAGTTTATTCGCTTAGTGGAGCAATCTAGGGGATTGATTACGAGGAAATAATTTGGATTAGATAGTCACACAAGAGGCAGGGGGAGCAAAGAGAAAAACAAGCGTGATTTTTACTACTAAAACAGCCTGGAATACACTTATTTTTTCTCTCCCCCTGCCTCCCCATCTCACTGTTAGAGCATTGCTCCCTATTTTTGATTACACCTTCACTCTAGTCATTTGTGGGTGGCGTGGTGGCGATGGATTGGACAATCAGGTCATAGTGACCTTGTACAGCTTCATCCCAAGTCGAGTACAAACGTTTTTCACGATCGCAGCTACCCCCGACTACCAATGACTCAAAAATTTTGGGTTGTTCAGCAGTCCCAAGATTTATCCCAAGGAATATAGTTGAAACACTGATGCAATCATGAACAACAGAAAGGATAACTTGTGTGTTAGCTGTTATTCTCCAGACTACCCACTCCTCGAAGTCAACAGCAACAGGTGTATGTTCATCTAGCTTGTAATAGTGAGTCATAATTTAAAATTCCCTTTTTGTCTACTTTAGTAAGGCAACTTTTGGTAATCTTCCTTATCTGAATAGGTAACTATACCCAAGCACCCGGGATGATAACGAAGTACCCATTGTCCATGCCCCGGAAAAAACATAATGGGGACTTCTCGCTCAGGAATAGGCAGCAAGCATCGTGAACACAAGCAACCCGGATCACCAGAGTCACGGTAATTGCTAAAAGTCACATCAGTCGGGAGTGGTTGCAATTGTGGTGGTAATTGACTCATTTGCTTTAACCAGTTCTCTAAATAGCAGCCGCGCTCCTTTGGCTGCAATCCGATTTCTCACAAGTTTGACCGGACGACCAGATGCTTTCTCAGTATCTAACTGTTCCCCCAAAATTTTACCAATTTCATTTTTGAGGCGTGATCGCTTTGGTTCAATGCGAGTAAACACCCACTGCCACAAAGACTTTCGACATAAATCAGATCCGCCTACAACTTTAGCTTTACGGCTATCGCCGGAAGCTTCAAGCGATGGCGCAGCGCCTAAAGCTTTCTGAAATCTTCTCAATGAAAGGTGACGTTTAGTAGGCTTTTTCGAGTTTCGCCCCTGGCGTATTCTCACCTCTGGTTTACCCGAAGCATCCAAGAACCCCTCAATCGGGTAAATTTGGGAGAGAACGATCGCACTTAGGCGATCGCCAAATCCAAACCGTTTAAAAACTGTGCGGTAATGGTCAAACCGAGAGTCAGCAAGCAGTTCTCGTAACTCTACTTCAATGGCGTGTTCTTCGCGTTGGAGGTTGCAGATCCTTCGCGCATGTTGGCGAACCGTGTCAGTAATGCCCAGTCCCACAGTTTTCTCGTAAAGCCGGTCATAGCGGCTACTTTTCCTCTCAAGAGCAAGCCACCCCCAAAGCAAAGGCACTTCACCTGATTCACCCCGTCGCGACTTTACTAGTGCCACCTCTGGAAATTGCCACGCCAAATCCTGACGAATGCGGTTGATGATCGGGGACTGAACGCGGTTAAGGTGAGCAAGTCTCAACACTAATTCGCGGATTTTAACAATAGCGCGATCGCGAATTTGAACAAATCGCCGCGGGTCTTGGTGATAGTCGAAGTAGTAGCAAGCCAGGGCTAAGGCATCGGCATCATCATCTTTATCTGGAAGTGCCAAGTGATTAGCTCGATAATTCCGCAATTCTTTGTGACCTACCAACCGCACTTCTACCCCGGCCCTGGCTAAATGTGTGCCCCAAAGCTTGCTGTAATTATTACCAGTTGGTTCTAGTAAGGCAATGTCCGCATCTTCGCTGAGTAAACCAAGAATACCTTTTGCATCAGCGCTCAACTTCAAAAATGGACACTCGTAGTAGAATTGACGTGGATCTGAGGGTTTTTCAGTAACTGGAGTTTAGACTAAGCATTAGGAAACGACCCAGCAGCACTGAGTTGACAAAA
>NZ_CAXTNP010000303.1:0-8470 GCF_964245575.1 uncultured Nostoc sp. | reverse complement strand
CCCCAATCCCTTATATCAATGAGCTTGGCTTGTGTAATTGTGTCAGCCTGAAAGAGCAATTTAATACTCAAGCAAATTTGGTGGTTCCCATTAATCTGAGTAACAATGGGAACCCAACCCCCAAACTCTGGGGTTTATTGATTGCTCACCATAATTCCGGGGAACGACAGTGGCAAACTGATGATACCCAAATGCTCAATGAAGTTTCGGTGCAACTAGCGATCGCCATTCAACAAGCTGAATTACTAGCCCAAACTCAAGCATCACTTGCGAAAGAAAAGCAACTCAATGCATTTAAATCCCAAATTATTGCAACAGTTTCCCATGAGTATCGAACGCCGCTAACTTCAATTCTTGCTGCTGCATCAACTTTGGTAAAACATAGCCAGCAACTGGATGAGTCGAAACAAGAGAGGTTCTTAGGAATTATTGAACAGAAAGCAAGGTATATGTCCAAACTTGTGGATAACATGCTTTTGGTTAACCAATTTGAACTGGAAAAACCCAAGTTTAAGCCAATTCTGCTCGATTTACTGCAATTTTTTTCTGACTTGATCGAACAAGAGCGAGAAACAGCAGGTGATCGCCACGAATTGATTTTTAAGATTACTGGTAATAACCAGGACTTTTGGGGCGATCGCAGACTTTTGCAGCAAATTTTTACTAATTTAATATCCAATGCAATTAAGTACTCTCCAGATGGAGGGACTGTAGAATTCCACCTTATTGGTAAAGAATCACAAGCAATCTTTTATATCAAAGATCAGGGAATTGGTATCCCGATGGCAGATCAAGAAAATTTGTTTCAATCCTTCAGTCGTGGAAGTAACGTTGACACAATCCCCGGTACAGGATTAGGGCTAGCGATCGCTAAAGCTTGCGTAGAGTTACATGGTGGCGATATTACCTTGTCTAGTCAAGTAGGGCAAGGAACTAAAGTTACAGTCAGCTTACCGAAGATATGCCCAATAGGTCAACTATCCCCATCATCAACTTGACTTGTGGCAATTTGGTTATCAGTTATCAATTAATCTCCGTACTTAAAAGCTTGTCATTATTTACATTTTTGTAACAGTAAAAGTATCCTGCTGACCGACATTTTGCCCAGAACTTAAGTTTAGCGGCTCATAACTCAAGTCTACTCAAGATAACTTTAGCTATAAGAGAGGGGATTGATTAAGAGACGGGTTGGCAACGAAGCCAGAGATAAAAAAAATGTGTGTAACGATAAGTGCTTAAAAACAGGGAATTTTAACAAGATATAAACAGTACAACAATCTGAAGCCCGTTAACTGGTGAAATATAAAGTAGGTATAATTATGTGTGACCTTGCGTGAAATACGGAGAAAACTATCATATTATTTGCACAAGTCCGTACCGCAATGAAACAAACTACAGAATAGATAGTTTTTATAATTTATTCTACAAATTTCCTCAAGTTCAACATTCATTTCATACCAGTAAAGCAATTTTTAAAGAAGTTTTTTATGTTGCAAGTGGTAAATTTGAAATCAGAGAAATAAAAAGATATGAAAGACAGTTTACTATAAAACTTTGAAATAAGCTTTTGGGAAAAATATAGCAGCTATGAATGGGATTCAAGGTAACTTATTCTCCGATTTTGACTCCACTATAGATGAGCCAAAGAATAGTACAGAAAAAGAAGTCCTATCTATGCCAGATGCAGATGTGATTTTCTATCACAATTTTTTCAATCAGCAAGAGAGCGACGAGCTTTTTCAAACCTTTTTTAACGAAATCAAATGGCGACAAGACAAGATGAAAATTTACGGTAAGGAAGTAAACTTGCCAAGAAAAACTGCTTGGTATGGAGATAGAAACAAATCATATACATTCTCAGGCATTCATCTTGATCCAGAACCTTGGACATCTACGTTGCTACAAATAAAAGAGAAAGTTGAGAAGATTGCAAAAGTTAGGTTTAACAGCGTTTTGCTCAACCTTTACCGAGATGGAAATGATGGAATTTCCTGGCACACTGATGCTGAACCCGAATTAGGTAACAATCCTGTAATTGCTTCTGTTAGTTTTGGTGGAGTAAGAAGGTTTATGTTTAGGCATAAGCACAATAAAAATTTGAAAGCAGAAATTGAGGTAATACATGGCAGCCTCCTTGTTATGGCAGGAGCAACGCAACATTTTTGGCAGCATCAGATCCCAAAAACATCGAAGAAGGTTCAACTAAGAATTAATCTAACTTTCAGGGTAATTGGTCATTCCGGTTGATGGTATTTGGAAACAATCATTTGCAATATACACCCTCCCTTACACAGTAGGGAGGTTTTTCTATTATTCAATAAGTTATTGAACAATTAACTACACACCCTCATCTAGTGCTTTCTGAATAGCTTGACGGCAAAATTCAGGCGGGTCATTCTTAGCTTTAACCGCATCCTTCATTTCCTTAGTGACACGGAAACTAAGCTGCTCATTTAGTTCTTTACTTTGTGGATTACCAAAATTTTCAGGTTTACCCTTGCGGTCAGACATTGTTTAGAGATGTAAATATAGCTTTAAACCGACGAAACCATCGGGGTAGACTTTTAAATCGGTGAGCGTACTGTCTGGAAAACTTGTAACTCACCGATACCACTTTTGAGAAATGGTAACTCTATGTTTACACGTTCGGAACTCGAAATCAAAACCATCAAAGAACTTCGTGACTTATGCTTGCGCTACGGCATCAAACCAACAGGGAATAAAGGGTACAAGACCTCATGGATTACATCCTTGATGGTATTCCCTCGAATGGCATTATCTCAATTCGAGTCAGGTAAAGGGTTAAAACCTCCTACCTTTGCTTTCATGCAAGCACTTAGCAACGCTATAGATGAGATGAATGCTCCTACAGATGAGCAAGCTGGACTCATCAAAATTACGATGGAAGGAAAAATCATGAATTACCCAGATAGGTACACCCAAGAGAAATTGCTAGCCATACATAAAGCAAAAATGTATCTTGAAATGGCTATCGGGTTACTGAGTCAGTAATCATCTATTAATCTCTGTTAGTTAACTCCCTTCATCTTAGAGGGGAGTTTTTTTGTGAGTGCCTTGGGATGTAGGGTTAGGCTATGTGACTTTTTTGTTTGATGTTTTAAAGGAAAAATCGATGTGAACTTTTAAATAGAGGTTATATGTCTGAAGTTATTGGAGTAATACTCAAAGAACTCTGAGGATATAGGATAGAGATATGCTTTTATTCCTCTTTCCCCAATAACAGGGTTAAGAGAGTGGGCATTTTTCGCTAAATTAATAGTATGATTTTATACTGATTTAAATTTAAATGCTAGAATTATAATATTTGAGCATTAGATGAGTATTTGAGAAAGAAAAGAGTAAAAGTATTGCTATTGTGTTATCTCAAGGTTTTCTCAACTTAAACAAACCATTTGACTGGACTTCCCACGACTGCGTAGCGCGGGTGCGAAAATTGTTGCGCCTCAAACGTGTGGGACACGCGGGAACCTTAGATCCAGCAGCTACCGGAGTATTACCGATCGCACTTGGTAAAGCTACAAGATTATTGCAATATTTGCCAGAAAACAAAGCTTACAAAGCCACTATTCGGCTGGGTGTGCGTACTACAACCGATGATTTACAAGGTGAAATTATCACTTCTCAACCTTGTGCTGGATTGAGTTTGGCACAGGTGAAAAGTGCATTACCACAATTTGAAGGCAAGATTGAGCAAATACCACCGAATTACAGTGCAATCCAAGTGGATGGTAAACGCCTCTACGACTTAGCACGCCAAGGTAAAACGGTGGAAGTCCCAGTGCGAACAGTAGAAGTTTTTCAGATAGATATTTTGGACTGGAGAGAAGGGGATTTTCCCGAATTGGATGTGGCGATCGCCTGTGGTTCTGGTACATATATTAGAGCGATCGCTCGTGACTTAGGTGCAATTTTAGAAACTGGTGGCACTCTTGCTGCTTTGATTCGCACCCAAAGCAGTGGTTTCGATTTAACAGATAGTCTCACTTTGACCGACTTAGAAACTAAACTGCAAGCCGGAATATTTCAACCGATTTGCCCAGATGCAGCTTTACAACATTTGTCATCTGTTAGTTTACCAGTAATAACTGCTCAAAAGTGGTGTCAAGGTCAGCGAATTTCTCTAACTTTCGATGTTTCTGAAATAGTCCGAGTTTATGATGAAGAGACTCGCTTTTTAGGTATTGGGCAATTACAAGATGAAGTGTTAATTCCCCAAATGGTTTTTGAACCGATTTCTTAAAACTGTGATAATTTGAAGGTTTTAATTTGAACACATTTGGCTATCAAGTATGGCGGGAGTTTTTAGGGGGTGCTAGATGAGCGATCGCCATCCTACAAATGCTGCACATCTCAATGTCTACATCCAAGGTCAAGGATTCCCCATTTTGGGCTTACATGGTCATCCTGGTACTGGTCGTAGTCTTTCTGTCTTTACCAATCATTTATCAAAACGTTATAAAACTTTTGCCCCTGATTTACGTGGATACGGCAAAAGTCGCTGGAATGGCAATTTTGATATGAATGACCATTTAACTGATTTAGAAGCGCTGCTAGACCGCTTTGAGATCGAAAAGTGTTTAGTATTGGGATGGTCACTTGGGGGCATTCTGGCAATGGAACTGGCATTACGTTTGCCAGAGCGCA
This sequence comes from uncultured Nostoc sp., assembly GCF_964245575.1. Lineage (GTDB taxonomy): Bacteria > Cyanobacteriota > Cyanobacteriia > Cyanobacteriales > Nostocaceae > Nostoc. Next base: position 3,805 of record NZ_CAXTNP010000303.1, on the reverse strand, counting down.
TTACAGGGCTGATTTTGGTGGCGACAGCCGCAAAACCCCGTGGCAGTCATCCTCCGATTACTTGGCAGGATAATTTATATACTGGCGTTGCTGGCCTATTAAACTATATAAAACCGAGTTGGCAATGGAATATTGAAACTTTTGCCAAGCGATCGCTTTTCCGCTACCTAATCCAACAACATACATCTACCACTTACAATTACATCGCTACTGTTGCAGTACCAGCTTATTTGCAAACCTCTCCTGCTGCTACTCGCGCCCTCTATAGTGCAATTCAATCGGGATACAACCGACTTCTAGATTTGCCACAAATACAATGTCCTAGTTTAGTACTTGCTGGTGACCAAGACCGCCACATCACATCTGATTCCAGCTTAGAAACTGCTCAACACCTCAACAATTCTCAATGGCAGTGCTATCCCAACACTGCCCATCTTTTTCCGTGGGAAGTCCCCCAGCAGGTGCTCAATGACATTGACCATTGGCTCGAAGTTCATCCGCAGGTAATTGGTAGTCAATAGTCCAAGGGTTTTTGACTCTTAAACAAATAATTCGTAATTAGAACTCGAAATTACGAATTACGAATTACGAATTATCTTGACTCTGGCCTAACTTAACTTAAATTTGACCGCCAAAGGCAGGCTGTACTTTGCGGTCAAATTTTTCCCCCAAGTCTTCAGCGATTGTTAAGGTATTAGGTTTGCACCGCTTGACATTCACAGAAATTCCCTGCGCTCCTTCCATCTCCAAATCTTCTATATATCCAATGCTTGACAATTTTGCATCAGAAGAACTCAGAAATGGCCCGAAGTAGTACGTGCAACGGGGATTTTGCGTCACAATCTCTACCCACCAAGCCAAGCCGATATAGTCGAATGTGTTAATTAACACTTCTTTGAGGTTATGCCAAATGGTTTTCATGGTTTTCGCCAGTTTATAAACTTCTACAAGGTGTTAAACAATATGTGCTTTATTATCTTTTACATTTCTTTATACTCTGTTACTGTTATTTTTTCAAAGAGGTTTTTTGTAATTTATCAAGGTGGTGGGTATTTAGCGATCGCTGGCGATAAATTTCATAAAGTGTCATACCTGCTGCTACAGAAGCATTGAGACTAGGAGTCTTACCCTGTAGAGGAATCGATACTAAGAAATCACAGGAGCGTTGAGTTAACATACTCAGACCTTCGCCTTCTGAGCCGATTACTAAAACAATTGGGCCAGTGAAATTGACTGTATGCACAGGTTCGCTTCCACTTGCAGCAGTGCCGTAAATCCAATAGCCAGCTTCTTTTAATTCTTCTAAGGCGCGGCTGAGGTTGACAACTCTAGCTACAGCAAAATTTTCTAAAGCGCCTGCTGCCACTTTCATCACAGTGGAAGTGATCCCAGAAGCTCTTCTTTGGGGAATCACCAAACCTTGAGCGCCTATTGCTTCGGCGGTGCGAATAATTGCTCCCAAGTTGTGGGGATCAGTAATTCCGTCAGCCACGACAATAACGGGATCAGTTACAGTTTTTGCTTGTTCAATTAGATCGGGCAATTCGATGTAAGCGTAGGGAGCAACTTGTGCCGCCACACCTTGATGATTGGCCCCATTGGTGAGATAGTCTAAGCGCTTTGGTTCAACCTCATCAATAACTGTGCCATTTTCTTTCGCTTGCAAGAGAAAATGGTGAAAGCTGGGGTCGTAGCGCAGACGGGTAGTAATCCAGAGACGGTTGAGATTGCGCTGATTTTGCAACGCACTCAATACTGGATGACGACCGTAGATGAGATCGTTATCTTCTTCTATCGGTTGTGTAGATACAGACGGCTGGGAGAAGTTGCTATTTCGTTGGCGGGAGTTGTCAATGGGGTTGCTATCTATTTTCCTGGGATTGCGAGTCGGATTAGCAACATCTATTTTCTTGGGATTACGAGTCGGATTAGCACCAGAGATGGGGTTGCTATCTATTTTTCTGGGATTGCGAGTCGGATTAGCACCAGAGATGGTGGGGTTGCTATCTATTTTTCTGGGATTGCGAGTCGGATTAGTAACAACATGCTTACCCTTAATTTTTACTGGTTGCCCACGATTGGGTTCGTTAGAAGTCTTGACTTTTCTAGGTTTATTCTGCATTTGAGTTATAGATATAGCGTATGGTTGATCATCACAATTACGTCAATTTCTTGAACCAAATCTACTGATGTGGCTACTGTAAAATTAAGTTCTCACTCTTTTTCTACGTGAAGCATTTGCAACAGTTCGGTTAGACGCTGGTAATCGGTGAGATATAAGTAGCCAATTAAGGTTTCTAGACTAGTTGCCTGTTGATAAATTTCGGGATTAAGTCGCTTAGGGCGTCCTGTAGCGGCGTTTCTACCCCGTCGGACAATTTCTAATTCGGTGTCCCTGAGATGAGGAATCAGCGATCGCAAATGTAGCGCTTGTGTTTCCGCTCTTACCTGCTCCACTACCAGACTATGGTAAATTCCTGACCGCTGCAATGGCAGCAGATAGAACATTCTAACATATAACTCATAAATTGCATCCCCCAAATACGCTAAAGCAGTAGGAGAAATTTGTTGCACTTGTGAAAGGGAAATCTGTTGGAATGGCGCTGTGGTTGTCAAGAGTGCTTGAGTCCAAGATAAAGTCTGTTTGGGAGTTTCATCTTGTCCATCTAATACCTCTTCCTCCTGTGACTTCACAAATAAATCATTCCTTGACGGGCTACATTTGGCAGGCATTCTTTGCAAAGACTGATTTTTTTGAAGTAAGCCATAATCCTATACTTAGCATAATCACTACTATCAGAAATACTTACTAATTCTATCTTTTTGATTGAGAAGAAAGCATTTTAGATCACCCTGATGTCAACGCCTATAAACCAAGTTTTGCCTACTTGTGGTCTGTGCCTAAGATAGGGTAAAATTCTGACATCAAACTCACCCTGTTACTTGCTCCTATTGTCATACTTACTTAGTAAGCGACAATTTTTAACTATACACTATCAAGTCAAGTTTACCTATAAACAAATCTGCTGACTTTGTATTTCTTACAAATTTCTCAGACTTGATTGTTTATCCGATAAGAAGCCAAAAATTACATACCCAAGAACTGGGTGTCTATATCTTTATTATTGCTCAAATTTAAACATAATAGCTTAACTGGCTTTGTCCCTCTCCCACAAGGAGAGAGGTTTTCTGCCAGAAGTTTTAAAAATTAAGCTATCCGATGTTGAATCTGGATAGCCGAATTGATCTCTCGGTTCAAGCAATCAAGACTACTTGACGTTTTCTAGAGCTTCTTCAACTGATTTTTGCAGGGAGAGAAACTTCTCTAGGCGAACAAGCTTGACCGTTTGAGTTACCCGGGCATTCGTGACGATTTGCAAAGTGCCTTCGGCAGTTTGAGCCTGCTTGGCTAGCTGCACCAAAGCACCCAAGCCAGAGCTATCAATAAAGTCGATTTGTGAGAGATCCAAAATAATATGCTTAGGGCCCTCGTCAATCTTACTGCCAAGTACCTTGCGAAATGTCGGCTCAGAAAAGGCATCTAACAAACCTGTGAGGCGGAATAGCTGACAGTTATCCCGGACTTCACGAGTGCCCCTCAGGCTAACGGTTAGATTCAATGGATCAGCAATAATTCCCTCCTCATGAGTTAAAGTGAACGCTCAAGTATAGATGGTTTTTGAGCAAGTTGTCTACAATCTACTGAAGTAGGGGATTGGGGATTGGGGAATGGGTACTGGGGATTGGAAGAAAATAGTATTTTTAATCTTATTTCCTATTCCCTATTGCCTAGCCCCTATTCCCC
>NZ_CAXTNP010000302.1:0-8495 GCF_964245575.1 uncultured Nostoc sp. | reverse complement strand
TTATTCTGATTAATTTTTAATTTTTAACTTTTAATTTTTAATTAAAAAAAGGTCAGAGGATGCGATCGCACTTTTACTTGGTACAAGAGTAATCCAATTGCGATCGCCACCGGAAAGGGCGGGTACGCCATCGCTCCCCAGACAAAGGCAAATCACTAATTTTGGTTGGTGATCTATGCGATCGCCTTTAATCGCGCCTACTTACTTCGGCAAAACCACGCTTTTACGCACAGCACGCTTGCGACGCCGAATAGCCCGTCGTAGCATCGCTTTTACGAATACCTCCAGCCATCTAATATTCATGGCTATTGTTACCATATTTTTAAGCAATACCACGTAAAATTTTTTCAGAATAGTCTGCTAAATCTTGTTCATTTTCGATGATTTGGGTTACTAAAACATCAATAGTGGAGAGGATGGTATTGTTTTGCATAAAACTCGCCTGATTAAGCCAGAGATAAATATAGAAGGAAAGTAAACTTTTAGAGTGCCAAATCAATCAAAGGAGGTTTAATAAGATACAGCAGAATTCCGAATTCGGGAGCAAAGCCAAAGACGCTCTGCGGCTTGGCGTCAGAATTCAGAAGTAAAACAGGCTTTATACCTGACTTTGAGACTTAGCTTGTGTACTTCACTAACTTGAAATCTGCTGTATGATTAGCGTTCCACCATCACGATCTTTATAGGCACGGAATGGAAAGTGCTATTTTAAGCACCTTCCATTTTTCATGGGTTCATTTTCCGCTCTTGCAATTTAAAAATCGAAGGTTGTGCGAATCACACCCACATACTGCATATCATTTCTGCTGTCCTTTTTCGGGTTGAGAATCACTCATAAACCAAAAGTCACTGAGATATTATCGTTCAGGCGGTAGCGATAGAATGCTTCGATATGGTAAGCGTTATCTCGATCTTAAAGGATTTCACCTTCAGTAGATCGAGAAATTTTGCGTTAGCGAAGCTCACCGAAGGTATCGCTCTGTTAAAACTTAATAAAATAAGTATTTGTTGGTAGGCTTTGAGCGGTTCCTGAATTTGTAGACAAATCATTGACATTACCTGTTTTGATCACTGCAAACTTATTATTAAATAGCAATATTTCACCATTTCCAGGTGTTACCCAAGCTTTGCGAGTCTTGAGATTATCCGGAAAAATTAAAAAACTTGCATCGCCACGGTAAGGTGGAATCGGTTTACCTAAGAATGTTTGGCTATCTCTATTGGGAATTGCGTAAGCAGCACTAGATCCAACAAAAATATCAGTGCCATTTGAGTAAATAGTTTTAGGGAAATTGCTATTACCGTCTCCCAATCCTCCTGTTGAAGGAAGTCTTGTAAGACTTAGTTGCCCACGTTCAACAGTGAATGAGGTTAAATCAACAACTCCTGTGTAAACTTTTGTCTCATCACGAGTTTGGGCAGCATTAGTATATTTATCTGTAGTGATCAAGGTTTGTGTTAATAGGTCTTTACCATTCCACCTATAGATTGAATTACCCCCATAGACTGAACCAAGTACGTAGAGTTTATCCCCAGAAATGTATAATCTGTTGAGTCGGGTATCTGCCATGTTGTCAACAAGACTGGCAGGATTGTAACCCCAAAGCTTACCTTGGTTATTTCCTGGCAAATTTGGCAAGTTAAATATACTTGTGCCATTAAAACCCATTCGGTAAAGAAAAGCAATTTGTACTGGAATGCCTGACCGCTTTTGTTGCTGAAAACCACTGATGTAGAGATACTTATTTTTGTACTCAAAATCCATTACCTCAGTTACTGCATAGCTATGTTTAGCTTTGAAGTTGAGGCTGGTATCATATATTGATAGAGTATTTACAGACTGGTGAATAATCAAGCCATCTAAAAATTTAACTCTTGTTTTTGATGATGCAGGACTGTCAACTATTTTTTGAGTAGTTCCATCAGTTTTTATTTTTACTAATCCTGTTGGAACAGCGAGAACATAAGTCTTGCCGTCAATTGCTACAATGTCACGAGCATCCTGATAAGAGTTTGGAATTAGTTTTTTCCTGCCATCAGCTTCTACTTCCCATATACCCTCAGTATTAATGACCGCAACTTTGCTGCCGTTGACACAAGCCGCTCTTGGAGATGCAATATTAAGATATGTGGCGATTGCGGGGCTAGAATAACTAAACATTGTTATCCCTCTATCTTTTTATTGTTTTTTGATTTAACCTCACATCACTATAGGCCACGCGATAAAAAGCTACCACAATTTGTACGTGGTTACTACAGGTCAACTCAAAACTACTCTGGATTTTCAGCAAGATAGTTTTGATAAGCAATGTGCAACGCCTCTAGCTCTACCTGGAGTAGAACAAGCACTTACGCGATGGCGTACCCGCCCACCGTAGGTGCTCGCGTGGATAATATGTTGAGTGATACTATGCCTAACTCTCAACCTCCACTGCCACAACCTCAGCTAGAGCCGATGGGTATTACCTTTGACCAATAGGTAGAATTTACCCAAGAATTGTTAGAACTGTGTATTAGGTTGGATATGAAGAAGCGAGAAAAGGAGAGATTGCGGGAAAAACGGTAAAATTCAACTTTACTCCTCCTGAGCATGGTAGCTAGATTTCAGCAGTTTTCCCCAGATTGCATTGTAAGGATGTACAACCTGTGTCGGTTGCTCGTCTCTAAAAATGAGTCTTCCTTCATTTGCCCACTGAAAAATACCACCGCTCAAGTTATAAATGCACTTCATCCCAGCTTCATTAAGCTGCTGGGCTAATTTGGCGCTACGGTAGCCAACGGCGCAATACACGACAATTGGGTTGTCTTTTGGCACTGTAGAAAGTACTGCTAAGTCAGGTGTAATATAGTCTATGTGCGTTGCTGTTTCGATATGGCTCACCGCATATTCTGTTTGACTTCGTGCATCTAGCACTAATGGCCTCGGCTTTCCAGAATCTAATAGCAACTGAGCTAATTCTTTGCTTGTAATTTCCTCAACATTAGAAAATTTCAATCTAATCAGAACTTTAAGAAACTTAAACACAAGTGACTGCACTTGTAAAAATACTCTTTCGCTTTTACAGATTATATTGCTGAATCAGAAACACGTTGCGATCGCTATCTATTGGCAAAATAGCAACGCCTGGTTTCATTTTAACGGTAGCATACATCCCAGGCTGCCCGTCAGGTTGAACAACTTGGTCTTCACAAACATTAATAAACGAACAGGCTGATCCAGAATACGGTGAGCGGGTGCGTTCTGGACTTGCATGACAACCACAATTTACGCCCCTTTAAAAGGAGGTTTTACAATACTTGAACCATTGAAAAAAATTACATTTTCCTAGACAATCATTCTTTATCTACACAGGTTGCTTTAATTTACAATTAACCGTAAGGCTGAATTTAAAATCCATGATTTCATCCCAAATTAAGTTTAAAAAAAGTGGATGAACAATAATCTGCTGGCTTTAAGGTGTTTAATAAAGTTATTACCGAAAGTCTAGTAGAAGCAAAAACATGAAAGGTTTCAGGAAGTTATCTTCAATAGCGCTATTGCTATGTGCCTTTGTGTATCCGCCCTCATTAGCTGAAGCAAAGGATATTTCTTTAATTAATCCTCGCAATGAACAGAGCGCTACACCAGAGGCTAAGCTAGTTGGAGATAAAACCGGAGAGCTTTTAATTGCTCAACGGCGACCAAGACGATACCAAATTATTCGACGACGGCAGGAGTTTAGAGAACGGCAGATTCTCCAACGACGACAGCCCGAACGAAACCAAAATATCCGACAACGGCAGATTATCCGACGACGGCAGGAGTTTAGACAACGGCAGGAGTTTAGACAACGGCAGCCTTACGGACAATACCAGATTTTCCGACGTCGTTAATAACGACGGCTGATGTAAGTAATGAATGGTTAGTGGTTGAACCACTAACCACTAACTATCGTTACGTTCTAATGAGCTGCGACTACCTCTTTTTCAAGGCGAACTAGTCGGTCTGCTAAAAGTTTCTCAAGGTCTTCTAATGCCTTGGTGAAACCTTTGATGCCCTCATCTAGTTTATCGGTTGCCATGCGGTCAGAGGCGTGCATCTTGTCATAGGTATCTTTGTCAATGGATATCTTTTCAATTTCCAAGTTTGCTGCCTTAGCAGGGTCGAGTTTGCGTGGCAGTTCTCCAACTGTTGCTTGCAATTCAGCCAAAAGTGCTGGCGAAATGGTCAGCAAATCACTACCTGCAAGTTCGGTAATTTCACCAAGGTTACGGAAGCTAGCTCCCATAACTTCGGTTTTATAGCCGAATTTCTTGTAGTAGTTGTAGATTTTAGTGACTGACAAAACTCCTGGATCTTCGGCTGCTGGGTAGCTATCGCGTCCGGTATCTTTTTTGTACCAATCGAGAATCCGGCCGACGAAGGGAGAAATTAGGGTAACGCCAGCTTCTGCACAGGCGATCGCTTGGTGAAGACCAAACAACAAGGTAAGGTTACAGTGAATACCTTCTTTTTCGAGAATTTCCGCAGCGCGAATGCCTTCCCAGGTTGTGGCAATTTTAATTAAGACGCGATCGCGGCCAATTCCGGCAGCTTTATACTGAGCAATTAAGTCCCGTGCCTTAGTCAGGGTAGCTTCGGTATCGTAGGACAAGCGAGCATCCACTTCTGTAGACACGCGACCGGGAATAATTTGCAAAATCTTTAATCCAAAGGCAACTGCCAAACAGTCAAAAGCTAGAGAAACTATCTGTGCTTGGGTGGCTCCAGCTCCAGCATCTTTCTTCGCTTGGAGTAAAGTTTGATCGACAATTCCCTGATATTCTGGCATCTGCGCCGCAGCAGTAATCAGCGAAGGGTTGGTGGTGGCGTCTTGGGGTTTAAACTTTTCAATTGCCTGGATATCCCCTGTATCTGCAACTACAACAGTCACTTGTCGCAATTGTTCTAGTAAATTCTTAGACATAAAATACTCCGTGATGTTTGTTTAGGATTTACTTATTCCCCACCAAATTAGTGCTGAGTGCTGAGTGAGGAGTAGAGACGCGATTAATTGGGTCTGAGGAGTAGAGACGCGATTAATCGCGTCTGTACAAGAGTTATTTATTTCCTTGTCTCCCTAGTCCCTAGTCCCCAATCACCAGTCCCCAGTCTCTACTGCCTTCAATTCTGATTCTGGCAATTTTTCTTGATCATTGCCCAATTTTGCTTACTATCTTGAGCCACACCACAGCCTTATTCTAAGTGCCTTATGCCGAAATTGGCTGTCCAATGGAATGCACTTTGATTAAACTAGTTGTTCCTGATTTACCAATTGGAACACCAGAGGTAATTACTACTTTATCGCCCTTATTGGCTAAACCCATGTCTACAACTGTGTTCACCACATTGGTAAACATCTCTTCGGCATTGTGGACTGGTGGGATCAGCAAAGCTTCCACACCCCAAGAAAGCGCTAGTTGGCGATAAGCAGTGATGTCAGAGGTGAGGGCAATAATGGGAGAAGTTGGGCGATATTTAGACACCATTCTCGCCGTACTTCCTGATGTAGTGTTACAGAGAATTGCTCGTGAGCCTGTTTCATAAGCGATGCGACACACGGATTCTGCTACAGATTCGGTGACGCTGAGACTGCCTGCTTCATGACACCAGGCATGTTTGCTACCCTCATCTAGAGCCTGTTCTGTCCGCACGGCGATATTGTGCATCATCTCGACGGCGGTGATAGGATATTGTCCGACAGCTGTTTCACCAGAAAGCATCACCGCATCTGTTCCATCTAAGATGGAGTTGGCTACATCGGTGGCTTCAGCGCGGGTGGGATCGGGGGCGCTAATCATCGACTCTAGCATTTGGGTGGCTGTAATCACTGGCTTGCCAGCACGATTGCAACGGCGAATAATATCTTTTTGAATTAAGGGTACTTCATGAATTGGCACTTCTACCCCTAAATCGCCACGAGCAATCATAATTGCGTCAGCAACGTTCAGAATGGAGTCAAAGTTCTCTACTGCCTCTGCTCTTTCGATTTTGGCAATTAAGCGGATAGAAGCACCAGCTGCTTCAATCATACGTCTGGCGGGTTCTAAGTCTTGTGGCGATTGCACAAAGGACACCGCCACCCAGTCTACACCCAACTGAATCCCAAAGCGCAGATCCAGCAAGTCTTTTTCGGTAATCGAATTAACAGGTAAAGGAGTTTGTGGTAGGTTTACTCCCTTGTGCGTAGAAATTAACCCGCCAATTTTTACTTGTGCCCGAATGCGATCGGCATCGCGATCGCTAACAATCAACTTGACGCGACCATCATTAATCAAAATCGGTTCGCCTGGTCGCACCATTGCGAACAAAGTCGGCAATGGTAAAGGTAGTTCGTCGATACTCTCACCCTTTTCTTGCAAAACAAAGGTGACTTCACTACCAGCTTCTAAATTTAACCCTTCTGGTGGTAAAGTTCCCAAACGAATCTTCGGGCCACACAGGTCTTGCATAATTGCGATCGGCTTTTGCTGCTCAGTACTAATTTGCCGGAGATGGTGAGCAGTTTGGGCGTGGAATTCATAAGCCCCGTGGGAAAAATTCAGCCGTGCCACATTCATTCCAGCTTTTACTAAAGCTTGCAGCTTTTCGGGTGCAGATGTAGCCGGCCCAACAGTACAAATGATTTTGGTTCGACGCATAGGGATTAGGGGTTGAGGAGTAACCTGTAAATTTGGATGGTTTATACCAATTCGTAATTCGTACCTCGGCTTACTTCGACTACGCCCTTCGACTACGCCCTTCAACTACGCCCTTCGGCTTTGCCCTTCTTTACGAGAGGCTGCGCCAACGACTACGCTCAGGACAAGCTCAGTACAAGTCGCTCGGCAACCTAATTAGTAATTCGTAATTAACAGACTTCGCATCCAAATTTACATGTGCTTCATATCACTGCTTTGCTATAGTACTTACGCAAAAATTGCTAAATAGCTTAATTTATCGAACCGCCTTCGCGTAGCGTCTCGTAGAGAAGACGCCAAGAGCGCCGAGAATTCGTAAAGTGTGCGTAAGTCCTATGCTAAATAAAGATACTAAATGGCGTTTTGTTTTCACGGTATTTACCACCCGACCCAAATCTCAAAAGTCAAGGGTCAAAAGTCAATGACCAATGACCAATGACTAATACTTCGGCTTTGCCCTGCTCTACGAGAGGCTGCGCTCAGGACAAGCTCAGTACAAGTGACTAATGACCAATCAAACCACAGCAACTGTCGGTGCGAGTTTTTCTTTCTGTGACATAGACAACATCAAGTCAATCACGCGATTCGAGTAACCCCACTCGTTGTCATACCAGGCAATTACCTTGAAGAAGTTGGAGTTCAACTCAATACCAGCACCTGCGTCGAAGATACTGGAATGGGTATCGCCTTGAAAATCTGTGGAAACTACTTCTTCATCTGTATATCCCAAGATACCTGCAAGAGAACCTGCGGCAGCCTCCTTCATGGCAGCACAGATTTCCTTATAACTAGTAGCTTTGGCAGTTTTAAAAGTTAAATCAACTACAGAGACATCGGGAGTCGGAACTCGTAATGCCATACCAGTCAACCTACCCTTCAATTCTGGTAAAACCAGTGCTACAGCTTTAGCTGCGCCTGTGGAAGAGGGAATAATATTCTGGGTTGCACCTCGACCACCCCGCCAGTCTTTCTTGCTGGGCCCGTCTACAGTTGGCTGAGTAGCAGTCATGGCATGGACTGTGGTCATTAACCCTTCGGTCAACCCAAAGTTGTCATTGATCACCTTAGCTATGGGAGCTAGACAGTTTGTAGTGCAACTAGCATTAGATACAATTATATCTTTGCTGGCGTCAAATAAGTGATGATTTACACCCATTAGGAGGGTAGTAACTCGCTCTGGATCTTTAGTGGGAGCGGAAATTACCACTCGCTTTGCACCTGCCTGCAAGTGATTTGCGGCTCCTTGGTAGTCAGTGAAAAGTCCGGTAGCTTCCACCACATAATCTGCGCCTAATTGTCCCCAAGGTAACTCTGCTGGGTTCCTCACCGACACGCAAGGAATGAAGTGTCCGTCAATGACGATACCATCTTCCTTGGCTTCAACCTTGAACTTTAATTTGCCGTGGGTTGAGTCGTACTTTAATAGGTAAGCGAGGTTATCTGGTGGTACTAGGTCGTTAATGCCTATAAATTCAATGTTAGGGTTATCGATGCCAGCGCGAAGCACAAGTCGCCCGATTCGACCGAAGCCATTGATACCAACCTTCAATTTAGTCAAGATTAAACCTACCCTTGTGGAAAGTTGAACAAAAGGAGAAAGTTAAAAGTCAAAATAGATTGCCTTTTACTCTTTACTCTTTGATCGTGACAGTATCAGTCAGCTAAGGGATATTTACTTGGCATATTTTAAGGATTGGGGTATTGGGGACTGGGCAGGGGGAATGGAACAGAAAGGGGAGTAAAAAGGTTCAACTTCCGAGTAAAAAGGCTCAACTGTCGAGTAAAAAGGCTCAACT
>NZ_CAXTNP010000301.1:0-8601 GCF_964245575.1 uncultured Nostoc sp. | reverse complement strand
TTTCGTTACTATCGTTGCTATCCAAACTGAAACTGCCAGAATATGTTCCAGGTGTTTTCGTATTGAGTGCCACTAATACACTCGCCCAATTATTAATAGCCAAGGTAGCTGGAAGAGTTCCTACCAAACTAAAGCCGTCGGGGAGTTCGAGATTAGTTAGGTTGAGTGGAGCCTTACCTGTGTTCTTAATGGTGAAAGTTTTAATTACGGTGCTGCCGAAAGCGGCCTCGCCAAAGTCAATGGGAGTGGTGCTGCCATCTACAATGTCAACTTGGTTATTGACAACTTCAATTTCGGGAGCATTAACTTTACCACTAATAACAAAGTTAAAGGGGCTTTCGTCAGGATCGTTGTTGGTTAAACTGAAGTTGCCAGTGTAGGTTCCGCCAGTGGTCGTATTTAGTGCCACTGTTATATTCGCCGAAGTCTTGGCAGCCAAAGTAGCTGGAAGAGTTCCTACCAAACTAAAGCCGTCGGGGAGTTTGAGATTACTCAGGTTGAGTGCAGCTATACCTGTGTTCTTAATGGTAAAAGTTTTGGTCACGGTGCTGCCAGCAATGACCTCGCCAAAGTTAATGGCGGTAGGGCTGTTATCTGCAATGTCAACTGTGCCATCAAGAACTTGAATTTCGGGGTTAGGAGTCTTATTGGTGGGGGCTTCAAATGCGCCAATATCAGTCAATACACTGCCGTCACCATCGCCATCTAAGGGAGTAATCTTAGTGACGCTATTCAAAGCATTGGAACCACCATCGATCGCAGGACTTCCAGGTTTGAGCCTAAAGTCATGATTCGCTGCATCAACAAATAACGGGTTTTTGTTTAAAACATTTCCTGATCCTGTACCTTTAATATCTCCGTTGTAAGCAAGGTTGTTGTCAAATGAATAATTACTAGAATTAGCAATAGCACTTGCAGAATTTCCGTCACTTGCATACATAATATTGTTAGAAACCCGAACATTTTTAGCACTGTTAAGTAAAATTTCTCCGGTTGATAGTTCTTGTGAATTTTGGGAAAGTGTATTATTCACAATGTCTACAGGGTTTTCTCCTTTGAAAATCTGAATACCTGCGCCACCATTGTTGTAAATTACGTTTTTACTAATTAAGGCTTTGCCCTGGTATGCAACATTTCCAACAGAAGAAGTGTCAAGCATTATTCCATGACCCTCTGTTACTTTTCCTGCATTAGCCCAAGGAACTAATTGTTTATTATCAAAGACAGTGTTATCTTGAATAATTACTTTGTAATCTGTTACGTTTTGATCGGAATTCCAAAGGTGAAGCATTGTAATTCCTTGGGTTCCATGAGGTGAGTACCAAGAATTTCCAGAAACCACATTGTTTTTTATTGTAATGTAGTCTACTTCTGCTGTTGCAATCCCGCCTCCTGGAAACTTAGAAATGTTGTTATTACTAATTGTGATGTGATGTGAACGTTGCTTTTCGTCGCCATCGATGTAGGAAACGTTAATACCGTTCCCAGATGTTGCTGGGTTATTCAAATCATCTTTATGCTCAAGCGCATATTCTAATGTATTATCATCTCGTGCCCCCACCAGGTTCAGCCCATTAATGACTACATAAGAAGAGCCTGTAATTGAGATAGCATTCCAATTTTTATCGTGTGTTTGTAAAACAGGTGTGTGTCCAGGATAAGCAGTAAATGTGATCGGCGCGGCTTCGGTACCGTGCTTATCTGAAATACTCAGGATATTAGGGTAAGTATTTGTGTAAGTACCATTCATGACGTAGACGGTATCACCTGCCTGCACCAAGTCCGCAGCTTGTTGGAGGGTGCGAAATGCAGATCCTTCCTTTAAGCCATCATTTTTATCATTGCCTGTTCCAGAAACGTAGTATGTTTTGCCAGCCATGAGATTAACTCCGAATTTTATAAGGTGAATTGGTAGTACGTTCTCAGCAATAAACTATGTTGCTAAGTAGTTATTTGAATGGGTGATTTATCTGGACTTTTCAGGACAGTCGCAGCTGTGCGATGGCGTACCCGCCCTTACATGTGGCGATCGCAAAAAAGAAATGGCGTCGTTTGTAGAAAAACTGTTATAAAACTGAAAATTTTTATCCTATTAACCGTTGATGGTTAAAGTAGGGATGTCGATACCGTCAATTGTCAGTGTTTTATTGAGGGTGATCGGACAAATTGCACGCAGACAAGGCAGCGCAAAGCCAAAGACATTTCCTGTCATCTCTGCGTTTTTTGAGTGGTCAAAGTTGAATTGGTTGAAACTTTAGTAGGTTTACCCTTTAACTTAAGGGAACTAATGTAACAACTTAGTCGAACTTGTTGTACGCGGTGTAACTGAGCCTTGTGAACTCATGTATTAAAACTAACCTTTGCCTCCAAGAAAAAACCCAGTAAATATTCTGAATTTAGTTATATTTTTTACAACAATAGCTAAAAAAATATGGAGATGTGGTGGTGGAGTCCAGTTAATTTCCAGAGTGATATGGGAGTGGAGAGCGCTTTGTGGGAGGATTTGATGAAGTTTCTCTAAAAATTTTTAAATAAGCGATGCCTTCTTTACCAAACGTCCCGCTACCGCTAACAGCACTTTCAAGTCAGGTTGTCGTAAATTTTTGTGGTTGCGATCAGGAAGCAGGTTGGAAGGAAGAGGGTTTTAGCCTAGTTCATCAATCTTTGAGATATTTTGGTTTGATTGCGGCAACTTACTTAATCTTCATAACTATGAACACTGAAATAAACTCCAGAATACCCGTTGCTTTAACCATTGCTGGTTCAGATAGCGGTGGCGGTGCAGGAATTCAAGCTGATTTACGTACCTTTGCTTTTCACTGTGTCCACGGTACTAGCGCTATAACCTGCGTCACGGCACAAAACACTTTAGGAGTAATGAGGGTTGATGCCATGCCAACAGAGGCTGTTGTGGCGCAAATTCAGGCAGTAGTTGAGGATATTGGCGTACAAGCTGCCAAAACGGGAATGTTGCTTAATCAGGAAATTATTTTTGCTGTTGCCCAGCAGGTAGAAGCTTTACAAATCGATAATTTAGTAGTTGATCCAGTAATGGTGTCACGTACAGGGGCACAATTGATTGATGATGATGCTGTGAAGACTCTATGTCATGCCCTGATTCCCAAGGCAGTTATGATCACGCCGAATCGCTACGAAGCCCAGATTTTAAGCGGTTTACAAATTAATTCTTTGGAGGATATGCAAGCCGCAGCTGAAATTATTCACAAGACTTTACGGACGAAGGCTGTTTTAGTCAAGGGCGGAGGTATGCAGGGAGATTTACGTGGTGTTGATATCTGGTTTGATGGGGACAAGTTGGAAGTTTTGACTTGCCAGCAAGTAGAGACAAAAAATACCCACGGTACTGGTTGTACACTATCGGCTGCGATCGCTGCTAATCTGGCCAAGGGAAAAGACTTGTGGCAGGCAGTGCAAGAGGCAAAGAAGTATGTGACTACTGCACTCACTTACGCCCTAGATATTGGCAAAGGGCAAGGCCCTGTAGGACATTTCTTCCCATTGTTACGAAATTAACCTTATCAAGGGGAGTGGGGAGGTAGGAAAGACTTGGGGACTTGGGGACAAGAGGTGAGAACTTGCAACAAGTCTAACCCCAAAGTCCCTAATTCTCCTTGTCCCCAAGTCCTCTTCACCATGCCCAATTCCCAATTCTCAATCCCCCCAATAATAAATCTTTGCCCTTTCGGCATTTTTCTATTATTCTTGGGCATAGTTTCAGGGCTGACTATCTTTGTTAGCATCTCTGTACGACCTACTTACCTTGATTTTTAATACCAAGCCCCCGATGCGAACAACCATAGGTTCAGTTGACAGGAATTCGCCAACACCGACTACTCAAGCCTACCCTCCTTCTGTACCACTATCTGTATATAGGGAATTGTCAACAGAGTTGCAAGCAGCGCAGGCGAAGCTACACGCACTTACCACCAAAAATCAGCAATTAGCACAAGAAAATCAACTACTACGCCAAGAAATTACTAAAGTCGTTGAGTCTTTTTCTCATTTGCAAAAGTTTGTGGATTCCCATACTACGCCTAGTTATCACCAAGTCCCCCAAGCTTCTGGTGACGTTAAAAATGCCGCTAAAGTGCCACCAACACAAGCGCGTCCACGTCAGCAGGTTTCTCGCCCAACTGTTATTCCCAAAACGCCACCCGAAAAAAGCCGCCGCCAAGACTTTTCTACACCTGTAATGGAAATAAATTTCTCGATACCAGAACCAGTTTCTATAGAAGAGCAACAAGTAAGTTATTATTCCACTACTGAGCCAGATGCCAAGGGACTCAATGGCTGGTGGTTAATTATTACCATATTGTTGATCATGCTTACTGCTTTTAGTGCTGGATATTTCGTTGTGCGTCCCCTGTTTGAACATCAGAAACGTTAGTTGACTACTCCTACAATCAGCAGCACCAAGCTTTCGAGCTACCGAGCAATTTCTCTGCAATCACTCTCTAAAATATCTGAGCATATCTGCTAAATAGCGTAATTTATTTATTTTTAGGTTATAAAAGCTACATAGAATGCTAAATTTACAGCAACTTCTTTATGTTAAAACCTCAAAGATTATCCAATTAATAAATCCTTGCCGCTTTTCATGTCCCAAACCCTCAGGCAAAGCATCTACACTTTAAAAAAGTGGTAATTATTACATATCTTTTAGGAAAAGCACTGCTAGTTACAGCTTCAGACAACGGATCTGGTTAGATATATAAACGAAGCTAGTAGAAGTCAGGAGTCAAAAAGATGAAAAAAGTAGAAGCTATTATCCGCCCATTTAAGCTAGATGAGGTAAAAATTGCCTTGGTTAACGCTGGTATTGTCGGCATGACTGTTTCTGAAGTCCGGGGGTTCGGACGGCAGAAAGGCCAAACTGAACGGTATCGCGGTTCTGAGTACACGGTTGAGTTTCTGCAAAAACTCAAAGTGGAAATCGTCGTTGATGACAATCAAGTTGATATGGTGGTAGACAAAATTATTGCTGCTGCCCGCACTGGTGAAATTGGCGATGGTAAAATTTTCATCTCGCCTGTTGAGCAAGTGATTCGGATTCGCACCGGCGAAAAGAACACAGAAGCAGTTTAAAAAAGTTATGAGTTAAGAGTTATGAGTTAAGAGTTATGATCTGTGAGTCAAGACTAAATGAGTGAAGATTTAGCAAAATTCATAAATCCAAACTCCCAATTCCAAACTCCTAACTCCTAACTTTCTCTAGCTGCGGAAGTAAAGCTGTAAAAGCCTTGCCTCGATGGCTAATTGACCCTTTCAACTCCCGTGTCATCTCAGCAAAGGTCAATTGCAACTCTTGCACATAAAAAATCGGGTCGTAGCCGAAACCACCATCACCACGCGGTGCATGGAGAATTTCGCCGCGACAAATACCTTCAGATTCTAATACGATCGCACCATCAGGACGAGCGATCGCTACTGCACAAACAAATTGAGCTTGTCGATTAACTTCGTTATCTAATTCTCTCAATACCTTAGCAATGCGTTCTGAGTCAGTTTTAGCGTAACGTGCAGAATAAACCCCTGGTGCGCCATTTAAGGCATCTACTTGCAAACCAGAATCATCAGCAATTGCCCAGTTTCCTGTGGCTTGAGCAATTTGTGAGGCTTTTAGACAAGCGTTGGCGGCAAAGGTTTCGCCTGTCTCTTCAATTTCCAATTCTTCAGGTTTGAGGGTTAATTCCCAACCCGAATTTTCCAGATAAGCTTGCATTTCCCGCAATTTACCTGGATTTCCTGTAGCTACTACAAGTAATGTCATGAATTACAAATTATTAGTTAGGAGTTAGGAGTGATGAGTTATGAGTTAATTAATTCCTAACTCCTAACTCTCAACTCCTCACTAATTTTACTCTGCCCAGTGTTTTGCCCAAGCAAGAGTTTGATGGACTTGCTCAATTGTCGAGGCTTCGCAGTACAGGCGTAAAACTGGTTCAGTACCGCTAAACCGAATCATTAACCAGCTTTTATCAGCGAGGCGATACTTGTAGCCGTCGATTGTTTGACAATCAATTACTGCTAACCCGGCAATTTCTGTTAAGGGTTGAGTTTGCAGTTGTTGCAAAAGACGCGATCGCACTTCCATACTTGCTAAGGGTAAATCAATGCGATCGTAAGCTGAGGTAAACCCTGTTTGTTTTTGCAAGTAGCGGTAATACTCACCTAAATCCAAACCAGATTCTACAATCGCCTCTAGAACGTACAATGCTGACAGCAATGCATCGCGTTCGGGAATATGGCTGCCATAGCCAATTCCCCCCGACTCTTCGCCACCCAGCAACACTTTTGCTGCTAACATTCTGTCAGCAATGTATTTATAACCAACTGCTGTTTCAAATACCGACAGGTTATGTAGTGCTGCTACAAGGGGCATTAAGTCGGAACCACTAACAGTTTTCACTATTTCACCACTAAAGCCGCGCCGCAGGGTTAAATGGTCGATTAATATCGGGATTAAGACTTGAGAACTCAAGAAGTTGGCTTCCCCGTCTACAGCCGCGATGCGATCGCAGTCTCCATCAAATACCAACCCCACCGTTAAACCTGATTTATCTGTTTCTCGATGAGTTTTGATAACTTCAAATAACTTTGAAAGGTATTTAGGCAAGGGTTCCGGCGCACCTCCACCAAACAGGGGATCGCGTTCTGAGTTGATTTCTTTGACTTGATTGCCTAGTAGTCTCGCCAATCCGCCTGCCGCCGCGCCATGCATAACATCGGCAAATAATGTCAATTTGCCAGATGCGATCGCTTCTCGAATTTTGGCAATATCAACTTTACCTTCTAACGCTTGGGTATAACTGGGCCAAGGATCGAATTTCTCTTGCTTCCCTGGAGTAGCTGCTAATGTTACTCCAACCGACAACTGCGCTTCTATCTCTTTTGTGACTTCTGGCGGCACCGACCCACCAAAACAACCCTTGACTTTTAACCCCAAATATGTGCCTGGATTATGGCTGGCTGTAATTACCAGCGCCCCTAAAGCATTGAGTTCTTTTGCTGCCCAACTATAAGCTGGGGTTGGGGCATAAGTTTCGCTCAGTAGCACATCAAATCCGACAGAGGTGACAGTATCAGCAACAGCACGAGCAAAATCTTCGGCCATGAATCGGCGATCGTAACCGACAATTATTGTCCGGCTACCCACCGTAGAAAAATATGTATTATATAATACTTTTGCGGCAACTGGCGCGACCAGGGCTAGGCGTTCAAAGGTGAACTCGTCACCAATAACGCCCCGCCAGCCGTCTGTACCAAACTTGATTGAGTTAGCTACAACTGGCATTTAAGTATCCTAACTGTCTACTTGAGGATTCTAGCATTTATACAGTGTACAAAGTAAAAAAAGAATCTAGTAAGAATATGTACTAATAATGTTTAAGACAAAATTGGGCAAATTTGTGCATTCAATAAGTGCGATCGTCCCGGAATTCTGCCACTAATGCAGACATTGTTTCAAGTCGTGTTTAAGTCCCATTAGAACTCCGTTAATGAGTCTTTGATACTTCGCAAACGCAGAGCATAACTCCACTCCTGTGCCTTTTGCTATATTTAATCTTTGCTTTAACCAAATAATTATTAATTCATAATTCATATTTAAAAAATGGGTATGGCAGCCCACACTGAATTTTTAATAAGCGTGGTCTTGAAGAGCGTGGAAAGTTTAGCAGCTCACACTGATTTAAATTATCAATTATGAATTATATTGACTACTTCGCTATGCAAAACCAGTATTTTCGGTAAAATCAAATTCTGAGGACTGTGGATTTGGGAGAAATTTGGGGTGCCTACACTTGGTGTTAACATTGACCACATCGCCACCATCCGGCAAGCACGGCGGACAGTGGAACCTGACCCTGTAGCGGCGGCGGTGCTGGCAGAATTAGGGGGTGCAGATGGAATTACGGTGCATCTACGGGAAGATCGGCGGCATATCCAAGATAGGGATGTGCGTATATTGCGAGAAACAGTGCGATCGCATCTTAATTTAGAAATGGCCGCTACAGATGAAATGCTAGCGATCGCTCTCGATATCAAGCCAGATTATGTAACTTTAGTCCCTGAAAAGCGCGAAGAAGTCACAACAGAAGGCGGATTAGATATTATCGGGCAAATTGCTAGAATAGGTGAGATAGTCGATAAATTGCAAAGCGCTAATATTCCAGTTAGTTTATTTATAGACGCCGAATCTGCACAAATTGAAGCATCTGTCAAGTTGCAGGCGCGATTTATTGAATTGCACACCGGACAATATGCTGAGGCTAAGGATGAAACAAATCGCCAGCGAGAATTAGCCATATTAGCTAAAGGATGTGAACAAGCGATTCAAGCTGGATTGCGAGTCAACGCTGGTCATGGACTCACCTACTGGAACGTTTATCCGGTGGCTGCGCTTCCAGGTATGGAAGAACTGAACATCGGTCATACCATCATCAGTCGGGCAGCATTAGTAGGTATAGAACGAGCAGTCCGTGAGATGAAACAAGCTATAAGAGGGAATGGGGAATAGGGAATGGGGAATGGGGCATTGGGCATGGTGAAGAGGACTTGGGGACAAGGAGAATTAGGGAC
>NZ_CAXTNP010000300.1:0-8641 GCF_964245575.1 uncultured Nostoc sp. | reverse complement strand
CGCGAACATAATTTTTCTGTTTTTACCCTCTATTTTCCTTAACCGAGCAGTATTGAGTACCGAGGATGCGTTGGGAAACACCGCTTGTATCGCCCTGACCTGAAAGTCCTTTTTCGACCTCATCAATAAACAAGACACAAGGTGCAATAGCTTCTGCTGTTTTCAATGCACGTTTAACATTACCTTCGGATTCGCCAACGAGTGAACCTAAAAGGGACGCAATGTTGAGTTGTAGAAGTGGCAAATTGAGTATACTAGCAATGTTTTTGGCGCAGTGACTTTTACCCGTTCCGGGTGGCCCAGCTAGTAACACCCCTTTGGGTTGCGGTAAGCTAAGACTTCGTGCCTCTTGTGTGAATAGCCGCCGCCGACGAGTCAGCCATTCGCGCAGTAGATCCAAACCACCAAATGGGATTACCGCAGGTTTACCCAACTCGATACCCATTTGAGACAGTAGCCGAGTTTTGTACTCGACGGCTTTGGGGATGAAATCAGCGCCAACGACGACACCATCATTAGTTAAGTTTTCTTTGACTGTTAACCGAAGGAAATCACTAATTTCTTCTAAAGTTAAACCCAGCCCTGCACGAGAAAGAGTTTCAAATTCAGCATTTTCAAGGGAAACAGTAAAAGTTAATTCTTGCTCTGTAGCAGATTGTTGTAAGTCATGTAAATAAGAATTGAGATGTTCAAGTATTTGGTCAATACTAGGTAAAGGGACTTCACAATAAGGAATCAATCTGACTAGGGATTCGTGTAGTTGTATGTTCTGACCCAACAATACAATGCCTTTATCTGTGGGTTTTAACCTGTGGTAAAGGTTTTTGACTTTGGATAAAATCTCCCAACTCAGTTGGGGTGAGTTCTTGGCAATGAAGGGGTGAATATCTCCAAGAATAAATACACCATTCCCACTAAAGTTAGCAATGTAGTCGAATACAAATAGTAGTGGATCAGCCTGTGGAGGTCTTTTGTACTCTGCAACGGGCTTAAACACCAATCCCCCATCTGCTGCAATTAAACATTGCTCCAAGGTTGATACTCCCAGATTCCAGAAGAACACTGGACTTGAGAGCTTGCTCGATGCCTCTGTAGTCAGCCACTGAATAATCGTCGCTTCATCGGGCGACAGGACATCAAGCGCAGCAATGGGAATTTGTGAATCGAGTGTGGAGAGCAGATTTGAGAGTTTCATTGTTTTTCAATTTGATAAGGAACTGGAGAGAGTTCGTTATGAGTATTCACAACTTGAACAATCACTTCATAAACTTCGGCATCGCCGTCAAAAACCTCAGCCATACCATTGCGCTCTGATTGAGCGATCGCTGTTACTATGGCATTCAACAACACACATAAGCCCTCACTATTGGCTTTGATAATTACGGGCTGGCGTGGTTTTTGCTGAGGATATATATGGATGAAAGGATATTCTTTCGCTAATTTATTCATAGTGAGTTGCAGGGGGGGAATCAAGTTTCTTCCCCCGTATTAGTTACTGACGTAAACGTGTTTGACTGCTGTTCGTAGTCCTTTTCTGTTGGGTTTGGGCTTCGTCTTTATAAGTGCGATCGCCCACAACTCCCAATGCTTCTTCAAATGGCTGGGTAGCTGATAAACAAGTTAGCCCCTCAAATCCCTCCACTTCCACTTTCACTTCACCTGTAGCCGAGTCGAAATGAATCAAAACTGAACGTTCCATATTTATCTCCTAGCAAATTGTTTAACTTCCTGATGTCCGGCAAAAGTCAGCCGTAAAGTTTGTACAGTGCCGTTGGTTGATTCTGCGATCGCACATTCACCAAATTTTTCTTGTAACTCGGCGGCTTTGGCACGAACCATCCGTTGTCCGTATGCAAGCATTAGCTTATTGGTGAAAAAGTCTTGTCCTAAACGAGCAACTGTCTCATAGCTATCGTGTATCACCTCATACAGACCATTTGACTGATTCCATTTGAAACCGATGTCTGCACGGGCGTTTATGGTGCGACCAGACACGATGATTTCAGCACTTCGCCCTTGAGAGTTACCGTAGTATCCTTTTAGTGGCTGTGCTGTTTCATGAACTTGCGGCGATAGGTTTAGATCCGTGAGTGCAAAAATAAGACATTCGCGGTTAGTGAGTTTGGTTTTAACAGTTGAGAAGTGTGACATGAGAATTTTGTCCCTATATTAGAAGTGCGGTATTCTTTTTTGAAATGAATATTGCATTTTTCGTTAAGGTACTCAGTCTTTGGCGAATTTACCCTCGCCCAAGGCTGTTTTTTACCTAAACTTAAATGATATAAGGGTAGCTTTTGACAAGCCCACATCACCAGTTGCAAGCTGTTGCAGATTGCGCTGTTCATCTAATAGCTTGGTACGAATCTCTTGCATCTTTTGCTGCAATTGACTGCGCCCCTCACTACCAAGATTCTTCGACTCAATCGCCGGATCATTAACAATCGAGTCAATGTGCGCCATCATCTGTTGCAAACTGCTGCCAGCCTCTGAGTCAGCATTTGCTAGTAGTACCTGAACCTTCATTAAATGGCGTTCCATTTTCTTCTTGAACTGCATAGGTTTACGTCCGGGTTCCCAATCGGCTAGTTCAGAGAGAAGCTGGGCGGCAAGTTGTTCACCACCAGCCAAAGCCGATTCCCTTAGTCGCTGCTCCAGATTTTGGTCATACTGTTGAATAAACTTGGTAATCTGGTCTAAACATTCGGCTTGCTGCTGATTGAGTTGTTCGGATAGGGCAGGGATAATTACCGGACGACCAATGATTACTTGCAAATAATCTTCTAAATCAGTCAGAGTGGGGAAAGCCATTAATAAGTTGGCTTTGACATCTGCTTGTTTCTCTAGCGATAATTCCCAAGTCTGGAGCGATAAGAACTGATCAATCCGCTCTTGATAATCAAGAAGTCCCGCTTCATAATCAACTTTTAGCTGATTACGCAGTCCAGGGGCGATATTATCTCTAATGTTGATTAACTGATTCCACACAAGTGGAGCCAAATCAATCGGACAGACCCAATCACCAGTATCACTACTCATCCACTCTTGAACCGAAGCAATCTCTTGGCTCAATTGAGCAGCAGCCTCATCCAACTTCTTGAATACCTTAATGCCCCGCAAACCGACTTCGGAATTTGTAACTTTCACAAGGTTTGATTCTATTTCAGACACTTCAGCTTTTAGCACATCTGCCTCTGAAAGGAGCGGCAGACTTTGTACTTTTCTTTAATTGAATACGCAAGCGAATGCGGGTTTTATTTAACTGTGAGAAATTATGGCGCTCGACTACTGCATCAATTAGAAAATTTGTAGCGATAGTGTTGTCGATTGCTTGTACCATGATTATTCACCTCAAACATTATTTTCACTTTCAATTAAGCGAAGCTTTCTTTGCAGCTATTTCTCACTTTTTGAATGTCTGTAGTAGCTCTATAGATTACTTTTCTAGAGCTATTTTGTAACGGAATAGGTCTTTTAATGACTGGCGGTTTATGTGTTGACATGGCTCAAAATAGCTGAAATTGCTGCGAATTATCCTGTAACACAGGCTTTTCATAAATCATGCCTTCGACTTCATAACAACGAGTCATAAGTTTGTTTCGGTTTAGTCGGAAGCTGGCTTTTTTCTTTTGATTTGGCAGAGGTAAAAATAGAAACTGTGGATGTTGTATAGTACCTTCATCACCCAAATATCGGGAAAGCGTACCGTTAATTTGGTAAACTTTTGAAGAGCTTAATAGCGTTGGATCGTAAACTTTAATCAAATTTAATTCCATCTCAGTAGCAGTGAAGTGTGCCATAATTTATCGTGGAATCGATTTTTATCTCCAGTCAGGCTGATTAAATCTGACTGTAGAGTTTTTCACGCATAATCTGATTCTTCTTTCGTCAACATTTCTGTTACCTTTGCGTTAATTAGTGATTGAGAGTGACAAATGTTACAGATAGAAATGCTCAAAGATTTGATTGAGTTTTTTTATTTCGTCATCAGGCAGATTCGTAAAATCAAACTCGTCTGATTCCCAAACTTGATCCAGGCTTGTAGATCATCGATAATATTTGCAATCAAACAAGATTGCTCGTCGTAGTTCCAGCCATTTGCTAAAAGCCACGGTAGAATCCCTTCAGATTGCAATAGTTTCTCAATATCGAATGAGTCAGAAAACTGCTGTAAGTTTTCGATACTAGGGTGAACGATTGTTGTAGTCATTTATTGTTATTGGTAGTAGTGAGTACACAGCACAGCAAGCTGTAGATAAAGCTTGAGCAACTTCTAATTACAGTTGCCCAAACCCTGTTTCCGACTTCGTTAAAACGCCATCTCATTCGCAGCTTTTGTTACAGCAATCGCCTGTTTACTAACCTCTCGCCACTCTGTCTGCTCGTTGTAGGATGCCATGACTAATTCCGACCCAACCCACACCCGACAGAATAAGACGCTTTCGTCGGTTGTCCCTGGAGTAGGCTGTAGCGTGATCGGAGAGTAAAGCTGTTGCGGAGTAAGAGTAGCGTTCCCGCTTCGGGTTGCCGCAGGCATCGCGGCTAATACAGATTTAGCAAAGTGAGTCTCATGCCCACTTTCTAATATATAGGGTCTGTCTGCTTGAATTGTAATCAGCAACTTGTAAACTTCCTTTCCTCTGCGCTCACACTTCTCGAATTTAAGTTCTTTTAGATATCCAGTTAAGGCAGTTTGGGTAATCGCACTTGCTTCACTGTTGTTTAAGGTATACCACAGCGAACCATTGTGACGATTGCAGTAGATTTTGCAACTGCCAGCTTCATTGTGCAATCCTAACTTTGGTTTATTGATTGCTGCGACTAACAGATGCAGTAGTTCCTCTTGACGCATTAAAGCAGCAAGTAAATCGGCATTTTCTTGAGGGTTCATTGTTCAATACCAATACATTTCACTTTCGCATTGGCGAAGCCTGTGTTTGACGGGAGCAATGCGATTTTGTGGGATGATTCCAAATTGGGTGCGAGCGCCAATTCCATTCTCAGTATAAAAAATATTAATAACGACAAATAAAGTAATAATACTTAGATAAGACAACTCACTAAGAAGGAGCGTTCAGTCTTTTTTTGCAGCCATAAAAAAAGGTAAAATTCCTGAGTACCAATACTTTTGAAACAGGAAGCATATACCTTTATGGAAAAATATATATATGCAAATTTTAATTTAAGTCTTTCGTTATTAGATTTTCAAGAGCATATTACGAAACTTTTAGATTTGACGAATATCGAGGAATGGGATGGAGAAGTTGTTAAAGAAAGAGAAGAAAAAATTAGACAAGCTGCGTTAGTTTTAGCAGGTCAATGCATAGCTATATTATTCTATAATCTATCTCAATCAGAGTTGGGTAATCAAACAGCCATTAGTCAAACAAAAGGGTGGTGGCATTCCAAAACACAGAAACACGATAAGAGAAAACGAGAAATATTAACTATTGGAAATGTTTTAATGACTCTCAAATTACTATACGTGGTAAGAAGAGCAGAAAAAGTAAACGAGAAAAATAAATTCCCAAATCAAGGATTCTGTCCATTTTTAAAATGGTTGGGAATGTCAGAAGGATTGACACCATTAGTCTGGTCAACTATCGCTCAATATGGTGCGATTGCTAGTTCGTTTGAAGCTTCACATACAATCCGGAGCAGTTGGGGAATTAATATTAGTTTAAGACGAATTGAACGATTAACATATAAATTTGGTCAAATTGGTATAAACTTACGTCAGTCTAAAATATTGAACCGGCAACAGGGTAATTTACCTAATGGGAATATCCTTAAAGATCAGAGAGTTGTAATTGCCGTAGATGGTGGTAGGAGTAAAATTCGGCTTCATAAAAAAGGTAGGAAAAATTCCAAAACAAATCGGCATGGGTATATTGGAGAATGGGTTGAGCCAAAATTATTAACAATTTATGTAGTTGATGAACAGGGTAAAAAAGTTAAAACTAATGAGATACCTATTACTAATGATGGTACTTCTGAAGACTATAAAGGCTTTTTACCAATCTGAGAAATGCATGTGGTTAGTTTGGGAATTAGTCAAGCGAAACAAGTTCTATTAATTGCAGATGGTGCTGAATGGATTTGGAAACATATTCCTCCACTACTGGAAAAGTTGAAATCTCCATCTGCAACTTATCAATTATTTGATTTTTATCATGTTAGTGAGCATTTACAAAAGTTTGCTGATGTGGCTTTTAGTGAAGGCAGCGAGCAGAAGAATTGGTTTATTAAAGCACGAAAAATTTTAAAAAAAGGTAATGCCATGAACATCATTAGGCAGATGGATGAATTTATCTCGCTTGCTACAGGAGAACGTTGTAAAACTATGGTTATCCAGAGAAATTACCTTTTACGTGCATATCGCGAAGGGCGTTTAAATTATGCTCGAATTTCCACCCAAAAACTACCCATTGGTAGTGGGGCTTTTTGATTGTTTAATCCGGCAAGTGGTCAATTTAAGAATAAAGGGAAATAGGAAATTTTGCTTACAAGATAATGCAGAAATTATCCTACATCTGCGATGTCAATGGATGGCTAAAAATTGGAATAACTTTTGTCATTCCATCTTCACGTCTTTCATCAATCCTCAAGCATTTGGCTAAATTTTATACCTGAAACTCTGACTAGAATTTTTTCTTGTAATAATAATTACTCGTCTTCCTATCTTTTGACGTAGACAGTTGAGTTAAATAAGCTTCAAGTGCTTGACTAGAAATCTTTTTGAAATATCTCAAAAAGATAAATTTGAGTACAAATTCTTTAATTAAAAGTTGTTTAAATGACTTTTAGTCTCAGTGTGAAGATTAGCGAGCGCACCCAATTTGGAATCATCCCACAAAATCGCATTGCTCCCCAGAAGACTCACTCATCAGCAGATTCGATCAAGTCTGGGGTGAACAACGTACAGTCGAACAACGACACATCGATGATTGCCGCATCTTAGATACGCCCCGCCCTTGGACAAAACTTTTTGAGACTGAGTTTGAAGAAAATCTGGCTCGAATCAGTAAGCTCCATAAAAAGCACATACAAAATGGTAAGTACTACTGGGAGTTTGTCTACAACTGGATGACTCCCGAAGAAAAAGCCAAGCTCGATATCGTTAATCCAATTTTGCCTAACGGGAGGAGGAAGTACATAATACACCAAATGCTGTCGAAAGAAACAAAGCAGAGGTTATCTCCTCACGTTATATCAGTCCTGGTTCTGATGAAGTCGGCTAACTCGGTGGCAGAACTGAGGCGGCTGGTGCAGCGGCAGTACGGAATAGATCAGCCGAATTTGTTTGATGGTTGGAATGTGGAATAGTTGACGTAAGTTATGCGGTAAGCTGACAACGGCTTACCGGAATCACTCTCTATGATCACACAAGGGCAGTACTTTCTTGTAATTACAGAGATCCAAGCTCCGGTATCAAATTACTGAATGATAACAGGGATAAAGTGAGCAAATTTTGATCTCCGCTCACAATCCCAAGACTATGATCACATTGAGTATGGCGGCTTCTGCCATCCGTTTCACACTTAACTGCCACCATATTTTTGCATCATTGCCAAAGTACGCCGTACTAATCCAGCACGTTTGCGTTTAGCTAATCGTACTTTGGCATCGGCTAGAACTTTTGACTTCAAGTTAGGTTTTTCTTGTAACAAAGCGATCGCAGCTTCAATTAAAATTTCTGGTGTAATATCGTTGCTATCACATAATTTAACTAAATCTTCTCTAATTCCCTGCTCTAAATGAACAGCCAAGCGTTTGCCAACAGTAGTCAGGTTATTTAGTTCTGTCTCTAATCCTGATAAATCTTCAGATGTAGCAGATGTAGTAGATGTATCTATTTCAGTTTCAGGTATTTCATCATCAACTTCAACCAGTGGTTTACTCTCTGGAGTAGAGCGTTTATTGCTTAAAGATGGATCACGAGGAGCTACCTTAACTCGTGATTTAGATGTAAGCATAGAGCGAATATCATTAGCGTCACTCATAACGTTTTATTTTAACCTTTTAATTTTTTCGACTATTACTTCAATTGGATATGCTAAGTCATCCTGGTGCATCTGATGCAAAGTCAGCCCTTTATTAATGGCTTGTTTAAACTTTTCTGACTCTCGAATCGATGGCAGTACCAGATCAGACTCTAACCATTGGGTACTTATCTGTTTCATTGACTCAATATTACTTTCGCTTTCTGTTGTGCGACGTAAACCTACCCATCGATCACGAAAAGGAATTACACCAAGAATTTCACCATTAAATGCTTCCTGATCATCCCGAAGTTCAGTAATTAGCTCTAGTGTGCGTATTAGAGACTGTAAGCCTTTAACAGAAGTTTCAATTGGAATCATTAAAGCGTCGCTTGCACCAATCACTGTCAAACAAATTTGCGATCACTGCAAAGGAGCGTCAACAATACAATAGTCAAATAGTTTAGCGACTGAAGCTAGGCGTTTTTTGAGCGTAAAAGCACCTGTTCCACTACTAGCAAGATAGTCTTGTACGTTATCGAGTGCGTCATCAGAAGGAATTAAAAACAAATTGTCGTATTGTGTCTTGTAAATTCCGTCTTCTGTACAATACCTTAGCCAGAATTAAGAGGGTGAAGAGAGAGGGCTGATGTAGTAGAGTT
>NZ_CAXTNP010000299.1:0-8641 GCF_964245575.1 uncultured Nostoc sp. | reverse complement strand
AACTGGATACCGGAGACGGAGATGACACGATCACTGGCACAGGTACTGGCGGCATCGGCAATGGCGGTGCTGGAATCGGCATCCAAAACACTAAAGACGGCACCATTACTACAGGGTCGGGCAAGGACACGATTTTCGGTTATGGGAACAGTTCTGAAAAAAACGCCACCAGCTATGGCATCTTCAACGATGGAGTCATTGAAACGGGCAAGAATTCTGACAAACTTACCGGACAGGCTTCTTCAACAATTGGTGCTACTGCATACGGTATTTATGGGCAAGGAATCATCAAGACTGGCGATGGGAATGACTCTGTTATCGCCACCAGTATCCTAGATGGAGTTCAACAAAAAGTTTCTATCGGTGGCGGGATCAAGATTGATCTGGGCACTGGGAATGACTACTTCAAAGGATTTGGGGAAGCGAGTGTTGATGGTGGTAAAGGTTTTGACACCCTGGATTTGGGCGCTTTCAATCGCTCTCAACTGATTGTATCTGGTGTTATCTCTGGCAATACCCTTAATTCTGCCAACATCAGTTTCAACAACAATGGAAACTCCATTAGCTTGTCCACCACTGGCTTTGAGAAATTTATCTTTGCAGATAGCTCTTTCTCCTACAGCACTTTGGCAAACGGGGCATGAGTTTGTTAATTCCTCTATCTCGTGTTTTAACTCATGAGTGTTTAATTGAGTTTACCTCCCCCTCCAGTTGAGTTGATCTGAACTTTCTGAGGTTCTGCCTCAGCTTGTCGCTCTTTATGTCTCAATTTCTCTTGTTTGACTAACAAGAGAAATTGAGCATAGCTAATTCCCAATATTTGTTTAGTACCGTGGGGATATTTGTAAATATAGGGTAGGTTACAATACAGTTCAGTTAAGCATCTCTTTCTTCTCTGTGCGTACTCTGCGCCAACTCTTGGAGACGCTGCGCGTTGGCGTCAGCCTCTCCAAGAGTTGGCGGTTCGTTAAAAAATTGACTTTGGTAACAGACTTTTAGCCTTAACCCAAGCGTATTGGGGTAGGTTACACCTTCGTCGTAACCCACTATTGCTATCAAACACTGTCAGCATAGATAATTTGGTGCATTAGCCTACCCTTCTCTTATCGGAGATGCTACGCGTAGCTTGCTTAAGAGCAGGGGTGCGAGAACGCTAAAAGCGAACGGCATA
Source organism: uncultured Nostoc sp. (assembly GCF_964245575.1). GTDB lineage: Bacteria > Cyanobacteriota > Cyanobacteriia > Cyanobacteriales > Nostocaceae > Nostoc. The sequence continues at coordinate 7,470 of NZ_CAXTNP010000299.1, read as the reverse complement.
ACACACCCTACAAAGATACTTGGTATGATTTGGGTTTACGTGGCTTTTAATTCGGTACAGATACAGCCATAATTTACTCAAATTATCACTGAATTCTCTTATGCTGCCAGTTATTGAAAGTATTGTATTACGTCAAATGGCTTCGGGCGATCGCCTATCCTTACAACTATACAAATTCATCGGCGCTCAACCTGGTAAAAAGGTTTACATTCAATCTAATCTACACGGTGCAGAAATTGCTGGTAATGCCGTTATTCACCAGTTAATTGAGTTTTTATTAACAATAAATGATACAGATTTAGCTGGAGAAATTTGGCTAGTTCCCGTTTGTAATCCAATGGGGACGAATGAACGCGCTCACCATTTCTCTCCTGGGCGATACTGCGTTTACGAAGCCAAAGACTGGAATCGCATATTTTGGGATTACGAGAAAGAAGCTGATGATTTAGTAGCTTTTACTAAATCTCAACTTCATATCGATCTAAAGGTCATTCGACAAAATTATCTAACTATAATTAAGCAACAATTCGCAAAAATTTTAGAAAAAATTAATTCTCCTAGTACAGTACCCTACACTGAGCTTTTTGGCTACAAACTACAAAATATGAGTATAGATGCAGACTACTTAATTGACTTACATAGTTCTACAAATCAAGCTTTAGATTACGTTTATTACTTCCGAAATCGAGAAGACAGTGCAAAATACTTCCTACTTGATTTCGGAATCTTACTTGATAAATATGATGGTGATGCTTTTGATGAAGCTTTTATCAAACCTTGGTTAGCACTAGAAGCTTGTTTTCAAGATTTAGGTAGAGAAATCAAGTTTGATGTGGAAGCTTGGACACTGGAATTAGGCTCAGGAATGCAAATGAACCCTGATTCAGTCGCTAAAGGTGTACGGGGTGTAAAAAATTATTTAGTGCAAAAAGGTGTATTGCAAAGTCATAATTTATCGGATAGCACAAAAAACCATGAGATGACTTTTGCATCTAGCAGCAACCGAAAAAAATATTATGCGATCGCAGGTGGTATGATTCAATCCAGAATCGAATTAGGTAGTTCAGTCAAAGCTGGACAAAAGCTGTATCAAATTCTCAGTTTTAATAAAGAAGGTAAGTTACCTAGTGTAATTGATGTCTACGCTCAACAAGATGGATTAGTTTATGATGTCGCAACCAATCAAGCTGTGAATGAAGGCGAGTTTGTATTGGGAATTATTAGTTAGTCATTTGTCATTTGTCCTTTGTCATTAGGACTAGCCCTTTCAAGGTGACTGGTAAAATCTCTTTTTTTATCTCTGCGCCCTTTGTGTCTATGCGGTTCAAAAGCATTTTATTTAACCACTCCAGACACAGAGAAGGCAGTGCGCCCTTGCGGTTCTCCGACTTGTTCGCTAGTTAGGCGATTTTTATGGGCTAGGACTTTTTCCACATCTTCCGAAACCACTCAAATGATAAAAGTCCCTCGTCTTTTATTTGAGCGTTTGAGAGATATTGCTGTTGACGCTGCCTGATTAAATCAAAAATGGATAAAGTCGAGCTTAGGTGAGATAATTATTTAGTCAAAAAACTTTATCTAATAAGCTGAAATTATTATGCATACTTACCCAAAGTTTTTAGTTGCTATAGCTGGTATCTTTCTCAGTCTAGTAGCAGTAGAAGTGAAATCGGCAGATGCAGGCACCTTTACTTTTACAAAAATCGCCGAGGCTGACAACAGAAACTTTTTGGATGTCGGAGGTGGCCCTATAAATGATAATGGCACAGTGGCTTTTGCTGCCATAACACCTTCAGGTAAAAGTATCTTCACTAGCAACGGTGGAGCAATTAGGACGGTTGTCAGCTTCAAATCAAGAAGCGGTTTTTACGGTATAGCAATTAACGACAGTGGTACAGTAGCCTTCGGAAACTTTTATAATGAACTTCAAGAAGGTTATTTTATTAGTAACGGTGAGACAGTTAAAACTGTTGCTATACCAAGCAATAGGTCGTTTAGTCTAACTTTAGAAAACAACGCATTTAATAACAATAATACATTAGTTTTCAGCCTGATTAGAGGCATTAACAGGTATGAGATTGTTACTACTAGTGGTGGTTCTTTGACAACTGTGGTAGACACTAGTGGACAATTTAGGTTTTTCAACCAACCTCCTGCAATTAACGACAATAATGTAGTGGCTTTTACAGCTTCATTAAATGATGGAAGGGTAGGTGTGTTCACTATTCAAAATGGGTTAATTACGACTATCGCTGATAATACTAATCTTTTCGATGGTGGATTTTCTGAGACTTCTATTAATAACATAAATAATGTTATATTTGAGGCTCGTTTAGACAGTGGGGAAGGCGGAATCTTTATAGGCAACGGTGAAACAATTACCACTGTTGCCAATACCAGTAGCTCTTTTAGTAGCTTTTCTAGGCCCGCAATTAATGATAAGAATCAAGTAGCTTTCAATGCAACATTACGAAATGGGGCAGAAAATGTTTCTGTTGATGGCATTTTTACAGGTTCCGACCCGATTGGAGATAAGGTAATTGGCATAGGTGACTCTCTTTTAAACGGCACTGTGACAAATCTTTTTTTTGATGGTGGTCTCAATAATTTCGGTCAAATTTCATTCTTTGCCACTATTAGGGATAGTAATAATAATACTAGAAATGTTGTTTTCCGTGCTGATCCAGTCTCGACATCAGTTCCTGAATCGACTTCTAAATTAGGTTTACTAGCTCTAGGCGCTCTAGGCACAGGTATAATCCTTAAAAGCAATCTCAAACAAAAAATAACAACAAAATAAACAGTTTTGGGAGATCCAAAAATTGCGATCAGCTTGCTCTCGGTTAGGAATAGATCCAGGTGGTTCATCTTTGAAGGAATTTTAGACGTTGGATTCCTTCAATCCAGAATTGATTTTGATGGAGCCGGAGGTAGCGACAGTCCCGCGAGAAAGTTTAGAAATTTATGAACAAATTTTGATAGGTGAGTCAAATTTTGAAGATAGTGCTTGGATTGAATATGAACAGAAGTGTCTTGCTGTAGGGTTCTTAGCTAGAAAACACTTCAATGCTGACAAGAAATTGCAAAAGCGGAAATTTGAGTTAGCCCAACGCTAAAGCATTGGCGATGGTGGGAGCGATCGCCACCGGCTCATGGCGGTTACGCCATCACACTCGGGAGCACATCGCGTAATATCTGTTTAAACAACATTAAAAAAAGGTCTGACTGTAAAGCATTCAGCCGCAGATTAAACCGCAAGTGCGATCAATGAATTGAAAAGACTTTGAAAAGTCATTTGTCTTTGGAGTGAGGAGTTAAACAACTCTTAACTCCTCACTCCTGACTCAGCACTAAATTTAGTCTCCCAAATAAATACCCATACCACGGGCGGTTTTAACTAAAGTACCATTCGGATCGACGGCGCTATATTGAGCGATCGCTTCTGTAATTGGTACACTTAATACTTGGCGATTTTGCCATGTCACCATGCGATCGTATTTACCTTCGGCAAGTAGATTAACCGCCGCAACACCAAAAGCAGTTGCAACTAATCTATCTAGTGGTGAAGCAGTTCCACCTCGTTGAATGTGTCCTAGAACTGTAACTCGCGTTTCTACACCGATATGTTCAATAATTTTATCTGCCAAATATTCACCAATTCCACCGTATCGAGATTGACCTAAGCGATTTGTAATCGTCACATTTTCCCCATCGTGGGTACGAACCGCTTCCGAAACAATAATCAAACAATAGTTTTTGCCTTTCTCTTGGCGTTCTTTGATTTTGTGGCAAATATGCTCAACTGTGTAAGGGATTTCGGGAATTAAAATTACATTTGCTCCCCCCGCAATTCCCGCAGCTATAGCTATGTGTCCGGCATCACGCCCCATTACTTCCAAAATCATGACTCGGCTATGACTTGCAGCAGTAAAATGTAATCTATCTAATGCTTCTGTGGCAATATTGACTGCTGTATCAAAACCGATAGCGTGTTCAGTAACGCCAATATCGTTATCAATTGTTTTGGGAATACCAACTAGGTTAATTCCGCCTTGTTGAGCGAGGCGACGCAGAATTGCCAAACTACCATCGCCACCAATACCAATCAAAGCATTTAAACCTAGTTCATGATAACCTGCAATAATTTCTTCGGAGCGATCGCTTACACTGCCATCCGCCATTGGAAAAGCAAAAGGGTCGCCTTTATTGGTTGTCCCCAACATTGTGCCACCCGCAGTTAACAGCGAGTCAACTTGATCAACTTCCAGCTTAGTAAATTGTGGGGGACGCGCCATTAATCCTAAAGTCGCTTGACGAATTCCTAAAACCTCCCAGCCGTAGGTATCCACAGCACAATTAACTACAGCCCTAATCACAGCATTTAAGCCAGAACAGTCACCTCCACTGGTTAGAATTCCTATGCGTTTGGGTTCTCCCATATTTTTTATTGACATTTTGATCCAAATATATTGAGTAATCGATGAAATTTAAGCCAAAGTTAGCAGCAGATTAAACCTAAGCAAATGCGCTTCTTGTAAATGCCAAAGTAATTTTATGTTTGTTTTGTATCAAAAAACAAAACAAAGTTATCTTAGCTGTAAAATATAGGTGTAGAGCCAGTAGTAGATTGAACCTCGGCAAAAGCAATCCCTAAAAATGCCAGGGGAATTTTATGCTTGTTTTGTGTCTCAGAAAAAACCAAGTTATCCCAGCTGTAAAATATGAGGGTGGAGCCAAAGGTGACTAGTATTGATAATTACAACTTCTCTTTTCCAGGAGAAGTAACAATCCCCCAGGCTCCTCCTGAATTCAAATCAGGTTTTATCGGCATTGTTGGTCGTCCTAATGTCGGTAAATCTACTTTAATGAATCAATTGGTAGGGCAAAAAATTGCCATTACATCACCAGTAGCACAAACTACACGTAACCGTTTACGCGGCATATTAACTACACCAGAAGCCCAGTTAATTTTTGTAGATACGCCAGGAATTCATAAGCCCCATCATCAATTGGGTGAAGTGTTGGTGCAAAATGCCAAAATTGCGATTGAATCGGTAGATGTAGTGCTATTTGTGGTAGATGGAGCAGTGGCTTGTGGATCAGGCGATCGCTATATTGCCGAGTTGCTGTGTCGCAGCAAAACACCAGTGATTTTGGGCGTGAACAAAATCGACCAACAACCGTCCGATTCTCAGTTTCTAGATGATAGTTACGCTCAGATGGCCCAGTCCCATGAATGGGAAATCGTGAAATTTTCTGCCAAGACGAGTGCAGGATTACCGCAACTTCAAGAATTATTAATTGAACATTTAGAAATTGGGCCGTTATACTACCCGCCAGATTTGGTAACTGACCAGCCAGAACGCTTTATTATGGGTGAATTAATCCGAGAACAAATTTTATTATTGACTCGTGAAGAAGTACCCCATTCAGTAGCGATCACTATTGATCTAGTAGAAGAAACTCCCAGCATTACCCGTATACTTGCTACTATCAATGTTGAGCGCGATTCCCAAAAAGGCATACTCATTGGCAAAGGTGGAGCAATGCTCAAAGCAATTGGTAGCGAAGCCCGCGAACAAATCCAAAAGTTAATCTCTGGTAAAGTTTACCTAGAATTGTTTGTGAAAGTCCAGCCAAAATGGCGACAGTCGCGGATCAGTTTAGCAGAGTTAGGCTATCGCGTGGAAGAATAAAATTAAGTTAGGAGTTAGGAGTTAGGAGTTAGAAATTAAAGAGTTATGAATAACTCCTGACTTACTGCTTTGTTTATGATTTGTAGGTTTTTCAGATTAGACCAATTTCTTGAGTTTGAGAACCAACATAATTGTCTGAAGCCCTAAATCTCAGTTGAATAATTGAAAAGTTCCTCAATTATTTCTTGGAAACCTAAATACTTAACCTTGAAAACTATTCTCAAACCTTAACTCTTAACTCCTGTACAGACGCGATTAATCGCATCTCTACTCCTAACTCCTGTACAGACGCGATTAATCGCGTCTCTACTCCTAACTCCTAACTCTTAATTAATAAAAATGTCTTTAGATACTCGTTATCCCTTAAATTTACCAACCAATGCTCCGCCCTTGCGCGTGTTAATTGTCGAAGATGATCCGATGATGCAACTCGGATTAGAGCAATCGTTAATGGCTCATCCTCAGTTGGAGATTGTTGGACAAGCAGAAGATGGTTATTTGGGAGTTCAAGCCGCACTGCAACTGAAACCTGATTTAGTAGTTATGGATATTGGGTTGCCGCGATTGGATGGCATTGCAGCGACACAGCAAATTAAGGCGGCGCTGCCAGCAACTCATGTAGTGATGCTGACATCTCATCAAACGGAGACAGAAATTATTGCCGCACTCTCTAGCGGTGCAGATGCGTATTGTATTAAAGGTGCAAGTGTGGAACGATTGTTAAGTGCGATCGCAGCCGCAGTTGATGGTGCAGCCTATCTCGATCCTCAAATTGCGCGGCGAGTAATTGATAATCTCAAACCGCCTTCACCCACCACCAACACCGCCAACTTATCTGGGCGCGAGTTAGAAGTGTTGAAACTTATGGTAGACGGGTTGAGTAACCCAGAAATTGCCGAAAAACTCTATCTCAGTCCTAACACCATCAAAACTCACGTCCGAGGGATTATGAATAAATTAGCAGTAGACGATCGCGTGCAAGCAGCAGTTGTGGCACTGCGTTCTGGGTTGGTTTAGAAAACAAATGCAGCAAAATACAGAGAGAAACCTCAGCAAAAGTCAGATTACTGGTGTATGCAAACTTAATAATGAATTCCCCACTTTCTATCCTCAAAGCCGCTATAGTTGATTATTTGTTGCCAAGATGTTTGAAAAATACTCTACCTAAATGCATTATTAGTTAAAAGAGTTTGAGAGTTGATTAGGGTCTAGATTAACAGGAAATAATAAAATTTCCTTGCCTTCTAATTTTGCCTTCTGGTGAAGCAAAATTGCTTTTTCCAAATAACAATATTTAATTGGAACCCATCTGTCGCTATAAAAGTAGACAGTTACTCGGCTCATCGCATACTCTTTCAACGGGAGTGGAAGAGACCAGGACGAGTCCACAGTTTGAACCTTACCTGTTGAGTCCATGCTTTGAACCTCAATTATTAAGTATATATACTCTCACTCATCAGGATGATTTAAAGTAACTGTCATAAGTAATAACAATCTGCCTTAAAATTGTATCTTTAGGTAAAAGTTAAAATAATTAGAACTGACCTGGAACACAACAGAAATCAGTTTACACTGATCAATTTAGGTTTAACAGACTACCAATCTCGCTGTTAGAATCACTGAAAGCCGGATTTTTACTCCTATGTTTTAATTCTCTGTTCTCGCCTTTCTGCTTAAGATTCCGATCCGCGTTAACGGAGTTCAAAGACTCGTTCACGAGTATCAAAGACTCATTCACGAGTATCAAAGACTCATTCACGAGTATCAAAGACTC
>NZ_CAXTNP010000298.1:0-8688 GCF_964245575.1 uncultured Nostoc sp. | reverse complement strand
TCTCCGTATTTACTTATCTTCACATAGTTTGGTTTTTTCGCGCCGACTTACTTACGTTTAACTGATGCTGGTAAGGATAATTTACTAGTCGCAAGATTGGCGGATATAACCGCCTTACAAGCTGAATTTGAATCCCTACTAGATAAGGAGTGGTGAAGAGATAGGTAAAATTGAAAAAGAATTCAGGGGCGGAGCAACCCTTGCTCCGCCTTCAGTTAGAATGCACGCTTTTTTCTGTTATTCTCGTTTTCAAGTGCTTTGAGAACTTTGAGATATAAATTTTTTAATAGTATTTTTTAAGACGTTGGCGTAGATTTTAACACTGATGCAGATTTTATTTATGTGTATACATACAAATTATACAAACACAATATTTGCCAAACTTTCTGCTTGAGCATTGTTGTGCCCTGGAAACAATTGCAAATTAAGGCTTTGAGATTCATAGCCACCTGAAAATTCCAACTTAAGTGGTCTAAAATATAGCGCTCAGTATTGACAATTTTTCAATAATCGAATAACAAGGTGGCAGCAGCATTAAAAAAAAGCGTTAGTGCATTCCTACCTAGAAACTAATTAACGCCTTTCATTAAACTTCATACGGTTAACATAATTATGCCAGAAAATACGGATTACAAAGCTTCCAAATCAGACAATCAAGCTATTGCCTATAAAGAACGCCTCAATTCTTGGGCGATCGCTCGTCTACTTCCTAACACGCAACGGGAGATCGTTGCTCGTTTCCGCAGCCGTTCTGATGCTGAAGGCTATATGCGGCACCTCCCCCAGGAAATGCCAAATGCTTCCTACATGGTTGTTTTTGATTGTCAACGCCAAGAAGCTGTGATTTAAGGTATAAGTATAGGCAATAGACCTATCTTGAAAGAGGGCAGTTTTCCATAAGCTCGAACTGCCCTCTGCCTTCCTCAATAAAAAAATTAAAAATGTGTAGGTGTAGCCCATCAAAGACATCGCTTAAAACAAGAATTGCAATTCACGCTTAACTTAAAAATTCTGGATGTTGTCAACAAGCATATCGACCTTTGTATTTTACGTTTTCAAATCCGAGTTTCCCAGCCACCCTTGCCAATTCACCAGAGAGTAAGCCTTTGCGCGTAGGGTGTTGGTGAGCCAGTAACTTTAAGTTTATTCGCGTCAGTGGCACATTAGCGATCGCCACCGGAAAGGGCGGGTACGCCATCGCGATCGCGTCTCATACAGAAGCCTAGTACCGCAAGGCGGAAGTCAGCCCCAACTCTTGGGGACGCTGCGCGAACGCGGAAGTTATGCATTCACGCATTCACTCATTCAAAAATTTACCAAGCCCTACATCCACATGACTTGGAAAAGTCTCTTCGTTTTTGCCAAGAAGCAACTGCTAGGTGCGAAAATTACGAATTGGAATACCGGATGTTAGCAGCCGATGCGCGAGATGTTGTTAGCGTAGTTGAGGAAGCAGGAAGCCCTACTATGCTGAGGGGATTTATGTTTGACATTACTGATTTGAAGCTGGTTGAAGAAACCTTGAGACTGAGGGACAGGGCACTTGCTGCTACCAGTAATGGAATTATTATTGCCGATGCCAGACTCGCCCATCATCCAGTTATTTACGTCAACCCAGCTTTTGAGCAAATAACAGGCTACAGTGCTACTGATGTGATTGGGCAAAACTGTCGATTTTTGGAACGCACAGATAACTAGCAACTAACACTCAAATATCTGCGTTCATCGATTCAATCTGCAACAAGTTGCAAACTTGTTCTTTGCAACTATCGTAAAGATGGTACTCTATTCTAGAATGAATTGAGTATTTCTTTTATCCATGATGAAAATGGTAAGTTAAATCACTTCATTGGAATTCAGACAGATATTAGCTTACGCAAGCTTGCCGAAGCCAGTCTGCGTCGGCAAGCCCTCACCTTTGAAAACATGCATGATGGCGTAATTATCACAGATTTGACCGGAAATATTATTGACTGGAATCCTGCTGCCGAAAGCATGTTTGGCTATAGCAAAGCAGAGGTTTTAGCTAAAACTCCCAATATTTTGTATAAACCGGAAGAAGCCGCAGTGCTTACCAACAAAATTTTTGAAAGACTCAACCAGCAAGGACGCTGGTCAGGGGAGATACACTTTATTCGCAAAGATGGCAGTGAGGGGATTTCGGAAACAACCATAATCTCTTTACAGGATGAACAGGGGGAAACTGTTGCTACTGTTGGCATTAATCACGACATTACCGAAAACAAACGAGTCAAAGAAGCACTGCAACGGCAATTGCATCGAACCCTACTACTTGAACAAATTACTCAGGAAATTCGTCAAAGTCTTGATAGCAGAAAAATATTTGAGACGGCTGCTACCCAAATTGGCAAAGCATTTGGAGTTGAACGCTGTCTGATCCATTCTTCCATTAGCGACCCCACACCCCGAATTCCTTTAGTAGCAGAGTATAGTACACTCTCTATACCCAAAATGGATGGGTTAGAAGCAACTCGGAGAATCTATCAAGATTGGGGAGTGGGTTTTCGTCCCTATATCATTGCGATAACTGCCAATGCAATGCGGGGCGATCGCGAAGTCTGTCTTGCTGCTGGTATGCATGACTACATTAGCAAACCGATTCAGCTTCAAGAGTTAGCTGAGGCACTCAGCAAATGCCCACCCCAAAAAAGTTCTGAATTCACTTCCACAGGAAAACAAGGTAAGGTGATGTGCTTAGAATTGCAACCTTCGCAAAATATCCTACAGTCAGGGCAAAACCAGACATTAAAAAGCGTCAAAATCAATGCCAAAATTCTCCAATCCTTGCAGAATATGCTCGGAGGAGATCGTGTGGCATTTGTTGAACTAATTGAGTGTTATCTGACAGAGACACCGAGACTGGTGCAAGATATCAGCACAGCTATCACAACTCAGGATGCCCAGACTCTATTGAACTCAGCCCACCAACTTAAGTCTAGCAGTGCTTCTGTTGGAGCGATGGCCCTAGCACAGCTTTGCAAGGTGTTAGAAGCACAGGGATGCAACAGCAAATTAGAAAACAGCCTAGAATTAATCTCGCAATTATATCAGGAATATGAACAAGTTAAAACTGCCTTAGAAAAAGAACTTGCAAAGGAACTACCATGAAAGCCAATGCTGAAGAAAGCCAATCTTTAGTTCTAATTGTTGATGATGAACCTTTTATCCGCATGATATTGCGGCAGTTCTTAGAGCGGGAAAGGTATCAAATAGCGGAAGCTCAAAATGGCATAGAGGCAATAAAAGTTTTTAAGCAATTGCATCCTGATATAATACTTCTTGATGCCATGATGCCAGATATGGATGGGTTCGAGTGTTGCACTCAGTTACAGAGTTTAGATTGTAGCAAGTACACTCCAGTTTTAATGGTTACAGGACTTGAAGATCAAGAGTCAGTTGACCGGGCATTTGCTGTGGGGGCAATGGATTATGTTACCAAACCGATCCATTGGGCAGTTTTGCGACAACGGGTAAAACGCTTGATTGAGCAATCTCAGTTACAGCAAAAACTGGAAGCCGTTAATATGGAATTGCAGCGATTAGCTACTATCGATGGATTAACTCAAGTAGCTAACCGCCGAGGGTTTGAAGAGTATTTGAACCAAGAATGGCAGCGCATGAAACGGGATAAATGCCCCCTTTCCCTGATTCTTTGCGATGTTGATTTCTTCAAATTATATAACGATACCTATGGTCATCGGATAGGCGATCGCTGTCTTCAAGAAATTGCTAAAGCGATCAAAGATATTATTAAGCGTCCCGGAGATTTAGTTGCCCGTTATGGTGGGGAAGAATTTGCTGTGATTTTACCTAACACAGACATTGAGGGGGTGACTCATGTTGCCGACAACATTTGCCATGCTGTCCGAACACTAGCAATTCCTCATAAAAATTCCCAAGTTAGTCATCATGTAACCATTAGTGTCGGGTTTACGACAGAAATTCCTCAGCCAGATTCTGACTTGGAAGAAATGATTGCCGTTGCAGATCGGGCATTGTATCAAGCAAAGGCAGCAGGACGCGATCGCTTTGTGCAAAATATTCAACTACCCAGAAGTAAAAATTCCCGCTAGTGCGCCAAACTTCACACATTTCAACTTTATTTTCAACGTATCGGCTTGTATTATCGTCTGCTTATTCTATGCCTTGAAAATGCTCTTCCTCACCTTTAAACCATTCATTTAAGACCGATCAATTAGATGATCATGTTGCAGCTGACCTACAACAATACCAGGATGAATACCGTTACGTTTTGCAAAATCAATCACATCAGTTTCAGATTTAAGCTTTGCTAATTCCCCCTCATACTCAGGTGAGATCAAAAATTCCCGCGACCATTGATCTGCTTGGCGTTCCTGCTCCGATTTCAAACTTTCCCCACTATTCCATTCATCAAGAAAAATATTGTCTTTATCATGTAACAAAATATGTGCTGCTTCATGGAAAAAATTAAACCAGAAGCGGTCATTGGTTTTACCATAAAGCGAAAGTTGAATCAGTGCCTTATGCGGATTTAACCATCGTGCAACACCACTGACGTGCGCTTTCTTGATTGAAGGTATTAAAACAAGCACAACCCCTGCTTCCCAGCACAACTTTTGCATCTGTGGTTCAAACTCCTCTGGCGGTAACACCGTCAAAGTGCGAATTTGCCGCACCGCCTTTTCAAATTTTGGTTTACTGTACTTGGGAGAGTCTAGTTGTTCTGCTTTTATTTCCCCCAACCGTAACCAAGTGGAAATAGCACCAACATCACTTTGCTCTTCGCGTGTACGGCGAAAAGCAACTTCCATACCTGCATAATAATTCTGCCAATCTTCCGGCGAGGCAACACCGAAAAATTGCAGTAACTTTTCTACCAAACCAGGCTTATTCTTATCAATTAAACGACACTTAGGAATTATACCTTGGTTCATCAATTCTTTGACTGGTAACTGATCTAACCAAGATATCCACTCCTTTAAGCGGTTTTCTTCTTCTTTCTTTGCCAAAGCGGCGCGATATTGAGCTTCATATCTGAGCCAGAATGCTGCTGTACTACCCATAACCCGTTCTAACTTCAGGGCTGTTTCTTCATTTATTGGTGCTTTGCCATTGATCAACTGGCTAATATGTTTTGTGGTGTAGCCTAAACGCTCTGCTAATTGTGCTTGTGTCCAATCACGCTCTTCTAATAAATCAGCGATGGCATCACCCGGAGAAGATACCCAATCTGGAGTGAATGGTCGGGTTGTCTTAGTCATGGTAATCTCCAATGAATTCAATACAAACAGCAGTAACTTTTGACCAATCAATGCTTCCATCCTTGGTAAGAGGGATGGGGTCGTTGTCTGGCTTAAATACAAGTCGTTTACCACCTTCTAGGTTGACTGCAAATTCACCTGCCCTATCTCCTTTTAAGGGATGGGGATGACCCATAACTAATTCCGCCACACAACTAGCAGCACCAAGAATAGCCAACTGGGTTGTCAATTTCTTGGCACAGTTTACACCCAATTTTTTTTGCGCTAAGTTTTGTTGTTCGCATAGCTTTTGCAGTTTGCTGTTAGCGAAGGTGATTTCCATGCTTTGCTAGATTAATATAAGTTTACCATTTTGGTAAATAAATTTGTTATTTTTTTAGAGAATCTAGCATATCAAGGAACTCAGAAAGAATTAAAAATCTACTCCTCGTTTAAGTTCTACACCTTGATTGGCATAGTGTTTATGGCAGTAAACCTCTGAGTGGACGCTAGCCAAGTCGAAGTACGCTGGTGGATTTTGGCAGCGACCAGTAATAATGATTTCAGTGTCGCGAGGTTTGCGGAGTAAAGCTTGGACAATGGGTTCAACGGGGAGTAATTCTAAATCAACGGTGGGATTTAGTTCATCAAGAATAATAGTTTTATACAGACCAGAGGCGATCGCAACTTTAGCGATTTCCCAACCCCGTTCAGCTTCTACGTAATCTAATTCTTGCCGGGAATTTCGCCAGACGATCGCATCTCCACCACAGCGCTGATGATCCACCACTTCTGGATATGACTGCTGCAAGGCGGCGATCGCTGCGTCTTCTGTGTAGCCAGTACCACCTTTAAGCCACTGCATAATCAACACACGGGTAGAACCTGGATGATTGATTCCCCTACCAATGGCCTGTAAGGCTTTGCCCAAAGCACTAGTAGACTTACCTTTACCAGCACCAGTATAAATTTCAATCCCTTCAAGGAAGAGGGCTTCGGCTGTTGGGTGGTGATGAGGTTTCATTTCTGAGTGCAAATCTGCAATATCAAGCAACTTTTGCGGTGCGGCGCGTCCGGTAGCAATGATTTCCAACTCTTGGGGTTTGGATTTTAATGTCCGCACCACTTCATCCACTGGTAGCAAACCCAAATCCAGAACCGGGTTAATTTCATCCAAGACGACAACTGAATATAAACCACTAGCGATCGCACCTTTGGCTACATCCCAACCCCGCATCGCTTCATCTCGGTCAAAGGTGGTAATTTCCTCATGCCCAAAAAATTCGGCTCTCCCAGTGCGAACCTGGTCAATTAAATGGGGAAAACCGCGCTGCAAAGCTGCGATCGCGCCATCTTCGTCATAATCACGTTCCGGCCCTTTTAAAAACCGCAGCAGTAAAACGCGGTTAGAATTGCTAGGCGTATTTATCCCCAAGCCAATAGAGCGCAAAACCACCCCCAAAGCCGCTTGGGACTTACCTTTACCCACGCCATCGTAGACGTGAATTTGACCAATGAGCCGTTCTGGGCGCACTTGCGCCGTGCGAATACCAATACCGTTCCTTGTCATTTCTCGAAAAGCTATAAGTGGCAGTCTTTAATCTTACCTAACGTCTTGTACTCTTAGGTAAAGAAACTGCTCCTCTGATGCGTCCGTATAATGTATAAATAATATCGACAAGATAATATTGACACACCAACATAGTAAAGGACAAAGACAATCAGATAATTTCCACCATCACCCTCACTATCCCAGTTATACTCTCTACAGTTAACCCTTACCCTTGACCATTTATGCCTGAAAATTGGATGCTTCCCAGGATTTTTCCTATTGGTGGAATTCTGTTTGACTTTTTATTTGTACTGATTGCCATTCCCATCGAAGCGTATGTTTTGCACAATCGACTAAAATTTGACAAAAAAACTAGCATTTTTTATGCTATCTCTATGAATCTGTTTTCTAGTGTAATTGGTTGGTTCATATTTTTTGTAGCAGAACCAATGTTGCCGATACATCTGAAATCAGAATTAATTAGCTATATGTTTTTTAATAATTTTAAATCAGCAAATACACAAAGTTTAATTATTTTAACTGCTTGTATAATTTTCTTTGCTACTTTTATAATGAAGTTTTTCATTTTAAGGATATTACTACTATCATTGAGTGAACCAGTTGCTAAAAAAGAAGAAGAACCTCAAACATCTCAACGGCGGCGATGGCGTACTTTTAGCACTGCTAAATTACAAAATAGTAATTTAGTAATTACTACATTAATTGCAAATTCTCTGAGTTATAGTGCTATAACAATTATTTTATTTTTTCGCTCAAAGTAGCAATAATTTACTTCAGTCAAAGGAAGACTAGTGATTGATTAATCAGGTAGAGGGAAGAATATGAATACGTTACTTAAAGATGTATTTGGGGTTTTTAAATTTACTGAAGGGCTTTATGCAGGAATTAGAAAGGTATTAGTTCCACCGAAAGCTTATTCTTGGCAAACATTTATTTATTTGAGTGTTTTTTCTTGGGTAGTTTCATATTTTGCTATAGGTTATATAAAAGATATAATTGCCTTTTTCGGTTGGTTATTTTTAATTGCTGGTACAGCTTGGTATACAACTGAAGATCCTTTGAGGGTTCCTGGTACTTTTATGCCAGTCGGGGCAGTGATCACTGGATTCTTAGTGAGTGTTTTTGCATTTGGAAATCAACAGGATGTAATTACACCAAGAACAATCGTTTTCTGGCCAACAATTTCAGCGTTAATTACGGCTATACCAGAATTTATTGAAGGTAATGATACTGATGCAAAAGCTCGAATTCCTAAACCACAAGACCGCCAAAGAATCATAATTTTAGTTGCTAGTAGTATGCTGCTAAGTTGCTGGATTCAGTTTCACTTTGTGATGAATAATTGGTTCCAACAATATCCTAGTTTGCAGGCAGATAGTTTTAGAAGTAGTAGCGTTCTTGTCAGTACAGAAAAAGGACTAAAAATTCCACGCAACGGCGCTATAATTTTAGAGAAACTTCAACCAATAGTAGTAGAACAAATAGCCCAAAGACCTTGGTCGGAAGTAGAGAAATGGTTGCTAGATGCGAAACAACGGGTAGGATCTCTGGGTAGGGAAATAATACAAAAAAACCTGGGCAAATATGAAGAAAAGGAACTATGGCGCATTGAACCGCGCGTAGCTAATACTAAGTCTGGATATATATTAGATTTATTAAGTATTTGGATAGGCCCGAGTTCTAACCCACGGGGCTATTACTTGAAAAAATCTTGTCGCATTGAACCAGTTGCAGCAACTAGCAATTCAGACAATAAGATTACAGTTGCAGAAATTGAATGCGATCGCGGCAGTAAATTGATTTCTGGCTTACTGCCTCCGCAACAGTGAAGGTAGAAAATGGGGAGTGGGGAGTAGGGAGTAGGGCAGGGGA
>NZ_CAXTNP010000297.1:0-8793 GCF_964245575.1 uncultured Nostoc sp. | reverse complement strand
TCAAAGGCTCAATGTTCTCCCTCAGAAGCTCAACATTCACCCTCAGAAGCTCAACGTTCACCCTCAGAAGCTCAACATTCACCCTCAGAAGCTCAACATTCACCTTCAGAGGCTCAACATTCACTTTCAGAGGCTCAACTGCAACAATATTAACTTTGCAACCATATCAACAACTAGAAACCCGATATATGCTTGGACACTAAAGATAGCCATCTATGGTATAGAAATGTATAGAATCTTGTAAAGATATAAAATATAGTTGTTAAATGCACACATTTCTAGCTTCTTCCTCAATGCAGGTGTCTGTACCACCAAATCACTTTCAGCCAATGAAGATTGTCGCACTGGGGGACAGCTTAATTTATGGATTTGGTGATCCGGAAAAAGGAGGTTGGATTGAGCAACTACGGCGATGGTGGATGTTGCCGGATAGTGCGGGTCATGTTCTTTATAATTTAGGGGTAAGAGGCGATCGCACGCAACAAGTAGCCCAAAGGCTAGAAGTTGAGTTCCGCCACCGGGGTGAACTGCGAAATCGTGTTCCCGACTTGATTATTTTATCCGTAGGCGTGAATGACTCAGCCCGGTTGGCGCGTCCCGATGGCCGAAGTTACACAGATTTTACCGGATTTGAAAAGGAAATTGCTTCTCTGCTAGATTTAGCACAGCAACTATGTCCTGTGTTATTTGTAGGCATGGTGCCAGTGGATGAAGCCAAGATGCCATTTTTAGATTGTTTTTACTATAATCATGCCGATCAGTATCGCTACAAAGAAGCAACTCGAATTGCTTGTACAAAACGGCAGATTCCCTATTTAGATATTTTTGAGCAATGGATGGAACGTGGTGAAAATTGGCGGCTTAAACGCTTGAGTGAAGATGGTCTTCATCCCAATACACTGGGTTATCAAGCTTTGTTAGAAGATGTGATCAATTGGGATGCTATAGCAACTTACCATTCTAAATTTGATTACCACCTGAAGCGATCGTAATCAGATAAATATGTTGATGCCTTGGAGCTAATCTAATATTCTCGTATCTCCCATCCTTGCAAAAAGCACTACAATAGTGCTGAATTTTTAAATCCATCTTTTCCCTATTTTTTATTCAGCGCTCCTATGACACCAACTTTATTTGGTCGTTGGCAAACTCGATTATTATTACTTGCAACGGTGGGCGTACTTGTGTCTTTGCCCTTTGTAATGGGTTTGATTGGTTCTAGTGCTAACTCGGTTTATTTTTGGATACTTGGTTATGTTACCGTCTTTGGTTTAGGTTGGGATGTGCTATATAACTATCTCCAAAAATTACGATGGGACAGGGACTGGCCCGCAGCCTATCAACTCTTAGCTGGTATATGGGAATTAGTATTTGTGTTCTGTGGAGTAAAACTATTTGGTTTTTTACCAATACCTTTACCTAAAGAAGAACTACCGTTAGCAGTTTTTTTATTGCACTATAGCGTCGTGTGGGTAGCAGTTTTTATTAGTTCACAAAGCCTGATGCGAATTATCTTTCCCCGTTGGCGTTTCCGGGGTGGAGAGTGGTTGTAATATCGTGTCCGCAAATGACCTAACCCCCTAACCCCCTTCCCGAAGCGGGAAGGGGGAAAAATTCAAATAAGCGTATTGGTTTATGGTCTAGACACAAGTCTCTTGGCCTGTTATGTCAATGCATCAGCAATACATCGGTTTCTAAAAATTAACTTACAGATGGCGGTTTCAGTTTGGATGCAATATGTTGTATTGACGTACAGTTGTATGCATTTTTATGAACAATAGGGGAGTTGTAGCAACGGCCCTATCTGATCAAATTAAAAACAAGTATCTTATGTTTCCAAAATTAGCAGTTGTGCTGATGTAGTCATCTATGGGAAAAACAGGACAAGCTTTGGAGTTTCGGGAGATTCTTCAATGCAGAGACGCAAATTAAGGAAGTGCAATGTCAAATTTTGATCTGGTTATTCAGCTATTTCTGCAACTTACAGTTATTTTAGCCACTTGTCGCATCGTCACGATTTTAGGACGCCGCTATCTTGGTCAAACCGATGTTGTTTGCGAAATGATTGCAGGCGTAATGCTAGGCCCATCTCTTTTGGGATTGATTGCACCGAATTTTCAGCAATGGTTGTTTCCTAAGCTTCCCATTATTACTGCTGTAGGACTAAAGATACCCAACCCATCAATGTCGATTTTATATGCTATTAGCCAGATTGGGTTGGTAATTTATATGTTTTTAATTGGTTTAGAGTTCAACACCAAACTCTTAAAACATCATATCAAAAGTGCAAGTTTGCTATCTGCTGCCGGGATTATCACTCCTTTTATTTTAGGAGCGATCGCTTCTTTTTGGTTTTATCACAATGGCGATTTCTTTCAACCAAAGGTAACACCTTGGTCAGCCGCTTTGTATCTGGGTGCGTCGATGACAATTACGGCTTTTCCGATGTTAGCTCGTATTCTTTACGAACGCGGTCTTGCACAAACCCGCTTCGGTACTTTAGCTTTAGGTGCAGCATCGGTAGATGATGGAGTTGCTTGGTGTTTGCTGGCGATCGTGCTTGCTAGTGTGAAAAATTCTCTGAGCATCGCCATATTAGCAATTGGTGGTGGCATTTGCTACGTGCTATTTGCGATTTTTATCGGACAACCTCTACTGAGAGTGTTCACCCGCATGACAAAATGCGATGCAGGTGTGAACAGACAAACCCTAACTTTAATGTTGATAATTTTGATGTTTTGTGCATGGTTTACCGATGTCACAGGCATCTATGCAATATTTGGTGCTTTTGTGCTGGGAGCAGTGACACCACGCCAAGAATTCGCCCAACAAATTCGCCAATATACAGAGTTTTTAACTACTTCTTTTTTGCTACCGATATTTTTTGTCTTCTCTGGACTGAATACTAAAATCGGACTGATAAACACTCCTACTTTGTGGGGAATTACGCTTTTAATTATTGCGATCGCAATTCTCGGCAAAGGTATTGCTTGTATGTTGGCTGCAAAATTTGCGGGGGAAAATTGGCGCGAATCTGCAACTATCGGCGCTCTGATGAATGCTCGTGGTTTGATGGAGTTAATCATCCTTAATATTGGTCTTGAACAAGGTATAATTACCCCAACTTTATTCACTATCATGGTTATTATGGCAGTCATTACTACCCTCATGGCATCACCATTGATTGCCTTTTTGTTGCACGGGACAAGCTATGAGAAATCTTCTGCTTAAGCAAATTTAAATATAAGATTAATTAGCTAGTAATTGGGTAAAATTCTCTGCTTTGACTCTGGCTATAATCACTAATTTGTTTGTATTGGCGTTTCAGCGCTACTACGAAATTACTGCTGATTAACTAATTTTATTACTATCGTTAATTCGGAAGTTATTTGAGATATAGCTACTAAAACTATCAAAATTAATGTTTCACAGCTACAACTGCATCGTAACAATAATTGACATAACAACGAAGCAGAAATTAACCTTGGGTGTATCTAACAAGCTTGACATTTTGCAGTCTTTTAAAGAATCATCTTAGAGAAACCAGATAGTTAATTTTGAAGAAACCATGCACATAGTTATTCTCGTTCTGGTTGAGGTGCTGATTGTTATTGGACTTTCAAGGCTAGTAGGGCTAGGATTCCGTTCCATTAAGCAACCTCTGGTAATTGGTGAGATTGTCGCCGGGATTATGCTTGGCCCATCTTTATTTGGTTTAGTTGCTCCCGATGTAGCAGTTACCTTGTTTCCACCAGAAACTTTTCCTTTTTTAAATGTTTTGTCTCAGGTGGGACTAATATTTTTCATGTTTCTGATTGGACTAGAACTAAATCCCAAATACCTCAGCGGACAATTAGAAGTAGCAGTTTTAACTTCTCATGTCAGCATTTTGGTGCCGTTTTCTCTAGGAACATTGCTAGCGGTGGTACTTTATCCCCTAGTTTCCAATGCAAGTGTATCATTCACCGCCTTTGCCTTATTTTTGGGAGCGGCGATGTCGATTACTGCCTTTCCAGTGTTGGCGCGAATCATTACTGAAAACAATTTACAAGGAACGCGTTTAGGAACGTTGGCGTTAACTTGTGCAGCAGTGGATGATGTGACAGCTTGGTGTCTCTTGGCAGTAGCGATCGCAGTTGCTCGAACTGGTGACTTTGCTGGTGCGATACCGACAATTATCGCCAGCATAGTTTACATCGGCTTGATGTTGACGGCGGGACGTTGGTTCCTCCAACGCCTTGCCAAACACTACCTCCGTGCAAGACGACTCAGCCAACTACTGCTAGCTGGGATTTATATGGCAGTGGTTGCGTCAGCATTAATCACCGAACTAATTGGGATTCACTTAATTTTTGGGGCATTTTTACTGGGAGCAGCCATGCCCAAAAATGAAGATTTAGTGCGGGAATTGGCAGTAAAAACGGAAGATTTTGTCCTAATTTTCTTACTGCCAATATTTTTTGCCTACAGTGGTTTAAAAACGCAGATTGGCTTGCTCAATCGTCCCGAATTGTGGCTTTTGTGTGCGTTGGTTTTAGGAGTGGCGATCGCAGGCAAATATGTTGGTACTTATGTAGCGGCCCGTGTCAGTGGAATTAATAAACGGGAAGCCTCGGCACTCGGTTGGTTAATGAATACTCGCGGTTTAACCGAACTGATAGTACTAAACATTGGTCTAGAGTTAGGGGTAATTTCCCCCTTAATATTTACCATGCTGGTAATTATGGCATTGGTAACTACATTCATGACCTCGCCACTGCTGGAATGGACATATCCGAAAAAGCTGATCAGGTTAGATGTCGTGGAACCAGAGACAGAAGCAGAAACAGGTATAGATACCTCTGCTGGAAGTGGAACTTCCCCTCATCCTTTCCGAATTTTGGTGCCAGTGGCTAATCCAAGTACCCAAAAAGGTTTAGTACAGTTGGCAGTAGCATTGGCGCAGCCCGCACTTCGACAAAGCTCAATGACCACCGTAGGTATCGCTCTCAATTACCGATATCCTGCCATTGTTAACCCTCTTAGCCTGATTGAATTTCAAGAAGATTATGCTTTTGAAAGTACCCCAGTTGAAGCAGATCGATTAATCGCCCAGCGCCGCCAGCAGCTAGAAGAATTAATTAATACTCTCGAACCGCCAGAAACTCGTACTTGTGTGCATCCTATCGTTCGCATATCCAGCAACGTTGCCCGCGAAACAGCACAGATTGCTACATCAGAACAAGCTAATTTAATTCTTGTCGGCTGGCATCGGCCAGCTTTTAGTAGTAATCGTTTAGGTGGACGAGTCGGACAAATGCTTACCACTGCACCAGTGGATGTAGCAGTGTTTGTAGATAAAGGCAAAGAGCAATTAGAAAGTTTATTGGTACCTTATTCAGCCAATATCCATGATGATTTAGCACTAATACTAGCTCTGAGACTGTTAATCAATCGTGAGACTTGTATGTTGCAGATATTACAGATAGTAGCAAATCAAGCTAAGGAAGAATTGAGTTACGAACTGCACATGATGATGGAACAATTGCCCACCAGTGTACGCGATCGCATTGAAATCAAAATTATCGAAGCCCCAGAACCAATCCAAGCCGTAATTCAAGCTTCAGAAGGTGTTGACCTAACTATTGCTGGCACTAGCCGCGCTTGGGGTATCGAGCGCCAAACCTTGGGAAGATATACAGATCAACTAGCTATCCAATGTCGTTCCTCCTTGCTGATTACCCGCCGTTACAGCCAAGTCACCGCTCACCTTGCCTCTATGCTTCCTGAGGTTAGTAGTCAAGAGCCAACATTGAGGAGTTGAAATTCATGAATCATTTCAACTTCAAATCTTTAACTTTTTACGGAGTAGCAATAATTTCAGTGCTACTGTTGTTTAAAACTGTCAGTGTTTATGGGGAAAACAATCTCAAGGCTCCTCCTCCAGTTAACGGGCGGTATCGTCTAACCCTGTCAGAGAATTTGCCGAACTGTGAAAAATCAGATACTCTGACGTTAAACATTGAGCAGTCGGGTATTTACTTAAATGCCTCTCTATTACCAGCAAACGCTAATCCCAATACTGACGAAAAGCACTCTCTGGCAGGCATCTTCCGAAATCAACAGTTAAATTTATCTGGAAAAGTTGGTAAATCAATCCTTTGTAATATTCCTCGCCCCCAAAATGATCCTCTGAACTCAGTCACAATTCAAATGCAACTTGTGGATAAAGGTAATATGACAGGTCAATTAACTGTAAAGGGCATTCCACAAGCTCTGAAATTTACTGCTGTGCCCCAAAAAGCTAATTGAATTGGGGAGTGGGTAGAGACGCGATTAATCGCGTCTCCAGGATTGGAAGCGCGAAGTAAACAGCAATGTGAGCGCATTGTATGGGTTTTATGGAGCAGATAAAAAGAATGAATCAGGGACTAAAGACTAGGCAATTTTGCCAATGGCGCAAGCAGCTATTTAGCATCAGTCTATTAGGCTTTTGTGCAGCGATCGCCCTCGAAACTTGCACTACTGCTGCGACACCAGTGGCAAAGCTAGAAAATTGGCGTTTTTCCCCCAAGACACAGCAACTCGAAATCACCCTTTCAGCAGGCACAACCCCTCATTATTTCTACCTTACCCAACCCTCCCGTCTTGTTGTAGATATACCGAATACTAAGTTGGGCAAAGTTACCACACAACAAAATTATTCTGGAGCAATCAAAAGTATTCGTGTTTCTCAACTGAATGCAAATGATATACGCATTGTCCTAGATTTAGCACCAGGGACTGTTTTTAATCCCAAACAGGTACAACTGCAACCCATTTCCCGAAAAAACTCCACTCGCTGGGTATTACGCCCGGTTATTTCTGGTAAAACTACTGCCGTGAAACCAGGAAAGTCCCCACCTTCAGCCAAGAAACAACCTCAAACACTCCAAAAGCCGCCTAGTAACCCACCCGTAACTACTAATCCACAATCGCCCTTACTGACAGTTCCCTCTCCATCCAATGAACTGCCCTCAACAATTACTACTAACTCAGGGCAGCCTTTTGTCACCGTACCTCCTTTAAATCAAAATACATCCTCTCCCTCTCAACAACCTGCTTCGATTCTTCCCCCTCCTTCTTTCCCAAATCAACCAGATAATTTAAATAACATTCCTCCTTTGGGAATGTCGGAATTTCCAGTTCCAACAATCCCCAATGCTCCCGATCCCCAGATCATTGAGTTTGGTCAACCTTTACCCAAAACTAAATAAAAATAGGGAATTGGGCATGGGGCATGGGGCATGGAGAAGAGACAAGGGAGACAAGGGAACTGGACTTTAGACTAAAGCATGAAAAATGACCCAACGATGCTGGGTTAAATAAATTTAAACTAGAAAATATGAAAATAGCTAAACTAAGCAGATTTAGTCGGCTGCTTAGTTGGCTTAGAAGTACGTTTTCTAACAACGTTTTAGTCTAAAGTCCAGATCCTAAAGGGCTTCTAGGCTATTTTCTGCGACCACTGGCAAATGTAGCGATCGCCGCCGTTTTGAACAGGGGAGCAGGGGAGCCGGGGAGAGGTTATGCCTTAGAATTTGTTAACCGACACCCTCAAACACAGAAAGAAAAGTCTGCACTCTTTCAATAATTTCAGCTTTCTGTTCTTCTAATTTAAATTTAACTTATGCTTCAGTTAAATTTAACCATATAAAGAATTATGTAAACTTCTATTTATTTTTTTTTGCAAATAAATACGAATGATAATCTGCTATCAAATGCTGGAATCTATTTTGTTTGATTTGTTTTTCAATACCAAAAAAGTATATATCGGTCAACCAAAAACTATCCAAATACATATTGAGAATGAAATAGTCTTATTGACATGATGCGGTCGCCCTGTATTGTCTCCCCGCCAGAGTGCTAACACCATTAGAACAACTAATCTCCATGAAAAAAATTTTTGGTTTGCTTATTGTTAGTTCCAGTTTGCTCTTGGGTTATTTTGCTCCCATGCAAGAATCTGCAATCGCTGAACAAACTTGCCCCAACGTCAGAGGTTTGTGGAAAAGAGCAGATGGTATTATTTGGAATTTTACCCAAAACAGTTGCACTTTAGGGGGTACGATAACCGATGCCCCTGCTTTTATTCATACAATAAGTGGTGTGTTCTTTGATAATCGCACTGCTGACGCTGTTGTAAGTCGTACCAATCTTTCAACTGGTTGTCAGACAAAGCTGTATAGTACACTTACTGTTCTTAGTGTGCCAAATCTTATTAGAATTAACACATATTCAACAGACGGTAAATGCGATCTATCCCAGAATTTTACTGAAGATTATGTTTATACAAAACTTTGATTAATTATAGGAAACTGGTGCTAATTGTAATTTAACCCTCTTCCAAGAATGATAATCATTCTGAAGCGAAGGAGATGCTCGTCACGCCTGCATTATATCAATTAACTTGACGATAAAATTGATTTGACTTTTTTGACATTCTGAAGATTATGCCTGTTAGTGATGAAAAGACATAACCTAAGAAACTGCGATCGCCTGTATACCTATACAAGAGGGTTAAGTAAAGAAGCCAAGGAGCGTACCAGCTATCACTATACAACAGGGTTTAATGAGACACGGCGATAGTCGCAGATGCCAGTCAGCCAGTCGGGGAGTCACGCGATCGCCTATACAAGTATCTCTATACAAGAGGTTTTGAGAAAGTAGGGTTATACCTATACAACAGGGTTTAATGAGACACGGCGATAGTCGCAGACGCAGAGCACTTGGGGAGCAGGGGAGCAGGGGAGCAGGGGAGCAGGGGAGTTGGGC